>NZ_JBFRCN010000030.1:0-100734 GCF_040965835.1 Paraburkholderia sp. BR10872
GTTGATGATCGACCCGCCGCCCTTCGCCAGCATGCCCGGCAGGAAGGCGCGGATGGTCCGGTACATCGCCTTCGCGTTCAGATCGAACGCGAAGTCCCAATCTTCTTCGCTCGCTTCCAGGATCGAGCCCGCGTGCACGAAGCCCGCGCAGTTGAACAGCACGTCGATCGCGCCCAGTTCCTGCGCGAGCGCCGTGATGGCCGCGCCGTCGAGCACGTCGAGCTTGCGCGCCTCGACCGGCAGCGCCGCCAGCGCGTCGATGCGCAGATCGGTAGCGATCACGCGTGCGCCTTCGCGCGCGAACAGTTCGGCGGCCGCGTAGCCGATGCCCTGGCCCGCCGCGGTGATCAGGGCCGTTTTGCCGGCCAGTCTTTGTACCATCTGCCACTCCAGTTGGAAGCGCGGCACGGCGATACCCCGTATTGCAGCAGGCCCCCATGCCGCGATCGAGCGAAGAAATCGCGGGAAGAAGTTGGGATGACGCAAACGGCCATTATGGCGACGCAGGCGCGCCTCGTGGCGTTCGGCGGACCTTTTCTAACCGGCTGGATGGTCCCCGAGCCCGGATTCAAGCCGATAGAAAGCCGCAGCGTTGCCGCCGAAAACGGCGGCGCGCTCGTCTGCGGAAAGTGCTTGTGTAAGCTGCTGCGCACTCGCGTACCAGCGTGCGTAATCGCCATTGAGGTTCAGCACCGGCCAGTCGCTGCCCCACATGAGGCGTTGCGGCCCGAACTCGGCAAGCAGATGCGCGACCCACGGCGCCAGCGTAGCGTCGTCCCAGCCGGGCGCGGCTTCGGTCGCGAGCCCCGACAGCTTGCAGTGCACGTGCGCAAACTGCGCGAAGCGCGTGATGGCGTGCGCCCACGCCGCAAAGCCGCTCTCGCCGCCCGCCGCGATCGGCGGCTTCGCGCCGTGATCGATCACCACGCGCAGCGCGGGATGCCGCGCGAGGAACGTCGCGAGCGCATCCGCGTGGCGCGTGAACACGAGCGCGTCGAAAGCGAGATCGTGCGCGATGAGCGCTTGCACGCCGCGCGCGGTATCGGCTTTCGCGATCCAGTCGTCGTCGGGCAGGTCCTGCAGCATCGGGCGCACGCCGCGCAGCTTGGGCTCGCGCGCGAGTTCGGCGATCAGCGTAGCGACGTGCGGATCGTCCAGCGGCACCCAGCCCACCATGCCCGCAATCGACGGCTCGTTGCGTGCAAGATCGAGCAGCCAGCGTGTTTCTTCGACAGTCGGCGCGGCCTGCACGACCACCGTGCGCGCCACGCCGCACGACGCGCGCAGCGGCGCGAGATCGGCGGGTCCGAACGCGCGATACAGCGCGGTCATCGAAGGCGTGAGCCAGCCGTAGTCGCCGCGTGCCGGGTCCCAATAGTGCTGATGGGCGTCGATCCGTTCGATCGTAGAGATGGTAGTCATGGCTCAAGCCTGCGGAAGCGGCGCGCGCGGATCGAGGAGACCTTTGTCGCGCAGCGCGAGCCACAACTCGCGGGGCAAGTTCGTCTCGAACGAGGCGACGTTCTCGCGCACCTCCTGCGGGCTGCGTGCGCCGTTGAGCACCGTCGCCACGGCCGGGTGCGCATAGGGAAACTGCAGCGCCGCCGCCGCGAGCGGGGCGTCGTAGGTCCGGCAGATCGTATCGAGCCGCGCCACGCGTTCGACCACGTCCTGCGGCGCGTCGGCGTAGTTGAATTTGAGTTCGCCGAGCAGTCCGTGCGCGAGAATGCCCGAGTTGAACGCGCCGCCCAGCAGAATGCTCACGCCCTTCTTCTCGCACTCGGGCAGCAGGTCGTCGAGCGGCGTCTGTTCGAGCAGCGTATAGCGGCCCGCCAGCAATGCGCAATCGATGTCGAACTCCTGCATCGCCTCGCGTATCACTTCGCGCTCGTTCACGCCGAAGCCGATCGCCTTGATCGCGCCCGCCTTGCGCAATTCGTCGAGCGCCTTGAAACCGCTGTCGCGCAGTTGCCGCCAGTAGTGCTCGTTGCGCTCGCCGTGCGTGTAGCGGCCGATATCGTGCACGAGCAGGATATCGATATCGACTAAGCCGAGCCGCTGCTGGCTGTCCTCGAACGAACGCAGAATGCCGTCGCGCGCGTAATCGAAGATCGCTTCGAAGGGCAGCGGGTTTTGCCAGCCCTCGCTGCCGTCGTACTCATGCGTGCGCGGCACGAAATGGCGGCCCACTTTCGTGGAAATCACGTACTCGTTGCGCGGATAGCGCCGCAGCGCCGCGCCCAGCCGGTGCTCGGCCTTGGTGTGGCCATAGTGCGGCGCGGTATCGAAAAAGCGGATGCCGGCTTCCCACGCGGCGTCGACGGTGGCTTGCGCCTCTTCTTCGGACAGGTCGCGATACAGGCCGCCGAGCGGCGCGGTGCCTAGACCCAATGCGCTGACTTCGAGCGCCGTGCGGCCGATACGGCGCCTGTGCGCCACCCTGGGATGCTGTTCTTGCGCCATGGCTCGTCTCCTCCTGGAGATGGTTGTTTCCACAACGAAATCATCCGACTGCGCGGTTCAGTTCGCGGCTTCGACGATCGGCACGCGCGCACTGGCGGGCAGGCATGCGGGACCGACGGGCTCGAAGCGCTTGTACGTGAGGATAAACTCCTGGTGCCCGAGCGTTTCCGACTTCGAACGCTCGCCGCCCGCTACGGCCAGCGTGCGGTCGAACACTTCGCGCCCCACTTCGTCGAGCGTCGCGCACCCTTCGAGAATGCGGCCCGCGTCCACGTCCATGTCGCCGGCGAGGTTGCGGTAGGTCAGCGGGTTTGCGCACACCTTGATGACCGGCGCAAGCGCAGAGCCGACCACCGACCCGCGCCCTGTCGTAAACAGGATCAGGTGCGCGCCGCACGCGATCAGCTCCGCGATTTCCGCATTGTCGCTGATATTCGGAAAGCCGAAGCGCGGCTCGCCATCGGGCACCACGTCGAGCAGATAGAGACCGCCCGTGGGCGGCACGTCGCCCGGCTTCACGATGCCGACGATCGGCGAGGCGCCGCTTTTTGCATACGCGCCGAGCGACTTCTCTTCCTGCGTGGTGAGGCCGCCGTCCGCGTTGCCGACGGCGAACGAACCGTGGCCCAGAATCGAGTAATAGCGCGCCGCCTTGGCCACGCACGCGACGATCGCCTCGCCCAGTTCGGGTCTTGCGGCGCGGCTTTTCATGTGGAATTCGCAGCCCACCAGCTCGCCGGTTTCCTCAAAAATGCAGGCCGAACCCGCTGCGATCAGCTGATCGAAGGCGCGGCCCACAGCCGGGTTGGCGGTGATGCCGCTCGTGCCGTCCGAGCCGCCGCAAATCGTGCCGACCACGAGTTCATCGAGGCGCATCGGCACTTTCTGTTGCGCGGCGAGTTGCGCACGCGCTTCGCGCACCCAGTCGAGACCGTACTGAATCGTGCTGCGCGTGCCGCCCTTTTCCTGGATCGTCAGGACTTCTACCGGACGGCCGCTCGCGCGCACCTGCTCCACGAGATAGTGCTTGTTCATGCTCTCGCAGCCGAGCGAAACGAACAGCACCGCGCCCACGTTCGGATGCGTGGTGAGCTGCTTCATCATCTTCTCGGCGTAGCTGTTGGGAAAACAGCCCGGAAAACCGATCAGATGCACCGGCGGCGCTTCTGGCTGCTGCAGCGCGGGCGGATCGTCGAACGCGCCAAGGGGTTCGCGGAACTGCGCGACGATTTCCTGCGCCACGTGGTGCGCGCATTCCACGAGATAGGCCACCGCAACCACGTTGCGTATGCCCTTGCGTCCGTCGTTGCGCAGCCAGCCTTCGAGCATGGGCGCGGCGGCTCGTGAAGGGGTGACGTTGCTATCGCTCATAACATGAATCCTGCTCGCGGCGCGTGCCGCATCATGGTGGCGTTACTTGTGCGGCACGAATTCGTGCCCCGCGTCGTGCGTGTAGGTCGGCAAGTAATCGCTTTCCAGGTTGTGCGTGTGCAGATGCTCGCCGCGCGCCACCGGCTCGCTTACGTGGCCGATGCGCGCGCCATAGCGCAGCACCTTCTCGTCTTGTGCGAGCGCGCGGCGCGCCACCTTGTGACCGAGTTCGATCGTCCTGGCGAGCGTCACACGCTCGCCTTCTATCTCTACCGTTTCGCCCGCTGCCAGACGCGCTGCCGCGATCAGGCAGTTGTCCTCGGGCGCGAGCAGAATCAGGCGTGCGTCGGTATGGGGTGCGTTGCCGTTCACAGATCGTCTCCGCATTTAATCCTGCGCCCTTGTCGCCATCGAGCGAAATGCCGCCGCGCCCGCGACCTGTTGCAACTGCCTTTTCCCAACCTGACGACGCTGGCGTTTATTCACCAGTGAATGCATTATTCATATACGCACATCCCAAGGTCAAGCGATGTGCAGTGCAGCATGGGTCCGTGATTTCCCTGGGGACGATCGAATGGAAAAGAACACGAAGAAGAGTCAGATGGACAACGTGCCCGAGGAAGCCGACGAGAAAGACGACGCCGATCGCTATCGCGCGCCCGCGCTGGACAAGGGGCTCGACATCCTCGAACTGCTTGCGGAACAGCGCGCCGGCCTCACGCGCGCCGAGATCACGAAGGCGCTGGGACGCAACGCGAGCGAGATCTACCGCATGCTTGAGCGGCTCGTGGCGCGGCAATACGTTATCCGTTCGGAAGGCGGCGACCGCTATGCGCTGAGCCTGAAACTCTTCGCGCTCGCCCATCGTCACCCGCCCATGGAGCGCCTGATCTCGGAAGCGCTGCCGCTCATGCAGCGCTTCGCCGACGAAGCCGAACAGTCGTGCCATCTCACCGTCTACGACCGCGGCAACCTGCTCGTGATCGCCCAGGTGGACGGGCCGGGCACATGGGGCATCGCGGTGCGGCTGGGTTCGCGCGTGGGTCTCGTCGACACGAGTTCGGGCCGCACGCTGCTCGCCTGGCAAACGCCGGAGCAGCGCGCGCACATGCTCGCGGAGCATACGAAGGTGAAGGGCGAGGTGGCGATCGATCACGCGGCGCTCGAAGCCGCGTGCGAGCAGGTGCGCGAGGCGGGCTTCTCGCGCAAGGACAGTCAGCAGATTTTCGGCGTGACCGACGTGACGTTTCCGGTGCTCGGGCCTTCGGGTCAGGCGATCGCGGCGCTCACCTGCCCGTTCCTCAAGCGCATCGACGACTATGTCGCGCCCTCGCTCGACGAGGCGACGCAAATGCTGAGCGCGACCGTGCAGACCTTGTCGATGTTCCGCGAGGACGGCGCAGCCTGACGCCCGGTGGACTCAAGCCGGCCACGCAAAACGGTTAGAATGGCGGCCCTCTCAAAAAAACCTGTGCGCCGCGCGCGCTGCCGCAAACCGGCGGGCAAGCGGCTCACGCGCATTCGAAACCCATGGCGAAACTCCTGACCGATCAAGAATTCCAGCGCTTTTCCGAGCTTCAGCAGAAACAGGCGAGCTTCACGATCTCGGCTGACGAAGCCGACGAGTTGCGCGATATCGTCGCGCGCGCGCAGAAAAAGCGCGACGACCGCGCCGACGCGATGAAGACCGTCGAAACCGCCATCGCGCAATTCGAGATCGCTCCCGAGGAGCTGTTCACGGCCGAGCAGATCGCCGAAGCCGCGCGCAATTTCGGCCTGATTCCGGCCACGCGCAAGGAGCGCGTGCTGCCGCCGTCGCTCACCTTCAACGGCAAGACGCATCAGTGGACCACGCGCGCGCTGCCCGAGGAAATCCGCATGCCGCTGTTCGAGGCGTTCCAGGGCGGCCAGTCGGTGAAGGCGTTCATCGCCACGCCCAAGGACGCCGCGCGCTGCGCTGCGACCATCGCGCGGCTGGAGAAGGAAACCGGCGCGCAGTACGGCGAGGCCTGGCTCGAAGAGCTCGCACTCACGCGCGGCCAGATCGACGACGCGCTCGCGAAGCTGGCCGCCTAAGCAGCGAGGCGCGCCGGCTCAGTCGAGCGGCATGCGAAAGCCGACCACGCCCGGGTCTTCCGTGGGCGTGACGGTGAAGCCGCAGGCGCGCGCGAGGCCGATCATCGGCGCGTTCTCGCGCAGCGCCTCGCCGAGCAGCCAGTGCGTGCCGCGCGAGCGCACGTACTCGATGATGCGCGACATCAGCAAGCGGCCAAGGCCCCCGCGCTTGAGATTCGACAGAATCGCGACCGCGAACTCGGCGGTCTCGTTGTCCGGATCGGCCACGGCGCGCACCACGCCCAGCGTGCGCGGCTGGCCGTCCTCGCCACGCACCACCGCAATCAGCGCCATCTCGCGGTCGTAGTCGATTTGCGTCATGCGTGCGAGTTGCGTGTGATCGAAGCTGCGCACCGCCGAGAAGAAGCGCAGGCGCAAGTCGTCGGGTGTCATCGACTCGACGAACGTGCGGTGCATCTCCTCGTCTTCGGGACGGATCGGGCGGATCGTGAGGCGCTCGCCGTGCCAGTCGATGGTTTCTTCGAGCCGCCGCGGATACGGCATGATCGCGAAGCGGCTGCGCTTTTCCGCGAGCTGCAGGCAGGGCGCGACGACCACGACCGCCTCGGGCAGCACACGCAGCGTCAGACGCAAGCCCACGATTTCCCGCACCTCGCACACGAACTGCGATAGCTCGGTGAGCGCGGCCAGCGTCGGCTCGGGCGCCGTGTAGCGCGCATAGGGCGAGTGCGCGACGATGTCGCGCGAGAGCACGGGGTTCAGCGGCGGCAGGCTGTACACGCGCAGCGGCGGCGAAAAGTCGTCCGGCGAAGGCGCGGCGAAACGGAACACCGGGCCGAAGTTGTCGTCGTCGCGAAACTCGACCGACACATCCACCACGGGCTTCACGCCCGGTTCGTCCTGCGCCTGCGTGGCGAGCCCGAACAAGGCCAGCAATCTGCCCGCCTCCTCCCCTTTCAGTTCCGTGCGCCCGGCCGCCAGCGCCGCGCGCGCTTCGCCCTGCGCGGCCTCGATCGCGGCCGGGCCCTGCGCGGGCATCGTCTCCGGCGTCTGCATCAAGAGCTCGCGGCCCAGCCGGTAATCGACGAGACGGGCAAACGCGCGCGCCAGGCGCCGCGGCGTGGTGTGTACCGGAATGCCGTGCGCGTGCAGTTCGTCGCGCGTGGTTTCGTCCACCCCGCCGAAGAAGCACGCGAGCATGCCGCGATACGCGAAACGCTGTTGCTCGATCAGCGTGCGCGCCACGGCGTCCACCGGCGCGCTGTGGGTGGGCGCGTGCACGACGAACGCCGTGCCGCTCGAGCGGTGCGTGGCGAGCGTTTGCAGCGCGAGGCCGAAGTGCTCGGGCTTCGCGGTGTCGCCGAGCACGAGCGGATTGCCGGCCTGCGCGTGCGGCAGCGCGGCCTGGACGGCCGCGAGCGCTTCGTCGTTCCAGCGGGCGAGCGTGTCGCCGGCTTTCATGAAGGCGTCGCGCGCAAGTGTCGCCACGCCGCGGTCGCTCGTGATGAGCGTGGCCGTGTCGCTCGCGGCCACGCGGCCCACGCCGAGCGTTTCGATTTCGTCGAGCAGGTCGTCGAGCGTGTCGACGCGCACGAGACCCGCGCGCCGGAACGCCGCCGTGTAGAGCGCATCGCCCTTGTCGTCGCGGCCACTTCTCAGCGCGAGCACAGGCTTGTTGCGCGCCGCCGCGCGCGCCGCCGACATGAACTTGCGCGCCGCGCGGATCGTGTCCACTTCGAGCAGGATCGCGCGCGTGCTCGGGTCGCTCGCGAGGTAGTCGAGCACGTCGCCCACGTCGACGTCGGCTTCGTCGCCGAGCGCGATCACGTGCGAAAAGCCCAGGCCGCGCGGCGCGGCCCAGCGCAGCACCGCGTTGGTGAGCGCGTTGGACTGCGACACCCAGGCCACGCCGCCCTTGCGCGCAATCGACGCTGCCGCGCCCAGCTGCGCGTTGAGCGCGGGCGTGAGCGCGCCGAGACTGCCGGGGCCGACGATGCGCAGCAGATGCGGGCGCGCCGCCGCCAGTGCGTGGCGCAGGTCGGCCTGGTCGGCCTCGTCGCTCGCCTCGCCGACGATGATCGCCGCGCGCGTGCCCATGCCGCCCAAGCGATGCACGAGCGCGGGCCACGTGGCGGGCCGCGTGCAGATGATCGCGACGCCGGGCGCCTCGGGCAGGTCGCTTGCGTCGGCGAGCACGGGCCGGCCGTCGAAGGCTTCGAAGTCGCCCGCATGGCGCGGATTGACGGCCCACAGCGGGCTCGTGAAGCCGCCTTCGATCAGCCGCCGCCATACCATCCTGCCGATACTGCCGGGGCGCTGCGAAGCGCCGATCACGGCCACGGATTTCGGCTGGAACACTGCATCGAGATTGCGTACGGTCACAGGCACTCCTCGTCGGTCGGACAGGCGCTTGCCATAGAGGCGAACGCCGGTTTGTCGTCTTTTACCGTTACGAGAAGAGGATAGGGCAAGCGCGCAGGCGCTGCGCGTATTTCGCCCGGCGCCTATGAGCGCAGACGCGGCGGCATGGCGCCGCACGCCGCCCTGGGCGTGTGGCACCACGATGCGCGAGAAGGACTTTGCCTGGTTTGTGAACGCGGCGCGAGCGCGCCGTGTGTGTTACATCGACTTGCGGAACGGCGCGCCCGAATGCTCGCGCAGCTCGTTGAACACGATCTTCGGCCAGGCCTTTTGCGCGACCTCGATTTCGGAGACGTGCGAGGCGAGATAGGTCGGCGCGTTCGACGCGTCGTAGGCCATGCGGGCCTCGTACGAATCGGTGAAGCGGCGCAGCTCGGCGGGATCGTCGCAGGTCACCCAGCGCGAGAGGCGATAGCGCGCCGGCATCAGGCGCACGGCAACCTTGTACTCGGCCGCGAGGCGGTGCGACACCACTTCGAACTGCAGCTGACCGACCGCGCCCAGGATCGTCGCGCCGCCGTGGATCGGGCGGAACACCTGGATCGCGCCCTCTTCGCCAAGCTGCTTGAGCGCTTCGCCCAGTTGCTTCGCGCGCATCGGATCGACCACTTCGATGGTCTGGAAGATTTCCGGCGCGAAGAACGGCAGACCCGTGAATTGCAGGTCTTCGCCTTCGGTGAGCGTGTCGCCGAGGCTCAGCGTGCCGTGGTTAGGAATACCGATGATGTCGCCAGGGTACGCCTCGGCCACGGTCTCGCGGCGCTGTGACAGGAAGCTCACCACGTTATTCGCGCGGAAGGTCTTGTTGTTGCGCGTGACCTTCAGCTGCATGCCGCGCTCGAAATGGCCCGAACACACGCGGATGAACGCCACGCGGTCGCGGTGCGCGAGGTCCATGTTGGCCTGCACCTTGAACACGACGCCCGTGAACTTCGGCTCTTCTGGCGAGACCGGTCGCTGCACGGCCATCCGCGGCGACGGCGGCGGCGCGAGATCGACCAGCGCGTCGAGAATTTCCTTCACGCCGAAGTTGTTGATCGCCGAGCCGAACAGCACCGGCGACTGCTCGCCCGCGAGAAAGGCGTCGCGATCGAAGGTGGGCGTCGCGCCCGTGATCAGCTCGACTTCTTCCTTGGTGCGCTTCCAGTGATAGCCGAAGCGCGCTTCGCCATCGGCGTCGCTGATGTGCTGCAGCGTTTCCACCGCGCCGCCCAGCGACTCCTGACCCGCGCGGAACACGCGTACCTGGTCGCGCTGGATGTCGTACACGCCCTGGAACTCCTTGCCCATCCCGATAGGCCAGGTGAACGGCACGGCGGCCACGCCCAGGTGCTGCTCGATTTCGTCGAGCAGGTCGAGCGGCTCGCGCACTTCGCGGTCGAGCTTGTTGATGAACGTGAGAATGGGCGTCTTGCGGCTGCGGCAGACTTCGAGCAGCTTGAGCGTTTGCGCTTCCACGCCGTTCGCGCCGTCGATCACCATCACGGCGGCGTCGACCGCCGTGAGCACGCGGTACGTGTCTTCCGAGAAGTCCTCGTGGCCCGGCGTGTCGAGCAGATTGATGACCGCGTCGCCGTACTCGAACTGCATGACCGAACTGGCGACCGAGATGCCACGCTGCTTTTCGATCTCCATCCAGTCGGAGGTCGCGAAGCGGCCGCTCTTCTTGCCCTTCACGGTGCCCGCGATCTGGATCGCGCCCGAAAACAGCAGCAGCTTTTCGGTGAGCGTGGTCTTGCCCGCGTCCGGGTGAGAAATGACCGCGAACGTGCGGCGGCGTCTGAGTTCGGCTACTGACATGGATAGGGCGGGTATCACAGATGAATTCGGGCAACCGGGCCGCGCGGCGGGGGTTGCGGCGAGCGCGGCGGCGCTTGCGGGCGCGTTTTCAAGCAACGCTTACGGCGCGTGCGGCGAGCAGTGCGCTGCCTGCGACGCACGGCAAATAGCACGAGCGATCGGGAATGTCCCGCGGATGCCCGCGCAAAAAAGCGAAAAGGCGCCGGGACCGAATGATACACGGCATTCGCCCCGCCGACTAAAGGTTTGATGGGGTTCGAACGCGTTGGACGCGCTGGTTCGCGCCGCGTTGGCAAAGGTGAGCTTTTACAGGACCTCGATGCGAGCGCACCGTCGACAGCTTCGTGCACCCGCCTCGCTCGCGAGACGCCCCCGTTTTCACGAGAATTTCCTTTCGCCACAGACATGCAAGCGCTGCGTGAGCGTCCTGGTCCCGCTCGTTGCGGCATGCCGCTGCGCGCCGCGCGGGACCTGAGGTGAGCTTTTTCGGGACTCGATACGGTGCGGCCGTCACGGCGGGTGCTGCGCCCCCCTGGTGCAACGGCCTGGCAGGAATTGGCCCGTTATTCCTTGATGAGGAAGCGTTCGCGGTTCTTGCCCGCCAGCCAGCCCGGCGCGCGGCCACGGCCGCTCCAGGTCTCGCCGGTTTTCGGGTTCATGTAGCGGGCCGGCAGCGCCTTCTTGCGCGCGGGGCCTGCACGTCGGCTCGTGAAGCCCAGTTCTTCCGCGGTGATGTCGTACTCCGCGATTTTTTCCTTGATCTCGGCGATCGCCTGGTCAATTTCCTTTTCACGCGCCGCAGCCACTTCCTTGTGAAGCTTCTCCAGCTGGGCGGTCAGTTGCTTGTAGCTCGGCATGAAAACGCATCTCCAGTTCGGTCAAGAGAGTGCCATTGTGACCGGTTTGGAGCCCGTGCGACGATGCAGGCGCGCATTTTTACAACGCTATCGCAAACGTTGGCGTTACCGTTCGCGTTGCCCAAGCGATTCGTGCGACAGACGGCTTTCGAGCGCGCGCAGCGCTTCGTTGAGCCGCTTCACGCGCTGCACCTGCGAAGGCACGAGGTTCTCGCCGGAAACCGACTCGAGCCGGCCGCGCCAATAAGAGAGCGGAATACGGTCGCGCCCCGAGAGCCGCCCGATGATATGTTCGAGATGCTCAATGTCCTTTTCGAGTTGGTGATGATTCATCGCTGCCCCCGGTAATGACAAGTTTTATCGAGCGCGCACAAATAGCGCGCACTCACTTTCGTCGCATCGCCGCTTTTCCGCACGCCGCGGATAATCGGTCGGTTTGGTAATCGCGCCGGCTGACCGTGCTAAATGCATGCCGCAGCGGATTGACTGCTTTTGTTCGTACTGTCAGACCAGAATAAAGCCAGCGCGACCGGCTATCCGTTGGATACCGCACGGAATTCCAGAGGCCGCTCGTCCACGCTCGCGGTTGTATCCGCATCCATATCGAAAGGCAGATTAACGGGGACTATTGCGCCTGTATATTCCTCAATTGTGGAACGCTATGCGGAGCGCATTTTGCTGCCATCAGTCTTTCACAATACGAACAACGAGAATGGCGTGAAAACAAACGAATCACAATACGATCGCCTGCTGCACCTTATTTACGACACACTCGATAATCCTTGCGCCTGGAAGGATTTTTGCGCGCAATTGCGCGAAGCGACTGGAGTGGCGTCAGTTCATCTGTATGCCTTTGACCGGCAGCGCGATCTATTTTCCTGGAGCGACGGTTTCGCACTCACCGGCGCGGAACCGCTGGAGCGCATCCGGCCGCTGTACCGCGACGATGTGCGCCTGGCATGGCTGCGCGCTTACCCGCCGGGCAAGTGGCTGCATTGCGGCATCGAGCTCGACTGCGCGGACGGCGACTGCGCAGCCGGGTTCGAGCTCTGCCCGCTCGAGGCAGGCCATCGCTACGCGGCGCTTTGCAAGCTGATCGAACAGAACGGGCTCGCCGTTATGCTCGCGTGCCGCGTGGACGCCCAGGCCGGGCCGCTCCCGGGCGAGCACCGCGAACTGCTCGAGCGGCTCACGCCGCACCTCGTGCGCGCGGTGCGCCTGTACCTGCGCCGCTTTGCCTTGAACGCCGACACGCTTGCAAACCGCTCACGTCCGCCAGCCATGCTCGTGAGCGCGCTGGGCGAGGTGCTCCATAGCAACGAGGCCGCACAGCGGCTCCTGAAGGCGACCTCGCTCGTGCGGGTGCGCGGTCGGCGCATCACGCTCGCGGCGCCCTATCACGCGCGCCTGCTCGAGGACATCGCCGTGAGCGAGGCGCGCCTGCGCAACCGTATGAGCGGCGCGCGGGCTGCGGCGGCGCGCTTTCGCGCGTTGCGTATCGTAGGGGCCGCCGACGGCACGCTCGCGCCGGATGCGCCCGATGCTGCGGCCGCAACGGACCCGCACGGCCAAACCCATGATGGGCGGGGCCGCGCGCAGGCCTCGGCGAGCCAGCAGGAGGTGCTCTACGCGTTCTACAACGTGGTGACGGCCGACGACGCCTCGGCCGCGGAATTGCGCGCTTTCGCGGCGCTGACCTTCTATCACCCGCGCTCCGCGCCGCTGGTCGACGAGCGGGTACTCGCGACGGCCTTCGATCTTTCGCCGGCCGAATGCCGTATTGCGCTGCTGCTTGCGGAAGGTCTCACGCAAAAGGAAATCGCCGCGCACGTCGGCGTGAAGCACGACACCGTGCGCAAACAATTGCAATCGATCTTTCAGAAGACGGCGACGCGCCGCCAGCCCGACCTGCTGCGCCTTTTGCTGAACCTGCCGGCGCGCGGACCGAGCGCCGCCGCCGAGGGCTGAGCGGGGCGCGAGAGGCTTATTGGGCCTTGCGGCAGGCGAACACGAGCGTGTAGTTGCCGTTGTCGGTCGAGGTCGCGACGGTGTCGTAGCCTGCGCCGGCGCAACGGGCACGCGCCTGCTGCGCGCAGGAATCGCGATCGCCCGACGCCGGGCATTGCACCTGGATCGTCGGACGGCCGTCCGACAGGAACAGCGGCGGGCCGCTGCTGCACGCAGCCAGCCCTGCGATCAAGGTCAACGCACACGCCGCGAACGGCAATCTGTGCAAACGGAACAACGACGAACCAGGACGAGTCATTTGGAGCACCCCAACGGGCTTCTAGTTTTTCGACGTTGCGATTGTGCCACGCCGCGAGCCATGTGCGATGCATCGCCGCGAGCGCCGCGTGCACGCGCTCAGGGCGCGGTCGAGAGCGTCTTGTACGGCAGCGCGCCCTGCGGGTCCGAACTCACGCGTACGAAGACCTGCTCGACGTCGGGAATCGCGGCGAGCCGGCGCTCGAGCGCCGCACTGTCGAAGCCGGGGCCCGCGCAGCCCTCCGCGTAGACGAAACGGCGCTGCACCGTGATCCAGATGCTCGTGCCCGCAAACAGGGCATCGCCTTGCAGTTGCTGGCGAATCGCCGCTGCAATGTCCGCATCGTAGAGATACGAGTTCGGCTTCGAGCACTTGTGCGCGAGCCAGCAGGTCGTGCCGCGCTCCACGCGATAGTGGGCGTCGTCGTCGGCTTCGGCTTTCGTAATCCGCGGGCCGAGCGGCTGCGGACAGGCGCTGATCGCGTTCGACAACGCGAAGAACGGGTCGTTGTACCAGTTCTTGCGCTGGGGATCCGGCGCGCTCGTCGTGTTCTCGGCCTTTGAGGCGGGCGCGGAAGCGCCGGCTTGCGCTTGTGCGAACGCTGCGCCCGCCCAGATGCCCGCCCAGATGCCCGCGAAAACGCCCACGCAAACAAGCGCCGCCGCAAGCCGCGCTGTCTGCACCGCCCGCACGCGCCACGCACCTGGCCCGCCGTTACCGATTGCACTCATCGACTGGCACCTCTGCGGCTCGCTCTTCTGCGCAACGATAGGACCGAGCGGCCACGCTCGCAATAACGAGATAAATCCTTTCGTTACAATCGCTGCGACGCACCACGGCCTCGCCGCACGAAAGGACGCAGCGAAAGCCATCACACACGCAGCAAGCTGAATCGCGCAACGCGATCGATCCGCAGGAGACTCCATGTCGTTTGTTATCGTTCTCGCCGCCCTCGCGTTCCTCATGCTTGCCGCGTACCGCGGCTACAGCGTGATTCTCTTCGCGCCCATCGCCGCGCTCGCCGCGGTCCTCCTCACCGAACCCGCCGCTGTTGCACCCGTCTTCTCGGGCATCTTCATGGAAAAGATGGTGGGCTTCGTGAAGCTCTACTTTCCTGTGTTCCTGCTCGGCGCGGTATTTGGCAAGGTGATCGAACTATCGGGATTTTCCGAAGCGATCGTGCACGCCGCCATCCGCTATATCGGCCGCTCGCGCGCCAACGCCGTGATCGTCGCCGTCTGCGCGCTGCTCACTTACGGCGGCGTTTCGCTCTTCGTAGTGGTGTTCGCCGTCTACCCGTTCGCAGCCGAACTCTATCGCCAGAGCGATATTCCGAAGCGCCTCATGCCGGGCGCCATCGCGCTCGGCGCCTTTTCGTTCACGATGGATTCGCTGCCCGGCACGCCGCAGATCCAGAACATCATTCCCACCACGTTCTTCAAGACCACCGCGTGGGCCGCGCCTGCGCTCGGCGTGACCGGTTCGCTCTTCATCGTCGTGGTGGGCCTCTCGTACCTCGAATGGCGCCGCCGCAGCGCGATGTCGAAAGGCGAAGGCTACGGCACCTCGCTCCTGAACGAACCGGAACACGTCAAGACCGAACACCTGCCCAACCCGCTGCTCGCCGTCGCGCCGCTCGTGCTGGTGGGCGTGGCGAACTTCCTGCTCACGCACTGGATTCCCGTCTGGTACGGCGACACCGTGACCGTGCCGCCCGAAGTGCTGCCCGGCATTCATACGCCGGTCACGGCCACCGTCAAGCAGGTCGTGGCGATCTGGGCGGTTCAGGGCGCGTTGCTCGCGGGTATCGTGCTCGTGATCGTCACGGCGTTCGGCCGCGTGAAAGACCGCTTCGCGAACGGCACGAAGGCGGCCGTGGCCGGGGCGCTGCTGGCTTCGATGAATACCGCCTCGGAATACGGCTTCGGCGGTGTGATTGCGGCGCTGCCCGGGTTCATCGTCGTGAGCGATGCGCTCAAGAGCATTCCGAATCCGCTCGTGAACGCCGCCGTTTCGGTGAGCGCGCTCGCGGGTATCACGGGGTCGGCATCGGGCGGCATGAGCATCGCGCTCGCGGCCATGTCGGATCTCTTCGTCAAAAACGCACAGGCAGCGCATATTCCGATGGAAGTGCTGCACCGCGTGGTGGCCATGGCCAGCGGCGGCATGGACACGCTGCCGCACAATGGCGCGGTCATCACGCTGCTCGCGGTTACGGGGCTCACGCACCGCGAGTCGTATCGGGACATTTTTGCGGTGACGGTGATCAAGACGCTGGCCGTCTTCTTCGTCATCGCCGTGTACTATGCGACGGGGATTGTTTGAATTTCTTTCTCCGGAAACTCAAGTTGCAGCGTGTCCATATCTTCTGAAACAAGGGCGGCAAACTCGTGTCGCCCTGCCCTGCCCGACCCGATTTCATTCAGAAAAGTCCTCCGGAATTTCCTTTGCCGCGCTCTGATAAAGAATCATCACGAGCGGAATTCTGGGCTCTGCCGTGGCGTCGGTTCGTCGTCCCGTCACCTCGCCCGTGACTTCGGTCGTATACTCCGCGACCACTTCGCCAAAGGTATTGCGCTGGATTGCCACTTTCTGGCCCGCGTTGACCTTGTCATTGACTTTGACCAGCAGTTCGACGAATCCACCGTGCGTCGACATGACTGAGTGGCCGCTGTTGCCGACGAAGGTCCCGACGTCTCGCCCAGTGCGCCCCATCGGACCCGATACGATGTTGTAGCGCTTGAGCACGTTCATCGTGCCTTCGACGAACGACGGAATCATGTCGAAATCGAAAACGCGCGCGGAGCCGATCTCGGGCGTGATTGCGGGAATCCCCACGTTGATGAATGCATTGGCAAGCAGCGTGGGATAGGCGGGGTTGTCGAAGATCTGCTTGATCGGAAAAAGCTCCGCCATGGCTCGCGCCTCCGGCAATTCCATTCTGGCCAGATTGAAGGACGTCAAATCCATGCCGGTCGTGGCCGTATGAAAATCGAGTGCGTAGTCGGTGTTCGGCCTCAACAGCCGGTTGAACAGCAGTCCCGCATGCCGGCTCGGCGCGCTGCCGCCATTCTCGTTGCCCGGCCATTCGCGGTTGATGTCGATGAGGCCGATTCCAAGTGCGGAATTGGGCCATCTGCGCTCCATGGCCTCGAGCGCGGGGCGCGATACGTCGAGCACTGCCAGCACGGTGCCTGACATCTGCGCGGGGTCGAGCTGGCTTATCACGCTGTGGATGGTATGCACGGGGCTCATTTCATCGCCATGCACCCCGCTGATCAGCGCGACGCGCTTGCCCGGCTTCGCACCGTGGACAACGATCACCGACACATACCAGTTCTGCCCCGTCGGCATTTGCACGCCCTGAAAGTAGAACTTGTGTGTCTTGCCGCGCTCGAGGTCGCCGACGTCGAGCGCGCTGATGACCTTCTTTCCCTGGATCACATCGCCGGTATAAACCGTCCCGGTCCCTTGCGGGCCCCCGGCGGTCGGCGCATTGGCGCCTTGGGCATTTGCGGCCTCGCTTTGCGAGACCAATGCGGATGTTGCGCCGACCAGCGCAACGGCCTTCTTCATGAAGTCGCGACGAGCGACAACATCTTCCGATTCGTCTTGCATGATGGCGAGGTCCTGACGTAGTGGGAGAGATCAGTCAACGGCGCCTCACGGATTACCGGTTACCGCGAATGGCATTGCGATAATGCCGGCTACGCTGGCGGCCGCCAGGCACTCTGTGGGGACTCGTGCCGCCGCCGAGTACGGCGACTGTCGGTCAGTTCAGAACATCTGCTAACGTCTGCATTCGTTTCCGACTAGTGACTTCGAACAGGCCTGCTGCTCAGCCCTTCGAAGCTCGCCGCCAAAACCGCGCTCCCGCCTTTCGCACGTCTGCGAGGGCGCGTCGACATGCATTCTCCCCCGAAGCGCGGAAGCTTGCTTCCCCCATGCGAAAGCCCCCCTCAGAGCAGTTCAGCTGACCCGCCGGGGCCCCTGCGGCCCACTTCAGCACTGCCGCCCCTGTCGTACGTGCGCCTTCGTACATTCCTGACCTCGCAATCCGGAACGCAGAAGCTATATTTGTAGACCTGATGTTCGGCACGCGCATCGCACGCCATGCCGCATCGGCTGAGTTAACGCACCGGACAATAATCAGGATAGCGAACAAATGTTCCGTGGATAGCGACTGAATTGCCTGTGAGGAGCCGGCGATGTCCAAAACGATAGTCTTTTGCGCAGACGGCACGTGGAACGGCCCCGAAGATCCGGCAGGAAAAGGCGACGGTGCCGCGCCTGACGCCGCGGCAGGGTGCCAGCCGGGACTGACCAACGTATGCAAGCTTTTCGCGTGGCTCGATGGAAACCTGCTGCCCGAAGGAAGCAACTGGGGTGGCCTCGAGATGGAAAAGGCGCTTGCAGACGCCAACGGCACACCCGTACAGATCGCGAAATACATTCACGGCGTCGGAAATTCCCAGCAACTGCTCGATAAAGTCGCTGGCGGCGCATTCGGGGTCGGCGTCGTCGCTCGAATCGCGCGCGGCTATACGTATATTTCGCGCAATTTCGAGCCCGGCGACGGCATCGTGATCGTCGGATTCAGCCGCGGCGCGTACACCGCGCGAGCCCTTGCGGGACTGATTGCGGGACAGGGTCTGCTTCGGCCGGATCTCGCCGCGATAGACGATCAGAAACGTTACGACACCGCAGTGGCAGCGTGGTATCGATGGAGACACGGCCACGAAACGACGTTCCAGAAGATCGCAGACGGCCTGACGGAGTTCTTGACGATCCATCGCGCCTTCTCCAACCCGAAGCCTTTGGATGCCAACTCGTTCGTGAACGCAAAAGTCACCGCCGTGGCGGTTTGGGATACGGTCGGTTCACTCGGCATTCCCATCTACTACGAGGGTTCCGCCATCGATCTGTTCCGGTTCTGCGATCTGACGCTGAACCCGGACATTGGCCTCGGCGTGCACGCGGTTTCGCTCGACGAGCAACGCAGACCGTTCGAACCGACCTTGTGGAATCCCAACCCGAACGTGACGCAAGCGCTCTTTCCCGGCGGTCATTGCGATGTCGGCGGCGGCTACCCCGATCACGGCCTCTCCGACGGCCCGCTGGTCTGGATCGTCGACAGGTTGCAGCACACTGACGTGGGATTGAAGTTCGCCCTTCATCCGCCCGTTGCCGTCCAGTCCAACCCCTTGGGGCCGCGACACCGCGAATGGGTAGAGGACCGTGCCTGGCTGGCCGCCGGAGTGGGACCGCGGGCGTTCCCGGCAGGCATGGTCGTCAACGACAACATACGGCAGCGGATGAACGGTCAACCCGAAGATCTTTTTGGAGCCAACGGCCAGCAGCCGAACTACTCACCGGGTAACTTGCCCGCACGCTAAGCGCAATGTCTTCCGCAGACCGAACGCTCGCAGCGCGCCCTACACTTCGAGCCATTCCTGGCGAACGCGCACATCGGCCTTCAACTGCTGCGGCGTCCCCTCGAACACGATCTGGCCGTGCCCCATGACGTACACGCGCTGCGAGATATCGAGCGCGATGGCCTGCTTCTGCTCGACGAGCAGCACCGAAATACCGCGCGCCTTCAGCGTCTTCAGGTACTCGCCCACCTGCGCGACGACGAGGGGCGCGAGCCCTTCGGTCGGCTCGTCGATGATGATGAGGTCGGGGTCGCCCATGAGCGTGCGGCACAGCGTCAGCATCTGCTGCTCGCCGCCGGACAGCAGGCCCGCTGGCGTGTCCTCGCGCTCCTTCAGGCGCGGGAACATCCGGTACATGTCGTCGAACTGCCAGCGCGGCTTCTGGCGCGAACGGATGCGCTTTTCGCCGAGCATCAGGTTCTGCCGCACGGTGAGCGTCGGGAAGATATCGCGGTTCTCCGGCACGTAGCCGATGCCCCGGTGCGCAACCTCGAAGGTGCGCAGTCCGCGCACTTCCTCGCCGCGCAGCAGAATCTGCCCCTCGCACCGCACGAGCCCCATGATGGCTTTGGCGAGCGTCGAGCGGCCCACGCCGTTGCGTCCGAGCAAGGCGACGATCTCGCCCTCGCCCACCTGCATCTCGACGCCGTGCAGGATATGGCTCTTGCCGTAGTACGCATGCAGGTCGCGCACCTGAAGCATGGAATTCGCGGTCGCCATCAATGTGCACCTGCGGGTTCGTCCAGCGTGGTGCCCAGATAGGCTTCCTTCACGCGGCGGTTGTTACGGATGGCTTGTGGCGTGTCCGTGGCGATCACCTCGCCGTACACGAGCACCGAGATGCGGTCGGCGAGGCCGAAGACGACGCTCATGTCGTGCTCGACCATCACCAGCGTCTTGCCGACGGTGACCCGGCGAATCAGCTCCACCGCATGATCCGACTCCGAGCGGCTCATGCCCGCCGTGGGTTCGTCGAGCAGGATGACTTTGGCGCCGCCCGCGATCGTGATGCCGATTTCGAGCGCGCGCTGCTCGGCGTAGGTCAGCAGTCCGGCAAGCGTGTCGTGGCGGCCCTGCAGGCCGATCAGCTCGAGCACTTCTTCGGCGCGCTCGCGCGCGTCGCGCAATTGCTCGAGCCGATGCCAGAACGAATACCGGTAGCGGAGCGACCACAACACGGAGCAGCGCACATTCTCGAACACCGAAAGGCGATGAAAAATGTTCGTCACCTGAAAGCTGCGCGAGAGCCCCATGCGGTTGATCTTGTACGGCGGCAGCCCGCCGATCTCGGCGCCGTTGAGTTTGACCGTGCCGGAACTCGGCGCCATGCGCCCCGAAATCAGGTTGAACGTGGTCGACTTGCCCGCGCCGTTGGGACCGATCAGCGCATGACGTTCGCCCTGCGCGATACTCAGGTCGACGCCGCGAATGATCTCCGTGCGCCCGAAATTCTTGCGCACGTCACGCAATTCCAGTGCGGCCGTCATGCGTTGCTCCCCGCGATTTCTCGTTGCACGCCATCCCACGCGTCGCGCACCCGCGCGCCCGCGAGGCGTCCCGCCTGTGCGCCCACGGCCCACAGCACCGCGGCGACGGCCCAGGGCTTCCACGACGCCGCATCGAAGTTCAGGCCGAAGAACGCCATGGCCGTGCCGTTATCGCTATCGATCTGCACCTTGTAGACGAGTTCGACCGTCAGCACGAGCGCCGCAAGCAGAATCATCCCGGCGCCCAGCGCCGCCGCATAGGACGGCAGCATGCGATGCAGCTTGCGAGCCGCAATGAGAGGGACCTGCTTCATCAGCAGGCTCGACACGCCGCCCGGCACGTACATGACCACCAGCACGAAGAAAAGGCCGAGGTACAGCAACCATGCCGGCGTGAGATTGGATAACGCGACCGCGAACAGCACGAACAAGATCGAACCGATGATCGGCCCGAAGAAGAACGCCCCGCCGCCGATGAACGTCGCGAGCAGCACGCCGCCGGACTGTGCGGCGCCGACATTCTCCGCCGTCACGATTTCGAAGTCGATCACCGAGAGGCCGCCCGCAATGCCGGCGAAGAACGCCGAGAGGACCATCACGAAAAAACGTACGCGCTGCGTGTTGTAGCCGACGAATTCCGCACGCTCGGGATTGTCGCGCACGGCGTTGGCGATGCGGCCGAGCGGGGTCTGCGTCCATGCGTACATGGCGATCATCGACACGAGACACCACACCGCGATCAGGTAGTACACCTGGATCGCCGGGCCGTATGTGATGCCGAGCACCGCATGGCCAACCGTGCGATTGGTCGGCACCCCGCCTTCGCCGCCGAAGAAGCCGGGAAACATGAGCGAACTCGCCGCCACCATTTCGCCGATGCCGAGCGTGATCATCGCGAAGGTGGTGCCCGACTTGCGCGTGGTCACGTAGCCGAACAGCACGCCGAACAGCATGCCGCCGAGTCCGCCGACCAGCGGCAACAACGAAACGGGCAACGGGAAATGGTTCGCGCCGATCTGGTTGAGCACATGCGCCGCCACGAATGCGCCGAGCCCGGAGTACACCGCGTGCCCGAACGAGAGCATGCCGGTCTGCCCGAGCAACATGTTGTACGAGAGCGCGAAGATGATCATGATGCCCATCTGCGAGAGCAATGCGATCGCAAAGCCGCTGGAAAACACGAGCGGCAGCACCAGCATGATGAGCACCGTGGCGCCCCAGATGATCCAGCGCAGCGAATGCGCGGACTGCAGCCATCCGTGGCGTTGCATGGCCGAACCGGCGCTGGCCTGAATGAGCGGTTTCATCGGTCAGCCCTCCCGCTTGCCGAGCAACCCGCGCGGTCGCAGGATCATCATGAGCACCATGAGCAGATAAGGCAGAATCGGCGCGACCTGCGAGACCGGCATGCGCAACAGCGACGAGAGCGTCGTGCTGTCCGTGACCGTCACGCCGACGAGTGAGAACAGATCGGAGAGCGAGGCATCGATCGTGACGGCGAAGGTCTGCATGATGCCGATCAGCAGCGAGGCGATGAACGCGCCCGGCAGCGAGCCCATGCCACCCACCACGGCGATCACGAATACGATGGTGCCGACCGACTCGGCCATCGAAGGCGACGTGACGAACGCGTTGCCGCCGATCACGCCGGCGAGGCCCGCCAGCGCGGCGCCGCCGCCGAACACGAGCATGAACACGCGCTGCACGTTGTGCCCGAGCGCCTCGACCATTTCCGGGTGCGTGAGCGACGCCTGAATGACGAGGCCGATGCGCGTGCGCGTCAGTACCAGATACAGCGCCACGAGCATGGCGATCGAGATGAGCATCATGAAGGCGCGATACTTCGGAAACTCCGACGTGTACACCTTTAACAGCGCCCCGTTCAGTTCAGGTGGAATGGCGTACGGCACCGCGGCCAGCCCCCAGACCAGCTTGACGCCCTCCACGATCAGATACGACAGGCCGAAGGTGAACAGCAATTCCGCCACATGCCCGTACTTGTGCACGGTGCGCAAGCCGAAACGCTCGACGAGCGCGCCGACACACGCCACGAGCACCGGCGCCGCCACGAGCGCGGGCCAGAAACCGATCTTGCTGGCAATGCTGTAGGCGAAGTAGGCCCCGAGCATGTAAAAGCTGGCGTGCGCGAAATTGAGCACGCCCATCATGCTGAAGATCAAGGTGAGGCCCGAGGAAAGCATGAACAGCAGCAGCCCGTAGCCGATGCCGTTCAACAGAGAGATGGTCAGGAATTCCACTGCCCGATGATCCTTGTGAAGTGTCGTAGCGAGAGCACGTTCAGCCCGGGCGCTTCATCTGGCAAGTGGTCGGCTGCGTTGCCGCGGTCGGCCCAAGCTGGACGTCGGTGCGCCAGCCATAGCCGGTGTTCTCCTGGTCGTACTTTACCGTTTTGCCGTCCGCCTTGGTCCATGTCGCGATCACGAGCGATTGCTGCGCCTGGTGATCGGCGGCGCGCATCGCGACCGGACCGTTCATGCCGTCGACCGTCATGCCCTCCATGGCCTTGGCCACCTTGACGGGATCGGTCGACTTCGTCGCGTTGATCGCCTTGCTCAGCATTTCGATGCCGGCATAGGCCGTGGCCAGGTAGTAGTCGTCGTTGTACTTCTTCTTGTAGCCCTCGATGATCTGCCCAACCACCGGCGGATTGTTCGCCGTGTTCGGGCCGAACACGCCCACGTACTTCACGTGGTCGGCGCCGGACGCGCCCATGGCGGTCGGCACGCCGGTCGTGCCCGCGTAGTAGGTATAGAAGTTGGCCGTCACGCCCGCGTCCTTGCTCGCCTTCACGAGCAATGCGAGGTCGCTGCCCCAGTTGCCCGTGATCACCGTGTCGGCGCCGGACGCCTTGATCTTGGTAGCGTAAGGCGAGAAGTCCTTCACGCGCGCGAGCGGATGAAAATCGTCGCCGACGATCACGATATCCGGGCGCTTGCTCTTCAGGTCCTCGCGCGCCACGCGCGAGACGTCGTGGCCAAACGAGTAGTCCTGATCGATGAGGTAGACCTTCTTGATGTCCTTGTCGCGCGCGAGGAACGTGGTGAGCGCATCCATCTTCATGTCGGCATTGGCGTCGAAGCGGAAGTGCCAATAGTCGCACTTCGCGTTGGTCATGGCCGGGTCCACCGCCGCGTAGTTCAGGTAGACGATCTCCTTGCCCGGATTGCGCGAGTTGTACTTGGCGACCGCATCCTCCAGCGCGAGGCCCACCGACGAGCCGTTGCCCTGCACGATATAGCGGATGCCCTGGTCGGCGGCCTGGTTGAGCAGGGTCAGGCTCTCCTGCGGCGAGAGCTTGTTGTCGAATCCGACCACCTCGAACTTCGTGCCGTTTGCCCAGTTGTGCTCGTTGGCGTATTCGGCCGTGTATTGCCAGCTATGCAGCTGATTCGTTCCGAGCGACGCCATCAAGCCTGACAGCGGATCGATGAAGGCAATCTTGACCGTTTGCGCTTGCACGGCCCCCGCTAACAACGCCGACGATACCACCGCACCAACCAGCAACGAGCGCAACATCCTCATGGACTGTCTCCTTTGTTTGGGCATTGCTTATCGAGCGTGAATTTTCTGTCCGACCGTGCGATTTTTCGCTATATCACCACATTCCAGACGCTAATGACAGCACTCCAGGGAAATCGCTGACGCGAGCCGGCATAGCGAGTCATTGCGACTGGCTTACGGTTAGCCTGGGTCCGTTGGCGATCGCCCAACCGCGCGTTCGGGACCTCAGGCCCGTCGCAACCGGGGCTTGCCGCCCGCCATCCGCCGCGCAGGCTCGAGAGAAGGCGAGCGTTCGGTCAGGGCCGGCGCAGCATGATCGTCGTCGAGCTTTGCGCCCTTGAATTGCTGTCGATAGGCCACGGGCGTCAACGCTTTCGTGGCCTTGAACTGCCGGTTGAAATTCGCGGCGTTGGGAAACCCCGAGCGGGTGGCGATCACCGAGATGGGCATCTGCGTGTCGGTCAACAGCCGGCAGGCATGGCCGATTCGCACCCGCGCGATGTACTGCCCCACGCTTTCGCCCGTGTGCTGCACGAAATGCCTCGTCAGCGTGCGTTCAGAGAGACCCGCGGCTTTGGCGAGCGTCGACAGCCGCAAGGGTTGCGCGAACTGCGTTTCGATCAGCGCAAGCACCCGGTTCAGCTGCTCGGGCTCGTAGCCCGACGACGCGCCAACGCGGCCTTCGAACGCGCTGGGCGTCGCCAGCTGGGTGGCAGGCAAGTCGGTCAGCCAGACGAGGATCTCCAGCACGGCAGCCAGACGCCCGCGCGGGTCCGCAGACAAAAGACGGTCCAGATAGCCGCGCATCTGCGCGCCGGCGCCTTCTTCGAAGACCAGTCCGCAGGCCGCGCGGCGCAGCAGGTTGCGCAGGTTCGCGTATTCCGGGCAAACGTCGGCGAGGCGCTGCACCCAGCCGCCTTCGAACCAGATGACGATGGCAACCTGCGAGTCCGCCGGGTCGATCGAGCGATTGGACGACCAGGTGTGCGGCATGTCCGGCGGGACCAGGACGAGATCGTCGGCGCCATAAACGGTGACCGAGTCGCCGATATAGCGCTTGCCCTGGCTGTTCATCGTCAGCGTGAGTTCGTATTCCGGGTGGTGATGCCACTCGAACGGAATGCGCGGCAAGCGCCGGTGGTAAACCCGCACCGAACAGCGGCTACCAAAGTCGACGTGCTCGTACGCTGCTTTCATGGCCGAATCTACAAAAACATTGACTTGATAATATCACCGGCCAAAGCTGCGCCGGCGTACGCTCGCATCATTCGAAATCACCAGGATGGAGACAACGACATGGCTTTGCATATCGACGACCTGCCCGCGGCTATCCGCAAGGCCAAGCAGGAATTGCGGGAAATGCTGCCCAACTATCAGGCCGTGTTCGCCGAGGTCGAATCGGCCATGCACGAAGAGGCGCATCGCATCGCCCAGCTTCGCGACCGGGGTGAGCCGGTCATCCCCGAAATCGCGTTCGCGGACATCGCCGGCAACCGCGTGAGCGCGGAGCAGATCGCGCACGTGAAAGCGCGCGGCGCGTGCGTCATTCGCAAGGTCTTCGACCGCTCGCTCGTGGAGCGGTGGGACAACGACATTGCCGACTACGTCGAGCGCAACGATCTCGACCGCAAGCTGCTGCATCGCGCCGAAGACAAATACTTCGGCCAGTTGGCCTCGAGCAAGCCGCAGATCTACGGCGTCTACTGGTCGAAGCCGCAAGTGCTGGCGCGCCAGTCGCCGGAACTCACGCAGGCGCGCGTGCTCCTGAACCGGCTGTGGCGTACCGAGAGCGAAGGCCGCGTGCATTTCGACCCGGATCACGTGCCGGTTTATGCAGACCGGCTGCGCCGCCGGCCGCCCGGCTCCGGGTCGCTGGGACTTTCCGCGCACTGCGACGGCGGCTCAGTCGAGCGCTGGATCGAAGCGAACTTCCGCAAGGTCTACCGCCACGTGTTCACCGGAAACTGGCGCGACTATGACGCGTTCGATGCGGCGTGGCGCACCGCGGTCGAGGAGATTCCGTCACCCGCTGTTTGCTCGATGTTCCGTACGTTTCAGGGCTGGACGGCGCTCACGCAGCAAGGCCCCGGCGACGGCACGCTGCAACTCGTGCCCATCGCGAACGCGATGGTCTACATCCTGCTGCGCGCCCTGCAGGACGACATCCCCGACGACGACCTGTGCGGCGCGATGCCGGGCCGTGCGCTCTCGATCAAGCCGGAGTATCATGCGCCGCTTTTCCACGCGCTTTCTTCGATTCCCTTGATGCAACCGGGCGACACCGTGTTCTGGCATAGCGACGTGATTCATGCCGTGGAGGACGCGCACCGCGGCAAGGGCTACAGCAACGTGATGTACATCGCTTCGGCGCCGTCCTGCACCAAGAACGACGCGTATCTCGCGCGGCAGCTACCGAACTTCCTCGAAGGCAAGAGCCCGCCGGATTTCCCGACGGATCACTTCGAAGTCGATTTCGTCGGGCGTGCAACGGTGGCAGACCTGACGCCGCTCGGACGCGCGCAGATCGGGCTGAAGCCCTGACCATGCGTCAATCGGTCTTGTTCAGCGCATTGCGTACCGCAACGGCAAGCTCGTCGTATCGATAGGGCTTGCTGATGAGCGCGACACCTTCGTCGAGCTTGCCGTCGTGGAAAATCACGTCGCGCGTATAGCCGGAGGCAAACAGGACTTCGGCGTAATACGGCGGCCCGCTCGCGATACGAGCTAATTCGCTGCTTCGCACCGTGCCCGGCGTCACGACATCCGTGAACAGCAGGTCGAAGCGCTGGCCGCTCTGGATCAGCTTGAGCGCGCTTTCGCCGTCTTGCGCGGAGACCACCTTGTAGCCGAGCTGGGCCAGCATTTCGATCGCGGCAATGCGAACGTCGGCATCGTCTTCGACGACGAGAATCGTCTCGCCGCCTCGCTCCTGTCTCGCAACGGTCGGCTTGTAAGCGTCGTATTCCGCTTCCAGGCTTCGCGGGAAATAGAGGTTGACGGTCGTGCCCTGGCCTTCTTCGCTTTCGATGAAGACGTGGCCGGAACTCTGCGCCACGAATCCGTGCACCATGCTCAAGCCCAGTCCCGTTCCCTGGCCCTCGGCCTTCGTGGTGAAGAACGGCTCGAACACGCGCGCTTTCACGTGGTCGGGCATACCGCTTCCCGAGTCGGAGACTTGCAGGCGTACATATTCGCCCGCTGGGACGCCATCGCGCAGCGCCAGTTCGTCGTTGCCCGCATCGATGTTCGCGAGACAAACGCAGATGCGTCCGGGTCCGTCGATCGCATCGCGCGAGTTGATGACCAGATTCAACAGCGCACTTTCCAGCTGGCTTCGGTCGGCGCAGATATTCCAGCTTTCCTGCGCAGGCACGATGGCGAGTTCGATCGTCTCCGGCAACGTACGGTGAAGCATCTCGGCGATGCCTTCGACCAGCCGGACGGGATTCAGAACGGCCGGCGCGAGCGGTTGTCTGCGTGCAAAGGCCAGCAGTTGCGCGGCGAGTTTCGCGCCGCGCGACACTGCGTTGCTGACCGCCGCCACGCGCCGCTCGAGCGCGGCGTTGCCGCGCGTCGAAAGCTCGATGAGCTGCAGATTGGCGGAGATGACCTGCAGGACGTTGTTGAAATCGTGCGCCACGCCGCCCGTGAGACTGCCGATCGCTTCCAGCTTTTGCGCCTGACGCAGCCGTTCCTCCATTGCCACGCGCGCCCCCACTTCCTCGGCGACGCGCTGCTCGAGTGTCTGGGTCAGTTGCAGCAGCGCGTCTTCGGCCACCTTGCGCTGCCTCTCCGCCAGGATTTTCGCGGTCGTTTCGAACACGATCGCAATGACGCCGGCCGGCCGTTCGTCATCTTCGAAAACCGGGCTGTAGCTCAGGTCCATCCAGACGTCTTCGGCGTGCCCCTCGCGATACAGCACGAGCTGCTTGTCCTGGAAGGCCAGCGTTCCGCCGGCGAGGCACGTATCGACGACATTGCGGTTGAACGCCGCCACCTCTGGCCAGCCGGTTTCGACCGGTTTGCCGAGCAGGAACGGATGCCGGCTGCCCGCGAAAACCGCGTAGGCGTCGTTATAGACCATCGTGCCTTCGTGTCCCCAAAGCATGACGAGCGGAGAAGGCGAGGCGAGGAGCATATTGATCGCGGCGACGAGGCTCGCCGACCACGTTTCGCGAGGGCCGAGCGCCGTGTCGCTCCAGTCGAATGCGGCGATGCGCTCGGTCATTTCGCCCGGCCAGCGGTTCAAAGGGCGCGCGATCGGCGGTGGAACTTCCTTGTTCATGACGCGACTCGGCTCCCAGGAGACGCTGGTGGAGATCGGAACTGCGAGGCTCGTGGAAATTCGAGGCTGCGCACGAGTCAGACGCTGCGCGCAATTATTGTTCCGGCTCCCGACGGGAGCCTGGACCGCCACAAAGGGTAGCCGGCGCCAAAGCGGCAGTCGCTCAGAGCGGCGTCACAGGCAGGCCAGCAAGTCTTCGAGCCGCACCGGTTTCGTCAGACATTTTTCGAAACCGGCTGCCGCCGCCCTGGCCGTGATATCCGGGTCGACGTGTCCCGATAGCAGAACGTACCGGGTATGTGACAGAGCGGGGTTGAGCCGAAGCTGCCCCACCAGTTCGCCGCCGCTCATGTCGGGAAGCTTCCAGTCCACGAGAGCGAGCTCGGGAAGGAACGACCCGGCAACGAGCAGGGCCTCTTGTCCATCGGCGGCGCATCGGGCTTGATGACCTTCGAACTCGACGAGCGCCGCGAGCGCATCTGCGACGTCGCGGTTGTCATCGACCAGCAAGATTCGTTTTGGCATCGGGCACAAAAAAATGGCAGGAGAGTGAGCGCGACACAGGCAGAACCCGCACCGCGATTCGCCTTCGAGTGTACCCGGATTCCGCCTATGACAAGCGCCCGCGCCATCTCACGCCAGGGTCGGAGTCCCGCATGCTCCATCACGCGAATTTCCTCGTTGTACTGAGCAATGTGCTTTGCCCAGCGACAACGCGGCAAGTGCTTAACTCGTTGTTACCAATCTCGCAGCGCCGTTGCACCTGTGTCAGAGGGGGGCGCCTAGACTCGGAGCCGTGCTCATCAAAAAACGCACGCAGCGTGCGAAGGAGTGGCGATATGAAGAGGACGATTCTCGGCCTGGTCCTGGGCGCAACGGCGTTGGCGGCTTCTACCGCCGCAGTGGCCCACGTGGATGTGGCCGTGGGCGTTGGCGTGCCAGGCGCGGCCTATGCGGCAGCTCCCGTCCAGACCGACTGGCGGGGCGACGACGACTGGCGCGCGCGGCGTTGGCGGGAACACGAATGGCGCGAGCATGAACGTCGTGAGCACGAATGGCGCGAACGCGAATGGCACGACCGCGACCGTTGGAACTACTGACGCCGGTCAGCGCAGGGCGTCCAGCAGCGCCTGAATGGGATGGCGCAGCTGGCGCCCGCGCAAGCGCTTCACCTGGCAGCGGCACGAATAACCCGTCGCGAGCAGTTCTTGCGCGCCCTGCGTCGCCGTCGATGCCGCATCGACATGCCGCGCCCACGATTGCTCGAAGATCGTTTCCGAGGTCGCGCGATTGCGCGCCTCGTGGCCGTAGGTGCCCGACATGCCGCAGCAGCCGCTGGCCGGCGTCGCGAGCGCGAGGCCTGCCGCCGCGAAGACGTCTTTCCATAGGAGCGTCGCGGCGCTCGCGTTGGTGCGCTCGGTGCAATGCGGCAGCAGGCTGAACGAGCCGGACACTCGCGGCGTTGTGGCGCACGAGCGCAATGCGCCGATCAGCCATTCCTGCGGCAACTGAACGTCGGGCACAGTTTCGATGCCTTCCACCTTGCGGTACTCCTGGCGGTACACGAGCGTCATCGCAGGATCGATGCCCACCAGCGGCACACCCGATCTGGCAAGCGCGGTCAGTTGCGCCGCATTGCGCTGCGCTGCCCGGCGAAACTGCGGCAGAAACCCCTGCACGTGCAGCGGCTTGCCGTTCGGCAGATAAGGCGCGACGAAGACCTTGAACCCGAGCCGCGCGGCGAGTTCCAGAAACGCGGCGGCGACCGGCGTTTCAAAGTAGCGCGTGAACGCGTCCTGCACCACGATCACGCTTTGCTGGCGCTCGGCAACGCCGAGCATCGAGAGGCGTTCGGGCGTCGCGACCTCCGCTCCCGAGCGGCGCAGCGCGCCACGCCATGACACCGGGCTCAACAACGGGCTATCAACAAGTCCCAGGCGACGCGCAAGCAGCGACTTGACGGGACCCGCGCCCATCACCGCGTTGTACACGCTTCTGGCTCCAGGCACCGCCGCTACGCGCGGCACCGTGAATTCAAGTGCGCCGATCAAATAGTCGCGCAGCGGCCGCCAATAGCGCGTGTGATACAGCTCCAGAAAGCGAGCGCGGAACTCGGGCACGCTCACTTTCACAGGGCACTGCCCCGCGCATGACTTGCACGAGAGGCAACCCGCCATGGCGTCATACACCTCATGCGAGAAGTCTTGTTCGCCCTGGCGTTTGCGCAGGCTATTGATCATGCGCACCGGCAACGCCGCCGCGGTTGGCACAGCCGTGAGATCCGCTCCGGCATCCTGTTGCCGACGCAGCCATTCACGCATCAGCGAAGCCCGGCCCTTCGGCGAATGCACGCGCTCGCGTGTGGCTTTCCACGACGGACACATGGCGTCGTTCGGGTCGAAGTTGTAGCAGGCGCCGTTGCCGTTGCAGTGAACGGCGTCGGCATTGGCTTGCCAGACGCGCTCGTCTATGCGCCGGTCCAGTTCGCCGCGCAGCGTCGTCGCGTCGATCTTCAACAGCGCCGCACTCGCCCCCGCCGGCGTGGCGATCTTGCCGGGATTGAGCTGATTGTGCGTATCGAATGCCGCCTTGAGACGCTGCAGAGCAGGATACAAAGGCCCGAAATACTCCGGCACGTACTCCGAGCGCACGCCCTTGCCATGCTCGCCCCACAGCAGGCCGCCATACTTCATCGTCAAGGCGGTCACCGCATCCGAAATGGGGCGCACGAGTGCGACCTCGTCGGGATTGCGCATGTCGAGTGCAGGGCGCACATGGAGCACGCCGGCATCGACGTGGCCGAACATGCCGTAACGCAAACCAAAACCGTCTAGCAGTGCCCGAAACTCCGCAATGTAGTCGGCGAGATTTTCGGGCGGCACGGCCGTGTCTTCCACGAAGGGCTGCGGGCGGCTCGCGCCGCGGGCGTTGCCCAGCAGGCCCACCGCACGCTTGCGCATCGTATAGACGCGCTGGATCGCCGCTTCGCCCTCGGCGATCGTATGTCCCAGGCGCTTGACGCTCGCGTCGGCGCCCAGGTGCTTGGCGAACGCGGCCACGCGCGCGCGCAATTCGTCCGCATCGTCGCCGCTGAATTCGACCATGTTGATACCGCTCGCCCCGCCTTCGACGCCTTCGTCGTCGGGGAAGAATTCGGCCACGCTTTGCCAGACGCTATCTTCGCGCGCCAGCCGCAGCACCGTGGAGTCCACGGTTTCGATCGAGAGAGGACGATGGGCCATCAACGCGCGTGCGTCGCGCAGGGCGTCCATGAAACTCTCGTAGCGGATATTGACGAGCGCGGCGTGCGTCGGAACCGGCAGCACGTTCAGCGTCGCCTCGACGATAAAACCGAGCGTGCCTTCCGAGCCGCACAGCACGCTATTGATGTCGAAGCGCTCTTCGCCGTCACGCAAATGGGCGAGGTCGTAACCCGTCAGGCAGCGGTTCAGCTTGGGAAAGCGCTCGCGTATCAGGTCAGCTTCGCGCTCGCTGATGTCTCGCGCGGTGCGGAACACTTCGCCGACCTTGTCTTTGCGCGCACAGAGCGCCACGAGCGTGGCCTCATCGACCGGCGCGCTCGACAGGCGCTCACCGCCGACCAGGACCGTTTCCAGCGCGAGCACGTGGTCGCGCGTTTTCCCATAGGTGCAGCTGCCCTGCCCGCTCGCGTCCGTGCTGATCATGCCGCCAATGGTCGCGCGGTTCGACGTCGACAGTTCCGGCGCGAAAAAGAGTCCGTGCCGTTTCAGTTCGGCATTGAGCTGATCCTTGACGACACCCGCTTCCACTCTGGCCGTGCGCGCAACCGGATCGATGTCGAGGATCCGGTTCATATGGCGCGACATATCGACCACGATGCCTTCGGTCAGCGACTGCCCGTTCGTACCCGTGCCGCCGCCGCGCGCCGCGACCGCCACGCCGCGAAACGCCTCGCGTCCGAGCAGGCTCGCGAGGCGTGCGACGTCATCCGCGTGGCGCGGAAACACCGCCGCTTGCGGATAGCGCTGATAGATCGAATTGTCCGTGGCCAGCACCGTGCGCGTCGCGTGAGTCGCATCCACCTCGCCTTCGAAACCCGACCTCTCCAATTCATGCAAAAATTGACGGATCAGCGGATGGTTGAATTCGCTGATGGGAAGCGGGGCAATTGTCATATCGTTCTCGAAGTCTCGCCTGGGGCGCACTATTCCCTTTCTGGCAGGGATTGTCGCGCCCCGCCCGGCACCGGGCAAACGTATATTCGTTGGGTTGATCATGAGGTTTATGAATGAATTTCCGCAAGCTCACGCCGTCCATGTCGCTGCTGCTCGCGTTCGAGGCATCCGCGCGACATGAGAGCTTCACGCGTGCCGCCGAGGAGCTGTCGCTCACGCAGAGCGCCGTGAGCCGCCAGGTTCAGGCGCTCGAAGCGATGCTCGATCTCGCGCTCTTCACGCGCGAGGGCAAGCGCATCATCCCGACGGACATCGGCCGCGCCTATATGGCCGAGATCTCGCACGCGCTCACGCTGATCCGCAGCGCGACGCTGCAGGCGCTCACCTCGAACGCGCCAAAAACGCAGTTGCGCGTGGCGACCCTGCCGACATTCGGCGCCAAGTGGCTGCTGCCGCGCCTGCACCGCTTCTATCAGGCGCACCCGGATCTGCAGATCGACCTCGACTCGCGCATCGAGGCCGCCGATTTTTCGACCCAGGACCTCGACGCCGCCATCGTGGTGGGCGACGGCCGCTGGCCTGGGGTGACGGCACACCGGCTCTATGCGGAAGAGCTCGTGCTGGTCGGCAACCCTGCCGCGTTGCCCCTCGCGCGAAAACCGAGGCGCAGGGCCGCCGCGCCAACCATCGAATCCCTCGAAGGACTCACGCTGCTGCGCGTGCGCAGCTTTCCCGACGCATGGCGCGAATGGTGCGCGCATTTCGGTTTGCCTCACGACGCGCTGCGGCCGGGCCCGAGTTTCGAACTGACCTCGCATTTGATCCAGGCAGTCGTGGCCGGTATCGGCGTAGGCCTCGTACCGCGCATGCTGGTGGAAGACGAATTGAAGGAAAGCCGGCTTTTCAGCCCGTTCGAAGCGGTGCCGAGCTCACGCTCGTATTACCTCGTCTACCCAGAGCGTGCTCAGCGCCACCCCGTGCTGGTGGCGTTTCGCGACTGGCTGCTGGAGGAGCTTTCCGGGCAGCCGTGACGTCAAGGTTGCATCGGGGCCGCTGCATACGCGTGCCGTTGCTGCTGGCGGACGCTCGGCCGGGCGCACCGCCGACGTTTTCGACGCGCAAGTGAATGAGTTCAGCGGCCGGCCTTCACCGCCGGCACGCCCGCGACCAGCGCCGCGCCGCTCGCTACCAGCAACGCCGCGAGCAGATACAGCGCGTTATCCATGCTGCCCGTATGCGTCTTGATGAGCCCGATTGCCCACGGGCTCACGATGCCGCTCGTAATGCCGATACTGCTGATAAGCGCGATGCCCGCAGCGGCGGCCTTGCCCGTGAGATACGCCGAAGGTACCGCCCAGAAAATCGGCAACGCGGCAAAGATCAGCACCGCAGCGATCGAAAGAATCGCCATCATCGCGGCGAAGCTCGCGAGGTGCAGCGTGAGCAGCGCCAAGGCAATGCCGCCGCCTATCGTGCAAGCCGCGAAGTGCCAGCGCCGTTCGCCACGCCGGTCCGAGCGGCGCGCGATCCCCATGAGGCCCACCGCGCCCACCGCATTCGGAATGACGGTGTAGAGGCTGATCGCCAGCACGTCATGCACCCCGAAGTCGCGAATCATGAGCGGCATCCAGAAGTTCAGCGTGAGCGACGCACAGGTCAGCGAGAAGTAGATGAACGCGAACAGATACACGCGCGGGTTGCGCAGCGCCGCCCCGAACGAACGCGTGGAATGCGCGTGATCGCCTTCGCCGTCGCGTTGCGCGAGGAGGTGGGCCTTTTCCGCATCGGTCAGCCAGCGCGCCTTCTCAGGCCCGTCCACGAGCCAGAACGCAGCCATGAGGCCGAGCAGCACGGCCGGCAGCCCTTCGATCAGGAACATCCAGCGCCAGCCGGCGAATCCCGCCACGCCGGCCATGTCGCGCATGATCCAGCCCGAGATGAGGCCGCCCAGCACGCCCGCCACCGCCACGCCCGCGAAGAAGATCGAGAACACGGCCGCGCGGCGCCGCGCCGGATACCAGTACGTGAGATAGAGCACGATGCCGGGAAAGAAGCCCGCCTCGAATACGCCCAGCAAGAAGCGCAGCGCATAGAACTGCGTGGGGCTCGACACGAACATCATGCTGGTGGAGGCAATGCCCCACAGCAGCATGATGCGCATGAACGTGCGACGCGCGCCGAAGCGCGCAAGCAGCATGTTGCTCGGCACTTCGCACAGCACGTAGCCCACGTAGAACACGGCGGCGCCGAGGCCGTACATCGCGTCGCTGAACCCCAGGTCATGCTTCATCTGCAACTGCGCGAAGCCGATGTTGATGCGGTCGAGGAACGAGACGACGTAGCAAACGAACAGGAACGGAATGACGCGCGCGGAGACCTTGCGATAGAGCGCGTCTTCTTGCTGCGAGGAATGCTGCGCGGACGTAGCGTACGCGCGCGCGGCTTCGGACCGCCGGTCCGGGGCAATCGATTGGGGCATCTGCCTGTCTCCAAACTTGACTCCGGTTCACCTGGGCGGGCCCGGGCAGACCGTCGATGCGCGGCGTCTTGCGCGCCTTGCGCGGCTCGCCCGGACACGTGGTTCGCGAATTTCCAGGCAGTGACGCCGATCATAGGTGGGGCATGTTTAATTTGTCAATGGCGAATCGGTTCGTTTTACGCTAATACGGGTTTGTCTTTACATCACACCGTTGATGGCGCATCGGCTCACGCTTTCGTCACACAAAAGCCGGTTCGAAACGCAATGTGCGCGCGCCAATAAAAAAGCGGCACACCGCGAGGTGTGCCGCTTCGTTACCGCGAGGGCTTTCGTGTCTTAGTGCTTCAGGAAATCGATCACCATGCGGTTAAAGGCTTCCGCGTGCTCCCATTGCGCCCAGTGGCCGCACCGGTTGAACACGTGCAGTTGCGCGTTCTGCATGCCCGCGAGCAAACGCAAGCCGATGTCCATCGGCACGAAACGGTCGTCGCGGCCCCAGATCACGAGCGTGGGCGCGGCGATTTCGCCAAGGCGCGGGCCGTAGTCGCTGAACTGCTTCGGGAAGGCCGCGAGGCTCTTCACGAAGTTTTCCAGGTGGTCGCGGCGCGCGAGCATGTTGTCGAGGCGCGTTTGCATCAGCTCGTCGGTGAGCGCGCTCGCGTCGTACACGAACACGTTCATCATGCGCTTGAGGTTCTCGATCGTCGGATCGCGATAGAGACCTTGCAGCAGCTTGATGCCTTCGGTGGGCATCGGCATGAAGCTGCTCGGGCCGCCGGTGCCGCCGCCCATCAGCACGAGCTTGCCCACGCGTTGCGGGTTCGCCAGTGCGAACGCAACGGCGCTATGGCCGCCCATCGAATTGCCGAGAATATGCACGCGCTCGATGTCGAGCACGTCGAGCAGGCCCTTGAGCACGCGGCCGTTCAGGTCCGAGCGCGAGCTCGTGCAGACGATCGGGTCGCTCTTGCTCCAGCCCGGGCAGTCCATCAGGATCACGCGGTAGCCGGCCGCGACGAGCGGTTCGACGTTGCGGTTGAAGTTGGCCCAGCCGCTCGCGCCCGGACCCGAGCCGTGCAGCATCACGACGGTTTCGGCGCCAGCGCCTGCGTCGTTGTAGTGAATCTGGAACTCGACCTCGCCGTCCTTCACGCGCGCGAACCTGCTCGTCGAGGCTTCGGTGATTGCTTGTGCCGTATCCGTCACGATGACCATCCTTTAAAACGTATTAACCCATGCGGAAGAAGGCGCATGCCTTCTCCCCTTCACATTCATGCGCCCTGTGCGCCCAACGCGCTGCGCTGCCTGAAAGCACCCACCACGCTGAGCGCGCCAAGCGCCGCGATCACGACGAGCGGAATGCTCGAGCCCACCAGCATCGACGGGCTCTGGCCGAGTGCAAACAGCTGACCCGCCACGAGCGGCCCGAGAATCGACCCCAGACGCCCCACGGCCACTGCCGCGCCCACACCCGTGCCGCGCACTTCCGTGGGGTACGCATGGCCCGCGAGTGCGTACAGCACCGACTGGCCGCCCACGATAAAGAAGCCGCACAGCAGGCCGCCTACGGCCGTCGAGCTTGCGCCGCCCGCGCTTGCGAGCACCGTGAGCGCCACCACGATGCCGATGTACATGCCGATCACCGTGCCGCGGCGGCCGAAGCGATCCATGATCGTTGCGATCGCAACGGCGCCGATGCCACCGCCGATGTTGAACAGCATCAGCACGAGATTCGACTGCACGCGCGTGAGGCCGCGTGCGAGCACCATCGAGGGCAGCCAGTTCATCAGGAAGTACAGCACGATCAAGGTGCCGAGGTAGCTGATCCACAGCGCGATGGTGGTACGCGCGCGGCCTTCTTGCCAGAGCGCTTGGGACACGCTCGGCGCGCCTTCCTGCACGACCTTCGAAGCCTGCGCGGCGACGAACTGCTGCGACTCGCGCAGGAACAGGCCAAGCAGCGGCACCATCACGATCGGGCCGAGACCGCCAACATAGAACACGTGGCGCCAGCTTGCGTCGCCCGTGCCGAGCATGCCGATGACGGCGGCAATCGCCGCGCCGAACGGCATGCCGCAGTACATCGCGCCCACTGCCGTGCTGCGCTGCCGCTCGCCCGCTGCCTCCGAGCACAGCGCGATCAGGTTCGGCATGGCCGCACCGAGACCGAGACCCGTGAGCAGACGCACGACGAGCAGGCTCTCGAAATTCCACACCATGGTCGTGGCGAGCGAGAAAAGCCCGAACAGCGCCACCGACCACATGAGCACGCGCTTGCGGCCAAAGCGGTCGGCAAGCCGCCCGCCCAGCGCCGCGCCCGGCAGCAGGCCGATCGCGCCCGCGCTGAACGCCCAGCCCATTTGCGCGACGGCGAGATGAAACTCTTTCGCCATGCGCGGCCCGGCTACGCCCGCCGATTGCAGGTCCAACCCTTCGAGCAGCGCAATCGCCAGACACAGGGCGATGGTTGCCTTGCTGCTCGTTCCACTTCCTCCAGCACTACTGTTTCGCGACGTCATAAAAAGTCTCCATAGGTATATGCGAGCCACTCTTTCCGGCGGCTATAAGTGGCAACGCCGCGCACCACCCGAAGGCGATGCGCGGCGTGCTTGATCAGGGCTGCAATGCTTGCTGGCGCTTCTTCAGATCGAGCGCCACGTCGACGATCATGTCTTCCTGGCCGCCCACCATCCGGCGCTTGCCCAGTTCGACGAGAATATCCACCGTCTTCAGGTCGTACTTCTTCGCGGCCACTTCCGAGTGGCGCAGGAAGCTCGAATACACGCCTGCATAGCCGAGCGCGAGCGTTTCGCGGTCCACGCGAACCGGGCGGTCCTGCAGCGGGCGCACGATGTCGTCGGCGGCATCCATCAGCGTGTAGAGGTCGGTGCCGTGGTTCCAGCCCATGCGTTCCGCAGCGCCAATGAACACTTCGAGCGGCGCGTTGCCTGCACCTGCGCCCATGCCCGCGAGCGACGCATCGACGCGGTCGCAGCCTTCCTCCACCGCCACGATCGAGTTCGCCACGCCCAGCGAGAGATTGTGGTGCGCGTGCATGCCCGTCTGCGTTTCGGCTTTGAGCACGGCCTTCACTGCGCGGAAACGGTCTCGCACGTCGTTCATCGTGAGTGCGCCGCCCGAATCCACCACGTAGATGCAGGTCGCGCCGTAGCTTTCCATCTTCTTCGCTTCGACGGCGAGGTTTTCCGGCGTGGTCATATGGCTCATCATCAGGAAGCCAACCGTGTCCATGCCCAGTTCGCGCGCGTATTCGATGTGCTGCTTCGAAATGTCGGCTTCCGTGCAGTGCGTGGCCACGCGCACGATGCGCGCGCCAGCGTTGTACGCGGCCTTCAGGTCGTGAATCGTGCCGATGCCGGGCAGGAGCAGCGTGGCGATCTGCGCGTGCGTGACGACGTCGGCCACCGCCTCGATCCATTCCAGGTCGCTGTGCGCGCCGAAGCCGTAGTTGAAGCTGGAGCCTTGCAGGCCGTCGCCGTGCGCGACTTCGATGCTGTCCACTTTCGCCTTGTCCAGCGCGCGGGCGATGTCCTGCACGTTCTGGATCGAGTACTGATGGCGGATGGCGTGGCTACCGTCGCGCAGCGTCACGTCGGAGATATAGAGTTTCTTGCTCACGGTCTTATCCCTCCACGCTCAGAAGCGTCTGCGCCATGCGTTCGGCGGTGGCGAGCGCGGCGGAAGTCATGATGTCGAGATTGCCTGCGTAAGCGGGCAGATAGTGCGCGGCGCCTTCCACTTCGAGGAACACCGAGGTCTTCAGACCGCTGAACTTGCCGAGGCCCGGATTATTCAGGGGCGCGTTCGCGGGAATCTCGTCGAACTGCACCTTCTGCTTCAGGCGATAGCCCGGCACGTACGCGTGCACCTTCGCGACCATCTCCTCGATGGACTGCTCGACCTTCTCGCGGTCGGCCATCTCGGAGAGCGTATAAACGGTGTCGCGCATCATGACGGGCGGCTCGGCCGGATTCAGCACGATGATGGCCTTGCCCTTCGCCGCACCGCCCACCACTTCGATCGCCTTCGACGTCGTCTCGGTGAATTCGTCGATGTTGGCCCGCGTGCCGGGGCCCGCCGACTTGCTGCTGATCGAGGCGACGATTTCCGCGTAGTGGACCTTCGCGACGCGCGACACGGCCGCAACCATCGGAATCGTGGCCTGGCCGCCGCACGTCACCATGTTGACGTTCGTCGCTTCGATGTGTGCGTCGAGGTTCACGACCGGCACGCAGTACGGGCCAATGGCTGCGGGCGTCAGGTCGATGATGCGGATCGACGGCTTGAGCGTGCGCAGCAGCGCGTCGTTCTTCACATGCGCGCCGGCGGAAGTCGCATCGAACACGAAGTCGATGTCGTTGAACACCGGCAGGCGCGTAAGGCCTTCGACACCTTCATGCGTGGTCGCGACGCCAAGCCGCGCGGCGCGCGCGAGACCATCGGAGTTCGGGTCGATGCCGACCATCGCCGCCATCTCCAGATGCTTGCTGTTGCGCATGATCTTGATCATCAGATCCGTGCCTATGTTGCCGGAGCCGATGATCGCAACCTTGAGTTTTTCGGAAGCCATATGAATTCCTGTATCAGGCGGAAAAAGTCGCGCGAACGCTGCCGAGGCCTTCGATCTGCGCGGTGTACGTGCCGGGTTCCTTCACGGCGACCATGGGTCCGAGTGCACCCGTAAGCACCACGTCGCCCGCACGCAGCGGCGTGCCGAGCTGCACCATGCGGTCGGCGAGCCACACGGCGGCGTTGAGCGGGTTGCCGAGACAGGCGGCGCCGTTGCCGCGCGAGAGCACTTCGCCGTCGCGCGAGAGTTCCATCGCGCACCCTGTCAAGTCGATCTGCGAGAGCGGCACCGGGCGGCTGCCCACCACGAAGCGCGCGCTCGAGGCGTTGTCGGCCACCGTATCGACGAAGCGGATGTCCCAGTTCTGGATGCGGCTGTCCACCACCTCGATGGCTGCGAGCGCATAGGCGCTGGCGCGCAGGATATCGACGAAGGTGTGCTTTTCGAACGTGAGGTCGTGCTCCAGCACGAGCGCGATTTCCGCTTCCACCTTCGGCTGGATCAGTTGCGAGAGTGGAATCGCTTGCGCGTCGCCGTAAGCCATCGACGCGAACAGCGCGCCGAAGTCAGGCTGATCGACACCCAGTTGCTTCTGCACCGCAAGCGACGTGAGACCGATCTTGCGGCCCACGATGCGCTCGCCGGTCGCCACGCGCAGATCGACGTTGGCTTGCTGGACAGCGTAGGCGGTGGCGATATCGTCCAGGGCGATCTCGCCGCGCACCGGCTCGATCACCTTGCGCGAGGCTTCGGCTTCGTAGAGGCGCGCGGCCAGGGCCGCGACGAGTTTCGGTTCTGACATGTTGATTCTCCGGAGTCCGTACTGTCCTATCAAGCCGCGTCGGGCGTGGCATGCATGGTGGCGAAACCCGCAATCCACTCGGGAATTTCGCGGTAGTAGTCGAGCGAAGCGCGATACGGGCCGTAAGCGGCCAGCACGCCGAATGCCGCGACCCACGTGCGAATCTCGTGCGCCGACTTGCCGCCGTCACGCGTGATAGCCGCGTTCGTCATGCCGTCCACGGAAGTCAACTCGCCCGATGCAAGGCGCGCGAGGAACGCGCGGTCCCATTCGGGATTGAGCGGATGCAGATGGCTGTCGCCCGCCGTGAACGATTTCGCCGCGGCCACGGTGCGCGCCTGACGTGCCGCGCGCGAATCCGCCGAGGGATTGCGGCCCGCGATCAAACGTTCGGCCACTTCCGGTGTCGCGCCGAACAGCTCCGGCACCGGCGGCTCGTGCGAAATGCCGCCCGAGCCCACGACGAGCACGCGCGTGTCGCTTCGCGAGAAGAAGCGGCCAATCGCGTCGCCGAGCAGTCGTGCGCGGCGCAGCGTCGCCATGGGCGGCGCCACGGAGTTGATGAACACCGGAATCACCGGATAACGGTCGAGAGCGCCCGTGAGCACTTCCAGCGCCTGCGCGCAGCCGTGATCGACCTGCATGCGGTACGAGAGCGCCACGTCGATATCGGCGGCGAGCACGCTTTCGGCGAGCTTGTGCGCAAGCGCTTCGGGCACCGGCAGCGTACCGGCCATGCTCTTGAAGTCGCCGATGGCCTCGGCACGCGCGCCGATGCAGAACGGCGGCATCACGTCGTAGAAGAAACCGTTGAAGTGATCCGGTGCGAACGCAACGATCACGTCCGGGTTGAAGGCTTCCACGCGTTCGCGCGCGGCGCGGCCGACCCGTTCGACTTCCGCCACCACGTCAGGCAGCGGATCGAAATAGCCATGCAACGGCGTATGCGACAGACATTCGAGGTGAATCGGCATGCTCATGCTCCTGCTGTGCGCGCAACGGCCACGCCGCGCACGGGACGGTTTTGCGGGGCAGCGGCGCTCGCCCCATGCAAGGCGGCTTCGGCCATGCCGAGCTTGCCCGCGAGTTCGACGATCGCGTCCGAGACCTGCTGCGGTGTGCACACACCCGCGACGAAGCGGTCCGGGCGCAGCAGCACGACGGATTCGGGCAGACGGCTGAACCACTCTTTCAGGCGGCCCTGCACGTCGCCGAGCGCGAGCACGCCCTCGGGCACGTCGTCGGCGTATTCGAGCTGCACGTCGGGCTTCGCGAAGATGAAGCGGGCGCCCAGGCGCTCCCACAATGCGCGGGCTTGCGGCGTGAGGCCGAAGGTCGGGTCCGCGCCCCAGGCCAGCACGGCGAAGCCGTTGCCGATCGCGTCGTCGAGGCGCACCACGCGGCCATCGGCAAGACGCACGCGCGGCTGGATGAACATGCGGCCCACGGGCGACGCCGCGAGCGGATCGCGGCCATACGCGAGGCGGCCGATCAGCGAGTCGCGCTTCTGACTCATCAGGCCGAGCAGGCGGCCCGGCGCCGAGTTGCCCGAGCGCTCCAGCAGGCTGGCGAACCAGCCGCCCGTCTTTTGCGGCGGCGGCAGCAGCACGATGCCCGCTTCGTAGCGCGGCATCGGCTTGAAGCGCATTTCCACGAAGTAACGCTTCACCGAAGGGAACACATTCATGTAGCGCACGAACGTGTCGCGAAAGCGCGCGCCAAAGCGCGTGGTGGGGGCGAAGATATCGCCCGCCACTTCGGAGAGGTGGATCATCGAGCGCGCGTGGGCGCGACGCTCCACCGTATAGCTGTCGAGCAGGCGCCCATCAGCCTGGCCCTTCGCGACCATCGCGAGCTTCCAGCCCAGGTTGTTCGCGTCGCGAATGCCGCTGTTGTAACCTTGGCCCTGCCACACCGGCATGATGTGCGCCGCGTCGCCCGCGAGCAGCACGCGGTCCACGCGGAACGTTTCGGCGAGACGCGCGTTGTGCGTGTACACACGCTTGCGGATGTAGTCGACCTTGTCGGGGTCCGCCACCACCTTGCGGATCAGCGCGGCCATGTTCTCGGGCTTCGAGAGTTCTTCTTCCGTCTCGCCCGGCATCACCATGAATTCGAAGCGGCGAATGCCGTGCGGCAGCGCAGCCGACACATACGGGCGCTGATGATCGCAATGCATATAGATATGCGGCGAGCCGATGGGGTCGTTGCGCACGTCCACCACGATCCATTGATTCGGCTTCGTCCGGCCTTCGAAAGGCACGTTCAGCGCGCGACGCACGAAGCTGTTGCCGCCGTCCGCGCCCACCAGGTACGCTGCGCGGATCGTGCGGCGCTCGCCGTTCGCGTCGCTCACGTCGATCGTCACGCCCTGCGTGTCCTGCTCGAATGCGTTGACCGTGTGGCCGAACAACACATCCACGTGCTCGAAGCGCGCGAGCCCTTCATACAGCACGCGATCGGCGAGCGGCTGAATGAACGCGTTGCGGCGCGGCCAGCCGAATTCGTCGGTGCGCGGCTCGATCGAGGCGAAGCAATGGCCGTCTTTCGTGACGAAGCGCATCCAGTGGTCGGGCGTGGTATGCGGCAGCAGCGCATCGGCAAGACCGATGGACTGGAACACGCGCAATGCTTCGTCATCCAGACCAATGGCGCGCGGGTAGTCGATGATCTGGTCGAGCTTCTCGACGAGCGTGACACGCACGCCTTGCAGGCCGAGAATATTGGCGATCATGAGGCCGACCGGACCCGCGCCGATGATGGCGACGTCGGTGGCAATCTGGCGAGGGCGGACGGTATCCGCCTCCTGGGCGAGGGGGGTGTTCATGTGTCTCCTTCTCGCGCGGCTTATGGAGCCGCTGCGGATGCTGACAGGTGGTGCCTGAAAACGGATCACCCGGGTGGACGTTTTGTCACAGTGTGGTGAATGGAAGCGAGTCTAGGTTCCGCCCGATGCGCGCTCAACATTTTTAGAGAAATGTGCATAGAATGCACGCACTTGATTTTTAAGGCGTTTTTGATGACGAAGTATGCAAACGTGCGGGGACTGGCGCGCGGCCTGCAGGTCCTCCAGGCGCTCAACGCCATGGAGAACGGGCGCGCCACGAGCCAGCAGTTGAGCGAGGCAACGGGCCTGCATCGCACGACGGTGAGGCGCCTGCTGGAAACCCTGGTAGAGGAAAAGTTCGTGCGCCGCAGCGCTTCCGACGACAGCTTTCGTCTGACGATGAACGTGCGCGGCCTGAGCGAAGGCTTCACCGACGACGAGCTGATCGCGACCATCGCGCCGCCGATCATGGCGCAAATGCTCCAGCGCACCGTGTGGCCATCGGATCTCACGACGCCCGACGGCGACTCCATGGTGATCCGCGAGACCACGCACCGCTTCAGCCCGCTTTCGTTTCACCGCGCGATGGTGGGCCGCCGTCTGCCGATCCTGCTCACGGCGGCTGGCCGCGTGTACTTTGCGATGTGTCCCGAGGCCGAGCGCGAGGACATTCTCGAACTATTGCGCGCGGGGGCGGGCGGCGAGCAGCAGCAAAAACTCGCCGGCGACGCGGCCTATATCCGCAATCTCGTGCGCCAGACGCGCGCCGACGGCTTCGGCTCGAACCACGGCGACTGGGCCGACCAGCGCAAGATCGGTGCGCTCGCAACGGCCATCGAGGCGCATGGGCGCGTGCTCGCGAGCCTGAACGTGATCTACCTGGAGCAGGCCATCAATCCGGCAGAGGCCGTGCGCCGCTTCGTGCCCGAGTTGCAGCGCGCCGCGCAGGAAATGGTGACGGCACTGGAGGCGCAGGAGGACCACACGAAGCGTTAAGCTTCGTTCTCGCGCACGAGTTCGAACAACGCTTCGAGCTCCGCGGCATGCGGTTCCTTGCGCGACACCATCAGCAAGTCAATGGTGGGCGGCTCGCCTTCCAGCGGGCGCGTGCAGATCGCGCTGCTCGTGAGCGACGAGACATACGCGGGCAGGAGCGCATAGCCTAGCCCCATCCCCACGAGATTCAGATTGAGCAGAATATTGGTCGCGACCTGAGCCACCTTGCGCTCGATTCCGTGCGCCTCGCAATACGCCTCGACCACGCTGTGCACCTGCCCCGAGAACTGCGGATGCGTGCTGATGAACGGCTCGCCGCTCAGCTGCGCCGGTGCGATGCGCGCTTGCTTCGCGAGCGGATGGCCGCTCGGCAGCACCACCACGAGCGGCTCGGTGAGCACGACTTCGCTGCGCAATTCAGGCGACAAAACGGGCCGCCGCATGAACGCCACGTCGATATCGCCGCGCAGCAGCGCGTCTTCCTGCTCGGCCGTCGGCAGGCTGCGCAACTCGACATTGACCTCGGGAAAGCGCAATCGCAAACGCGGCAAAATCACCGGGAAAACCCGGATCTCCGCGGCGGGCACGAAACCGATCGTCACCGTCGCGCCCCTGCCCCACCTGGCGTGCACGCGCCACTGCCCGGTCGGCCTGCGCCACCACGAGACGCGCCTCGGCGAGAAACACCTTGCCCGCGTCCGTCAATTCCACCTTGCGGCGCGTGCGCTCGAAGAGCGGCGTGCCCACTTCGTCTTCCAGATTGCGGATCTGCTGGCTCAGCGATGGCTGCGCCGTATGCAGGCGCTGCGCCGCGCGCGTGAAGCTCAGCTCGTCGGCAACGGCAATGAAGTAGCGCAGGTGTCTCAGTTCCATGCTCGATTTATCGTTTTGAAGTCTTAGTGGCAACAAACAAAATATTTCACATCGGCAAAGCGAGCAACGATCATCCGTCTGCGTTCTCCGCCAAAAGGAGAATGCTGCCACGGAGGAGACTCGCATGTCCGCAATCATCGACATCGATGCACTCGTCGACGCGCAAAATGGCCGCGTCACGTCGTCGATCTATACCGACCCCGACATTTATGCGCTCGAACTCGAGCGTATTTTCGGCCGCTGTTGGCTCTTTCTCGCCCACGTCAGTCAAATACCGAAAGCCGGCGACTTTTTCAATACCTACATGGGCGAAGACCCCATCGTCGTGGTGCGCCAGAAGGACGGCTCGATCAAGGCCTTCCTCAATCAGTGCCGCCATCGCTCGATGCGCGTGAGCCACGCCGATTGCGGCAACACGCGCGCGTTCACGTGTCCGTATCACGGCTGGTCGTACGGCGTGGACGGCGCGCTCATCGACGTGCCGCTCGAAACGCGCGCCTATCCGCAGGGCCTGTGCAAGGAGCAATGGGGCTTGCAGGAAGTCACGCGCGTGGCCGTGTACAAGGGCCTCGTGTTCGGCAACTGGGACGCGAACGCGCCCGACCTCGAAACCTATATGGGCGACATCGCCTGGTATCTCGACGGCGTGCTCGACCGACGCGAAGGCGGGACCGAAATCGTGGGCGGCGTGCACAAGTGGGTGATCGACTGCAACTGGAAATTCCCGGCCGAGCAGTTTGCGAGCGATCAGTATCACGCGCTCTTCACACACGCGTCCGCCATTGAAGTGCTCGGCGCGAAGGAAGGCGCGGCCGACAAGGCGCTGGGCGCGGGTCAAACGGCGCGCCCCGTGTGGGAGACCGCGAAAGACGCGCTGCAGTATGGCCAGGCGGGCCATGGTAGCGGCTTCTTCTTCACCGAGCAGCCCGACGCGAACGTGTGGGTGGACGGCGAAGTCTCGGAGTACTTCCGCGACACCTATGCCGAAGCCGAAGCGCGCCTGGGCAAGGTGCGCGCGATGCGTCTGGCGGGCCACAACAACATGTTCCCGACGCTTTCGTGGCTCAACGGCACGGCCACGCTGCGCGTCTGGCACCCGCGCGGGCCGAACCAGGTGGAAGTGTGGGCGTTCTGTATTGCCGACAAGGCAGCGTCCGATGAAGTCAAGGCCGCCTTCGAGCGCAGCGCGACGCGCGCGTTCGGGCCCGCAGGCTTTCTCGAACAGGACGACTCGGAAAACTGGGCCGAAGTGCAGAAGGTGCTGCGCGGCAGCCGCGCGCGCAAAACGAAGCTATGCCTCGAAATGGGCCTCGGCAACGAGCGCGTACGCGAAGACGGCATACCTGGCATGACGAACTACATTTTCTCGGAGACGGCGGCGCGCGGCATGTATCGGCGCTGGGCGGACCTGCTGATCTCCGAAACGTGGGACGAAGTGAACGAGCGCACCGCGCGCTACGAAGCGGAGGTGCTCAAATGAGCGAAGTCGCCGAACCGGTTTTCACGCCCACGCGCGTGGGGCTCGAACTGCATCACGAAATCGAGCAATTCCTCTTTGACGAAGCGGCGCTGCTCGACGGCTGGCGCTTTCGCGCATGGCTCGATCTCATGGCGAAGGACATTCGCTACACCATGCGCACGACCGTCAACGCGCAAACGCGCGACCGCCGGCGCGGCGTGCAGCCGCCCACCACGTGGATCTTCAACGACACGCATTTCCAGCTCGAGCGCCGCGTGGCGCGTCTCGAAACCGGCATGGCGTGGGCGGAAGAACCGCCTTCGCGCACCCGCCATCTCGTGACGAACCTGCGAGCGTTCACCACCGAAACGCCCGGCGAATACGAGGCACACGTGAACTACGCGCTCTACCGCTCGCAGAAGGAACGCGACGAGACGTTCTACGTGGGCCGCCGCATCGACCGCGTGCGCCGCGTGGAGGGCGCGCCAGGCTGGCAGGTGTCCAACCGTGAAATCACGCTGGACCAGGCGGTGCTCACTTCCCATAACCTGAGTGTGCTTTTCTGATCATGGCCCGTATTTTTGTCTGCCAGGACGACGCGTTGTCCGATGGCGAAGCGATCAAGGTGCACGGCCCGTCCGCCGCGATCGCCGTATTCAAGGTGAACGGCGAGCTTTTCGCGCTGAACGACCGCTGCTCGCACGGCAATGCTTCGATGTCCGAAGGCTATATCGAAGACGACGGCACCGTCGAATGTCCGCTGCATGCCGCACGCTTTTGTCTGAAGACCGGCACGGCCCTGTGCCAGCCTGCGACCGAAGCGCTCAAGATGTTCCCTGTCACGTGCGTTGACGGCGCGGTTTTCGTCGACGTTCCGGAGGCCGCGTAATGGGCTGGCTCGATAACGAAGTCGCACTGATCACGGGCGGCGGCTCGGGACTCGGCCTTGCACTCGTCGAACGCTTTCTCGACGAAGGCGCGCGCGTGGCGGTGCTCGAACGTTCGGCAGAGAAAGTCGCGGCGCTGCAAGCGCGCTTCAGTGCGCAAAACGTCGTCGCCGTGCAGGGCGACGTGACCTCGTACGCCGACAACGAGCGCGCCGTGAGCGCCGCCGTCGAAGCGTTCGGCAAGCTCGACATCTTCATCGGCAACGCAGCGATCTGGGATCATGCTTCGAGCCTCGTCGATCTCTCGCCGGCGCAGCTCGACAGCGGTTACGAAGAGCTTTTCTCGATCAATGTGAAGGGCTATCTGCTCGGCGCGAAAGCGGCAGCGCGCGCGCTCATCGCGAGCGAAGGCAGCATGATCTTCACGCTCTCGAACTCTTCGTTCTATCCGGGCGGCGGCGGTCCCCTGTACACGGCGAGCAAGCATGCGGCCGTGGGCATCATCCGCCAGCTGGCCTACGAACTCGCGCCCAAGGTGCGTGTGAACGGCGTCGGCCCTTGCGGCATGGCGAGCGATTTGCGCGGCCCCGCTTCGCTCGGCCAGCAGGACTTGCGCATCATGGATTCGCGTTCGCCCGAAGCGATTGCGGGGATCCTGCCGCTGCAGTTCTTCCCGCAGCCTGCGGATTTCACCGGGCCCTACGTGATGCTCGCTTCGCGCGCGAACAATCGCGTGCTGAGCGGCGTGATGATCAATGCGGACGCCGGCCTCGGCATTCGCGGCATCCGTCACGCGGCGGGCGGCCTGCATCTGTAACGGGAAACAGATCATGAACGTCTCGACTATCGTCATCGTCGGTGCGGGCCAGGCGGGCGCGCTCGCCGCCGCCGAATTGCGCCAGCAAGGCTATGCGGGCCGCGTCGTACTGATCGGCGAGGAAGCGCACGCGCCTTATGAACGGCCGCCGCTTTCGAAGGACGTGCTGCTGCAACCGCAAACCGCGCGCTGTGCGATTCACAGCGAAGGCTACTACGCGGAGCAGAACATCGAGTTGAAGCTCGGCGTGGCCGTGACCGCGCTCGACGCACAGGCGCGCATCGTCACGCTCGCGAACGGCGAATCGATCGCCTTCGACGAACTGCTGCTCGCCACGGGCGCGCGCGTGCGACGCTTGCCGATGCTCGACGCGCTGGGCGAGAACGTCTACACGCTGCGCACGCTGGAGGACGCGCAACGCCTTATACCCGTGCTTCAAGCGCGCAAGCGCGTGCTGCTGGTGGGCGCGGGCGTGATCGGTCTCGAACTCGCTTCGAGCGCGGTCGATCTCGGCGCGGAAGTCACCGTGATCGAACAGGCGCCGCGTGCGATGGCGCGTTGCGCTCCGCCGCTGCTCACCGAGCATCTGTGCAACGTGCATCGCGCGCGGGGGGTGACACTGCATCTGGGCTCGCCGCTCGCGTCAGCCACTCGCGAGAACGGCGAACTCGTGCTGACGCTCGAAAGCGGCACGCGCATTACCGGCGACGCGGTGATCTACGGCATCGGCGTCGAACCCGAAACCATGCTCGCTCACAAAGCAGGCCTGCAAATCGACAACGGCATCGTGATCGACGCGCGGTGTCGCACCTCGCACGCGCACATCTACGCAGCCGGCGACGCCGCCAGCCAGTGGGACGAGGCAAGCGGCCACCACCAGCGCCGCGAAACGTGGGAGAACGCGAACCGTCAGGCGCAAACCGCCGCGCGCGCGATGCTCGGCCTCGAACCCGAAGCCTGGGAAGCGGCCTGGTTCTGGACCGATCAATGCGGCCTCAACATCCAGTTCGCGGGCGACATGACTGCGCCTGAATGGCTCACGCGTGGTTCGCTGCAAGCGCCGCCCTGCGTTCTGTTCGGCCTCGACGGCGAAGGCGCGCTGGTTGGCGCGATCACCGTGAATCAGGGTCGCGACATGCGCAGCGCCAAAGCGCTGATCGGCAAGCACGCGCGCGTCGCCCGCGAAACGCTCGCCGATCCCACGCATAACCTGCGCAATCTGGCGCGCGAATTCGCTTAGGCGCACACCCGAAAACCCGGCGTTTCACCCGATTCGAGAAAAGCGCTTGCAAGCGCGCGCGAGTGTCTCTATAATTCGCGCCTCGACAGGCTCGTAGCTCAGTTGGTTAGAGCACCACCTTGACATGGTGGGGGTCGTTGGTTCGAATCCAATCGAGCCTACCAACGAACATGCAGTAAAGAAGCTGTACCTTGCAGCATCTTGTGAATGACGCATTCCCTCGCGGGTCTGCGTCATTTTCTTTTGGTGCGCGCTAATCACACACGCAGCTATCCATAGCGCACTAACGCTCGCATAGCTTCGCAGAAATCGTCAGTTCTTCTCACGGCGCAAGCCTGCTTGAATGGACGTTCCACGTCCAGCCGAGGAGACTTTCGATGTCCGACGTTCACACGCAGCGCCCCGCCGTTTCCGTTCCGTCTGCGCATCTGCATTCCTCCACGCAGCAACACGCCAGTACCACGCTAGACCTCCATCAGGTCGCGGGCCGCATCGGCGCGCGCATCGACGGTGTGCGTCTTCATGCCGATCTCGACAGCGCCACGTTCGACGCGATCAACGCCGCCCTGCTGCGCCACAAGGTGCTGTTCTTCCGTGGCCAGCAGCATCTCGACGATACCGCGCAGGAAGCCTTCGCGCGGCGCTTCGGCGAAACGGTCGCGCACCCTACGGTGCCCTCGGTGGAAGGCGGCAGCCTGCTGGAACTCGATTCGCTGCACGGCGCGCGCGCCAACTCGTGGCACACCGACGTCACCTTCGTCGACGCCTACCCGAAGGTCTCGATCCTGCGCGCCGTGGTGATTCCGCCATTTGGCGGCGACACGGTGTGGGCCAATACGGCCACCGCGTACGCGCAACTGCCCGAGCCGCTGCGCGCGCTCGCCGATACGCTCTGGGCGCTCCACACCAACGCCTACGACTACGCGTCCACGCACACGAACGCGGACAGCGCGCAGCTCAAGCGTTACCGCGAAGTCTTCACGTCGAAGGTGTACGAAACCGAACATCCCGTGGTGCGCGTGCATCCGGAAACGGGCGAACGCACGCTCGTGCTCGGCCACTTCGTGCAGCGGCTCAAAGGTCTCTCGTCGTCCGATTCGGCGCATCTGCTGCAGGTGTTCCACGAGCACGTCACGCGGCTCGAAAACACGGTGCGCTGGAACTGGCAGGAAGGCGACGTCGCGATCTGGGACAACCGCGCCACGCAACATTATGCGATCAACGACTACGGCGACGCGCGCCGCGTCGTCCGGCGCGCGACCGTGCGCGGCGAAGTGCCGGTGAGCATCGACGGACGCACGAGCGTGGTCGTGCGCGAGGAAGGCGCGACGCTGCAGTAGCGCCTCGTTGGCGAATCAGCGAGCCAGATCAGCGGCCCGGCGCGAAGGCGTCGCCGTCGATCGGCAACTCGCGCTCCGCCAGCAGATCGGCGAGCAGCTGTGCGCTGCCGAGCGCGAGCGTGAAGCCGAGCGCGCCGTGCCCCGTGTTGAGCCACAGGTTGCGAAAGTGCGTGGCGCCGATCACCGGCTTGCTGTCCGGCGTGGCGGGACGCATGCCGGTCCACGTCTGCATGGCGTCGTAGTCGCCCGCGTCGGGGAAGGTTTCGCGCGCCTGGCGAGTGAGCAGCGCGATGCGGGCGTCGTCGGCGTGCGGGTTCATGCCTGTGAGATCGACCATGCCTGCAATGCGCAGTCGCTCGCCGAGCGGAGCGTAGACGACCTTGTGATGCGCATCCGTGACCGAGACGCGCGGCGCGCCCTGCGCATTCGCATTGGGGAGCGTGAGGCTGTAGCCCTTGAGCGGATACACGGGCACGTGTACGCCGAGCGAGGCGAGCATCGGCTGGCTCTGGAAACCCAGGCACACCACGAAAGCGTCGGCTTCGATGTCGCCCTGCGAGGTCTGCGCGGCGAGCACCCGCAGCCCTTTCGTTCGCAGTCCGGAAAACTCGGTGGCCAGTTGCAGGTTGACGCCGTCGCGCTGTGCCGCGTGTGCAAGGCCACGCGTGAACTGATCGCAGTCGGCGGCCTCTTCGCCTGGCGTGTGAATGCCGCCCACGATCTCCGCGCCGATATGCGCGAGCGCGGGTTCGAGCGCGACGCACGCCGCGCCGTCGAGCGCGTGTTGCACGCAGCCCAGCGTCGATTGGTAATGCGCCTGGCGGCGCGCAAGCGCAAACCCTTGCTCGTCGCGATACACCACGAGCTTGCCGTTGCGCACGTAGTCGAATGACAGCGCTTCGCGCTCGACCACCTCGTGCATGAGTCGCTGGCTCAAAAAGCCGAGGCCGAGCAATTCGGCCGTGGTCGCGCGACTGCGTGCGCGCGTGCACGCACGCAGGAACGCGGCGCACCAGCGCCATTGGTGCGGATCGAGCCGCGGCACGAAACGCAGTGCGGCGTCGCGCGAGAAGAGCCATTGCGGCAGCTTGGGCAGCACGGAGGGGTCCGCGAGCGGCGCGACGTAGCTGTAACTGAGCTGCCCGCCATTGGCGTGGCTCGTTTCGCGCGCCACATCGGCATGGCGCTCGACCAGCGTGACTTCGTGCCCATCGCGAGCGAGCGCGTATGCCGTGCTTACGCCAATCACCCCACCGCCTAAAACGCAAACTCGCATGATCCCTTGTTCTCTTTCGCTGACGACCAAACCCTGACTGCCTATGCCGCCAGTCTCGCCGGGAACGATGGGGAACTCAATTGCGAATTGCGCGCGGGGTATAACCTCAGGTTAAAGCGGCCGGAGGTTGTCCTTGCAACGGCAAGGACAACCCGCCACGGCTGGCTCAGGCCAGCGCCGGCGTACTCCCGCGGGCCGCGCGCGCGTCCGCCGCAGCGGCTTGCGCCGGACGCGTACCGGCCTGCCCCGCGCCGCCCAGATTGAACACCGCTACGGCCTCGCGCAGCAGATCGGCCTGCGATTCGAGCGACTGCGCGGCCGCCGCCGCTTCCTCCACGAGCGCCGCGTTACGCTGCGTGACCTCGTCGATCTGCGCAATCGCGCGGTTCACCTGTTCGATGCCGTCGCTCTGCTCGTGCGTCGCGGTTTCGATCTCGCTCATGATCCCGCTCACGCGCGCCACCGCACTGCGCGCCTCGTCCATGGTGCGGCGCGCGTCTTCCACGAGGCGCGCGCCCGCGCCGACGGTCGCCGCCGAGGCCGCGATCAGCTCCTTGATCTCCTTGGCCGCCGTGCCCGAGCGCTGCGCGAGGCTGCGCACCTCGCTCGCCACGACCGCGAAGCCGCGGCCCTGCTCGCCCGCGCGCGCCGCCTCCACCGCCGCATTGAGCGCGAGGATGTTGGTCTGGAACGCGATGCCCTCGATGATGCCGGTGATCTCCTCCACCTTCTGAGACGAGGCCGTGATGTCGTTCATCGTCGCGTTCACGCGGGCCACCACGTCGGCGCCGCGCGTGACCGTTTCGAGCGCGGTCTGGGCGAGCCCGCTCGCTTCCTTCGCGCCGTCCGTGTTCTGGCGCACCGCCGCCGAAAGCTCCTCGATGCTCGCCGCCGTTTCTTCGAGCGCCGCCGCCTGCTGCGCCGTGCGATCCGAGAGATCGACGTTGCCCGACGCGATCTGCTTCGCGCCCTGGGTGATTTCGTGCGTGCTGCCGCGCACGCGCGAGACGGTGCCCACGAGGCCGTCGCGCATGGTCTGCAGCGCGCCCAGCAGCTGGCCCATTTCGTTCTTCGAGCGCACCCGCACGTCCACCGTGAGGTCGCCCGCGGCGATGCGCTCGAAATGGCGGATCGCATGGTTCACCGGCTTGACCACGGCGGCGGCGAGCCCCACGCGCGCGAACACGCCGATCGCCACGCCCACCACGCCGATCACGCCGAACACGATGAGCGACAGGCGAAAGCGCTGCGCGGCGGTATCGGCGTCGTGCTGCTGGCGCGTGGCCTGCCAGGTCTCGAGCGCGTCGATCGCCTTCGCGTAGGCGCCGTAGTAGCGGTCGGCGGTTTCGCCCTGGATCGTGCGGAAGGTGTTGAAATCGTTGTCGACGAGCGACTTGTACTCGGGCTCGAGCGCTTGCGAGACGAGCGCCTCGCGCGCGCTGCTCACGGCCTGGGCGAGGCGCGCCTCTTCGGGGTCGTCGAACGGGCCGGCGCTGTAGCGCGCGAATTCCTTGTTCGAATTCACGAGCACCTCGTGCGCCTTGTCGAGCAAGCCGTCCGTGGCCTTGCCGACGCTGAAGAGCGTCTCGTAGCCGCCGAGCGCGAGACGCACCTGGAGCAGGCGTTCCGAACTGCTCTTGAGGGCGTCGAGCGACTGCGCGCCGCGCTGGGCGTCGTGCAGGCTGTCGTTGGTGATCTTGAGCGCGCCATACGACACGCCGATCACCGTCAGCAGAAACGCGACGAAGATACCGATGACGAGCGTTAGCCCACGGCGAATGGTGATGTTTCCCAGCATGAGGTCTCCGTTGCGTTTTTTTATCTTCCAGCCAGTGCGACTTTGCGCGGCCCACGCGTCTTCGCACCTCGTCTCGCCTAACGGCAGACGGCGCGCGGCGCTGCATAGGGGAAATCCATGATGGGCGCAGGGCTTCGCGGGATTTGGCGCAGGTTCGTCCCAATGTCTGGGAAAGCCCCGTCTGGACGGGGTTTGTGGCGATGTCTCATGGCCCAACGCGAGTCGCGAAAAGCCGGCCCGGGGGCTCGGCCAGACCGATTTGCGATTCGTGCTATCGTTTTGCTTTCATCGATTGATTTTCCTGGCGGCTTTCCGGGCTGCCCTCGCTCCCATGTCCGACCTCTCCACGCCGCTCGCGCGCGCGCCGCGCCGACTCGACTCCATCAATCCCAGGCCGCTAGGCATCGCGCTGTTGCTCGTCGCGCTCGGCGCGGTATATCTCGCGCAGACCGTGAGCGGGCGTCAGGCGGCGCTCTACGTGGTCGGCGCGCTGCTCGGCATGACGCTCTATCACGCGGCGTTCGGCTTCACCTCGGCATGGCGCGTATTCATCGCCGATGGGCGGGGCGCCGGCCTGCGTGCGCAGATGGTCATGCTCGCCATCGGCGTGCTGCTGTTCTTCCCCGCGCTCGCAGCAGGTTCGCTCTTCGGCCATCCGGTCACGGGCCTCGTTTCGCCCGCGGGCACATCGGTCATCGTCGGCGCGTTCATGTTCGGTGTCGGCATGCAGCTGGGGGGCGGCTGTGCCTCGGGCACGCTCTACACCGTGGGTGGCGGCAGCACGCGCATGGTCGTGACGCTCATCGCCTTTATCGTGGGCTCCGTGGTCGCCACGGCGCACATGCCGTTCTGGACGTCGATGCCGCAATTGAAGCCGTTCTCGCTCGTGAACGCGTTCGGCGCCGCGCCGGCCATCGCGCTCAACCTCGTCGTGTTTGCGCTCATCGCCGCGCTCACCGTGCTCGTAGAAAAGCGCCGCCACGGCCGCCTCGTCAACGAACCGCGCGCGCCGCACAGCTCGCCGTGGCTGCATGGCCCGTGGCCGCTGCTCGCCGGCGCGGTCGCGCTCGCGATCCTGAATTTCGCGACGCTCGCGCTCTCGGGCCGCCCCTGGGGCGTGACCTCGGCATTCGCGCTGTGGGGCGCGAAGGGCTTCGCCACGCTCGGCATCGACGTGGCGAGCTGGAAGTACTGGATGGCCGGCCCGAACGCCGCCGCGCTCGCCGCCCCGGCAAGCCACGACGTCACCACGGTCATGGACATCGGCATCGTGCTCGGTGCAATGGCAGCGGCTTCGCTCGCGGGCCGCTACGCGCCGGTGTGGCGCATTCCGCTGCGCTCGCTCGTGGCGGCCGTGATCGGTGGGCTGCTGCTTGGCTATGGTGCGCGCCTCGCCTACGGCTGCAATATCGGCGCGTATTTCAGCGGCATCGTCTCGGGCAGCCTGCACGGCTGGCTGTGGCTCGTGTGCGCGTTCGCGGGCAATGTGCTCGGCACGAAGCTGCGCCCGTGGTTCGGCCTCGAAGTCGAGCGTGTGAAGAATACGGGCTGCTGAGTGACGTACGCGGTGACGTACGCGGCGGCGCCAGTTCGAGCCGCGCAGAAATGACGAAGGGCAAGGCTTGAGCGCCTTGCCCTTTTTTACATGATCCGGCGCTTTTTACCGGTGCGCGCCTTGTCAGATATTCAGACGCGTGACCTTGGTGCCCGCCAGCGAGACGTCGGCCATCAGGCCCGCGTTGGTCAGCACGAAGGCTTCGACCGGGTGCGTGGCCGTGTTGGTGTCGACGACACCGTTCGCGCCCACGGTCACGAGCGCGACCGAAGCGTCGGCCCCCGCCGCCCAACCGTCCGTCGCGCGGAATTTGTCGAGTGCGTCCTGCGTCATGAAGGCGAAGATGAGCGCCTTCGACTGAGCGCCGGCCTGCAGGCCGAACGAGCCCGACACGGTGCTGTAGTAGCCGACCGTGGCGCCGCCCACGCGCAACGCACCCTCGCCATACTGCGCGCCGACGATGAAGCCGGCCTGCAGCACCTCGGGGAACACCAGCACGCCGCGCGACTTCGCGAGGAGTTCGTGCGAGCCTTTCACGGTCGAATACAGCCGCGAGAGGGTGCCGTCCACAGACGCGTCGATCGACTGCCGCTTGGACATGTTCTGCGACGCCGTGGAATTCGAATTCGTCGTGGTGGTGCAGCCCGCGAGCGTGAGACCGCCCGAGGCAAGGGTCACCGCCGCCGTCAGCATGAAGTTGCGTCGTTGCATTTGGTTATCTCCACACGAATGAGAGTGCGGGAAAGATTGAGCAAGCTACATGCCCGACCTCTCCGCTTCCGTTGGCCAAAGCCCGCATCGGGCGACAGCCACGTCGCCGTGGCTTGATTGTGCCCGAATTCCGTGTGAGGCGTCCGTTGGAGAACAAACCTGGACATCATGCCCACCAACGGACCGCGGATCGCCAATCAGGGTCTAGTGGCCTGCCAGGACGAGTCGGGATCGAATGCCTTGATCGCCGCTGCCGTATGCGCGCCGTTCGGCCCGAGGTTCTTCTGATAAAGCTGGCCGTCCTGGTTGATGATGAAGCTCATCACACCGGTTTTGCCGTATTGCGCCGGCCAAGCCACGAGCGCAAAACCGCCGCTCAGATCCCCGTTGTCGAGATAGCTGCGCGCGCCGCCACTGGCGTGCGGTCCCTGCGCGGTGAGAATGCGAAAGTGATAGCCGTGATACCCCTCGGTCGGCGTGATCTTCGCGTTGCCCGGCATGGCTGCCGCGAGCGGCCCAAGCGGACTTTCGGTCTCGCCCGGTTCGACCGGCCAGTACAAACCGTCGTGCGTGCCCGGCGTGCTCACGAGGCGCTGCGCATAGTGCTGCGTGAGCTTGCGATAGTCGTTCTGCGCGTCGACGTAGGCGAGCGAGGTGAGCATGGCAGCACGCTCGTTGCGGCCGATGCGGCGCGTGAGAATTTCGCTCGCGCCTTCACGCGGGTCGAAGTGCCAGCCCTTGCCCGACTGCACGATGGGGATGGGCAGCGTCCAGCCGCTGTCGCCCACCTCGACGTGAGCGCTCGCCTTGCCGGCAACCGGCGTGGCGTCGGGTACGACGCGATGACCCTTCGCCCAGGCGCCAAGGTAGTCGTCGATATCGTCCTGACCGATGTTTTGCGTGGGGATGAACTCGGTGAAATCGTTGCCGAGCACACGCTTCATGGCGCCCTGGTCGTTGGTCGCGAGTGCATCGGTGAACGCGTTCGCCGCGGCTTCGGGCGTGGAGAAGACGGCCTGTGCGTAGACGGCGGCGCCGCCGAACTGGGCGGGCAGCAGTGCGGGCGCGCCAAAGAGGGCGAGTGCCGTACCGAGCGCGAGCGCGTAGTCGTGCGGCAGGCGGCGTGCGGAAATGCGGATCATTGCGAGGCTCCTCATGATATTCAACGTTATCGACGGCCGAAGTGACGCCCGCCACCTCCGCCGCCACCGCCGAACCCGCCACCACCATGGAAGCCGCCACCGCCCCCGCCTCCGCCGCCGTTGAAGCCGCCATGGCTCTGGAGCGCTTCACGGCTTTGCTGGCCGCGTTGTTGTTCGAGGCGCGCATTGGAGCCATCGCCCGCACCGCGTAACGCGTTGTCGCGATTCATGCTCTGTGCACGGTTGTTGAGATCGTTCGCGCGGTTCGCGTTTTGCGCGCTGTTCTGCCCGCGGTTATTCAGCTCGTTGCCGCGGTTGGCGTTTTGCGCGCCATTCTGGGCGCGGTTGTTGAGCCCGTTGCCGCCGCTGGCATTCGGCCGGCCGCCTTCCTGGATGCCCTGGAGTCTTTGCTGGGCATTGCCGCTCATGTTCTGGCCGGTGCGGTTCTGCAGGGTCTCCATAGCCTGCGAGCGCGACTGGTCGTAGCCCCGGTACTGGTTGCGCTGGCCGTTCAGGTTCGCGTTGTTGTAGTTCTGGCGGCGCTCGACATTGGCGTTGCGATTCCAGTTCGCCGTGCCGTTGTTCGAGTTGATGCGGTTGTTGACGTTGACGTTGTTGTAGCGATTGACGTTGATGTTCACGTCGTGGTTGTTCCAGTTGAAGCCGCCCCACAACGAATTCGCGACCGCGATGCCGGCACCGAACGCGAGCCCGCCGACGAACCCCGACGCAATGGCGTAGCCCGGAGGCGGTGGCATATACACGGGCGGATAGGCCGGATACGGCCATACGCCAAAAACCACCGTGGGGTTATAGGTCGGCACGTACACGACCTGCGGATTCGCAGGCTCGATCACGATGGTCTGCGTGGTCGAAGTGCTCGAGGCCGGCTGGACCACGACCTTTTGCTGCTCATTGGACTTGAGGTTGCCCGCCTTCTGCGCCTGCACGCGCAGGCGCTGCACCGAGTCCATCACGTCGTTGGGCTGCGCGAGAAACGCCTTGCCGATCTGCTGGACCCAGTCGGGCTTCGAAGCCATGGTTTCGAGCACCTGCGGGAACGCTACGAGCGATTGCACGCTCGGGTCCCACGGCTGCGAGGCGACGGCCTTCACTGCGTCGTCGCCCTTGAGGTTCGGGTTGGACTTTGTCCACGCGGCGGCAGCGGACACGTCTTGCGGGAACGTGGCGGCCATGAGGACCTGCGCGAGCAACGCGTCGGGATAGAGCGCGATGGGCGCGGTGAGGGAATCGAGCTGCTGATTCGAAAGATGCGCCGCGTTCTGCGCAAGCGCGGCAGTGGGCCCGAGCGGCCCCACGAAGAGCGGCGCGCCCGCGAGTGTGGCACACACGAGCCAGGCAAGACGCTGGCTTGCACCGGATGTTTTCACGTTATGGTCCTCCCGGTTACGAGCAATGGTTCTGATACGCGCAGGGATCGAACATTCGCAAACCTCAAGCGATCCTTACTGTCTCGACGCCGCGACGGCGTGGCTACAAAAAATAAAGGCGCGAGACTCGCAGTGTCAACCGAAGATCTGTTGCAACACGGCGATTAAGCGACGTGCATCAACGAGAAGGAAACTACGTTGGGCGTAACAATATCGTGAATACGAATTAGACCGCGCTGGAGTGCGATTGCGACTCGCCGGCATTCAAGTGCATACGTACGAAACCCACGTGTTCGCGCAACACGTAAAACGCATCGGCGAACGCGAGCGGCATGCGCAGCGTATTGAGGGATCGCTCGATCTCGTCGAGTTCTTCGATCAGCGCGCGCCGCTGTTCTTCGTTCGTATGCATGCGCGCGTCGCGCTCGATGGCGATGAGCGCGCCATAGTAGCGATAAATGCGCGAGCGCACGCGCCAGCGATACAGCGCCGGTATCGTGCGCAACGCGGGAATCACGAGCACGGCCAACGGCAGCAGCAGCACGAGCAGACGGTCCGTCACGCTCGCGAGCCAGAACGGCAGCGCGCGATAGAGAAAGCTCTTGCCCGACTTGTAGTAGCGCGTGGCGTCCTCGCTCACGCGAAAGTCGTGCACCGCCGGGCTCGGAAACTGGCCCTCGCGCTGCAGGATGCCGGGCGCGCCGTTCACCTCGCCTGCCGCTTCGATGAGCAGATCGGACAGCGCGGGATGCAGCGTATCGCGCGCGACGAGTTCGACGGTCGGGCCGATCAGATGCACCGTTTCGCGTGGCTGGCGCCTGCGCAGATCGAGCACGCCGGGCGGCAGGTCGACGTTCTCCAGATACGGAAAGAGCCGCGTATAAGCGGCCGCTTCATCGAAGCTCATCACCGAGATGCCGGGAATATCGAGCAAACGCAGCATGAGCGCGCGCGTGGTCGAGTCGCCGCTCAGCATCGCGGCCTCCACGCGGCCGGAGACGAGCGCCGTGGCCGCATCCATGCCGTCGAGCGGCAGGAAAGTGGAGTCGCCGCCGGGATCGATGCCGTTCGCGGAGAGCAGCTTGAGCGCCAGCTCGCGCGTGCCGCTGCCCACGCGGCCAATGGCGATGCGCTGGCCGTCGAGTTCGGAGAGCCGTGTGAGGCCCGAGCCGCGATAGAAAACGACGATAGGCAAATAGGCCACGCTGCCGAGCGACATCAGCGAGCGTGTGTCGATACCGTCGGCGACACCGCCCTGCACGAACGCGAGATCCACATGCTGCTTCGGATCGAGCAGGCGCTGCAGGTTCTGCACCGAGCCGTCCGATTCGAGGATGTTGAGCGTCACGCCATTGCGCGCGAGGATCGCGCGGTAGGCCTGGGCCATCTGCATGAAGGAGCTGTCGGCGGGGCCCGCGCTGATCGTGATCGTGCGCGGCGGCGCGGGATCGACGAGCCAGAAGACGAGGCCGACGACCATCGCGCAGAACAGGGCCACGGGCAACGTAGTCAACGCGATATCGCGCCAGGCTGGATGCGCGTGGTCACGCAGAAAGTTGGGCGGCGGTCGATATCGTCTCATGAGAACCCGGCGGCAGAGCGTCAGACTCCTGGAATTCTCATGATGCCATTTTCGCGCCAGATCTGATTGCTGGCGTGGCCGCCTTCCCTCAAGGGCTTACGAAACGCGTGCGCGCGTAGCTGGTGTGTCAGCCCGACGCAGCCTTCGTCAGGGCAAACAGCTCGGTGCGCAGCGCCTTCGCGCGGTCGCGCTTCATGTGCTGCTCGAACTCGGCCTGCGCGTCGAGCCATAACGCATGCGCCTTGTCGTAGCGACGCAAGCCCGCAGCCGAAAGCCGGTAGACCAGCGTGCGGGTGTCGTGCTCGGCTGCCGCCGTGAGCACGAGGCCGTCGCGCTGCAACGGCTTGAGCGCCCGCACGAGCGTCGTGCGGTCCATCACGAGGTCGTCGGAGAGTTCGGCGGCCGTGGCGTCGGGCCGGCCCGCGAGGCGAGAGAGGATGGTGAACTGCGCGGCCGTCACGTCGGCCTGCGAGAGGTGCCGCTCGTAAAGCTGCGTGACGAAACGCGCGGCCTGCCGCAGCGCAAAACAGTTGCATTCCTCGCGTGTGATCCGCTTCGTCATCGTGTTCCCCGCCTGTTTCCCAGTTCGTATCTCAGCCCCACGCGCCTCACGTGGCCCGGCCATCATACTTTCTCGAGCGCGAGCGCGATACCCTGGCCACCGCCGATGCAAAGCGTCACGACGCCGCGACGCAACCCGTCGCGCTGCATCGACCATGCGAGGCGCGTGGTGAGAATCGCGCCCGTCGCGCCGATGGGATGGCCATGCGCAATCGCGCCGCCTTCCACGTTCACGATGTCCTCGGGAATGCCGAGCTGCTTCATGACCGCGAGCGGTACCGCCGCGAATGCCTCGTTGATCTCGAAGCGCTCCACGTCGGCCAGCGACCAGCCGGCGCGCCCCAACGCGAGTTGCACGGCGGGCACGGGGCCAAGACCGAACAGGCCCGGCTCCACCGCCGCGACGCCCCACGCCACGAGCCTGACCATCGGCGAGAGCCCCTCGGCTTCGGCAAAGCCGCGCTCGGCCACAAGCATGGCGCTCGCCGCGCTGTTCAGGCCGGGCGCGTTGCCCGCCGTGATCGTGCCGTCCGGTCGAAACGCGGGACGCAGTTTCGCGAGCCCTTCGAGCGTCGTGTCGGGGCGCGGCGCTTCGTCGGTATCGATGCGCTCCATGCCCTTCTTGCCCTTGATCTCCACCGCGACGATTTCTTCCTTGAAGCGCCCCGCCGCTTGCGCGGCAGCAAAGCGTTGCTGCGAACGCGCGGCCCAGTTGTCCTGTTCAGCACGCGTGAGCCCGGCCCGCGTCACGAGGTCTTCCGTATGCCAGCCCGAATGCTGGCCCGAAAACGCATCGACGAGGCCGTCGCGCAGCATGCTGTCGTGAATCTCGGCGTTGCCCATGCGATAGCCCCACCGCCCGCCGTCCAGCAAGTACGGCGCGCGGTCCATGTTCTCCATGCCGCCCGCGAGCGCGACGTCGGCAAGACCCAGCATCACTTCCTGCGCGGCGCTCGCAACGGCTTGCGCACCGGAGCCGCATACGCGGTTCACCGTGAGCGCGGGCACCTGAACCGGCACGCCGCCGCCAAGCTCGGCCTGACGCGCGGGATTCATCTTGTTGCCCGCCTGGACCACGTTGCCGAGCACCACGGAGCCGAGCCGCGCCGGGTCGAGCTTCGCGCGCGCGAGCGTTTCGCGCACCGCCGCCGCGCCTAGCTCCGTAGCCGGCACGCCCTTGAACGCACCGTTGAATCCGCCAATTGCCGTACGCACCGGCTGGCACAAAACGATCTCGCGTGTACTCATGGTCGACTCTCCTTTCATATGCGCTGTTCCACTACCATTCTATGTATGCATATGCACACTATCAAACGATTTTGTGGAACAAGCGCTCGCGTGCGCTGGCACGATTGATGTCGTGTCCAGCGCACGCGGGGTGGTAAAACCGTTGCCGCTACGTTACGGCGCGGCCGGGAAATCGAGCGTCGTATCGTTGACGCGGTTCACGAGGTTCGTGAACGTGATCGACGTCACGGCGAGCGCGATTTCCACGATCTGGCGTTCGGTATAACCGGCTTCGCGAATCGCGCTAACTTCCGCTTCGGGCACCGTGCCGTGCGTGGTCACCAACAGGCGGACGAAGTGCACGAGCGCGTCACGCTTCGCGTCGCCGGTGGCTTCGCCTGCGCGGACCGCCTTCATCGTTTCCGGCGCGAGCCCGGCGAACTTGCCCGCCAGCGTGTGCGCGGCGAGACAGTAATCACAACCCGCCACTTCGCTCACCGCGAGCTTGATCGCTTCGATGTCGGGCTTCGACAGCGTGCCGGCGGAGATCACGGCCTCCATGTTGAGCAGCGCGCCGAGCGCTTCGGGGCTATGCGTGCCGATGGTGGCGTAGGCGTTGGGCACCTTTCCCACGGCCTTGCGGATCTTTGCAAAGATTTCAGCGGCGGCGCCGGTGGCGGCTTCGGGCTTGATGGCGGAAAGACGGGACATGTTTTGCTCCTTTAACGTTGCGGGTCGCGAGCGGGTGTCTGTGTCGCGCTGCCATCGTCGATGGCATGGATGCAGTGTAGTCGCGCACCGTCGCGCTTTTAATGCCAGAATGGCGCGACTTCATGCTCGATCGTCTCACTCGCCCACCATGGATCTGCTGAGCCGCCTTCTCGCGCTGATGCCCGTTGCCGGCCGCCTCGACGTGCGCTGCCATTTCGGCGCGCCCTGGCGCATCGACGATCCCGCTGCGAAGGAGCGTGAAATCCGCTATCACGTGCTGCTTGCGGGGCGCGCCATCGTCGAGGACGCGCACGGCGCGCCCGTCGCGCTCCATGCCGGCGACATCGTGCTGTTTCCCTCGGGCAGCGCGCACGTGCTGCACGACGGCAGCGGCACGGCGCCCGCCGTAGTTGCCAGGCGGATGGAAAACGGCGTGAGCATCGAAACGAATGTGGGCGATGGCGCCATCGCCGACGTCCTGTGCGGCCGCTTCCTGCTGCCTGCCGTGCCGCAGCGCCTGCTGCGAGAGAATCTGCCGGCGCGCCTCGTCGTGCATAGCGCGCGCGACGGCACGGAAGCCCCCGAACGTCTCGTGCGCCTGATCGCGCTGTTGCGCGACGAAGCATATGAGGCGGCGCCGGGCAGCGAGTCGCTCGTGAACCATCTGTCGGGCGCGCTCTTCGGGCTCACGCTGCGCTACGCCAGCGCCGGCGACGCCCCGCCGCGCGGCCTGCTCGCGCTCGCGCAGCGGCCGCGCCTGCAACCCGCCATCGACGCCATGTTCGAAGCGCCCGGCAAGTCCTGGACGCTGCCCGAGCTTGCCGAGCTTTGCCACATGTCGCGCGCGACCTTCGCGCGGCACTTCGACGAGGCCATCGGCCGCTCGGCCGCCGACGTGCTGACCGATATCCGCATGACACTCGCGGGCCGCATGCTCGCGCAGAGCAACGACAGCGTGGCGGAGATCGGCGAATTCGTCGGCTACCAGTCGGACGCCGCGTTCCAGCGCGGCTTCAAGCGCCACGTGGGCATGACGCCGGCGCAGTGGCGCTCGCTGGCGCGCGAGGCGGCTTCGGGCGCTTGAGCGCAAGGTCATGGTTCTGGCCGTGCCGTTTAGCCGCCGTGCGCCAGCGTTTCCTGCGCGAGCACCACGTCGCCGCTCTGGCTCCAGCCGCCGCCCAGCGACCGGTAGAGCGCCACCGCCGCTTGCGCGCGCTCGCGCTGCGCGTCGTTGAGCAGATCCTGATCGGCGAGTAAGGTTTGCTGCGCGCTCAGCACATCGAGAAAGTCCGTGGCGCCGCCCTTGTAGAGCTGGTTAGCGAGCTTGAGCGATTGCGCCGACGAAGCCAGCGCGTCGTTCAACTGCTGCGTCTGGCCCGCCGTGCTCACGAGATCGCTGCGGCTGTCTTCCACTTCGCGCAGAGCCTGCAGCATGGTCTCCTGCAGATTCAGTTGCGACTCGCGCATGCGGCTCTCGCTCTGGTCGATGTCGGCCGTGATGCGCCCCGCGTTGAAGATCGGACTCGTCGCGCCGATCGCCGCACTAAAGAGGTTATCCGTGAGCGTGGGCATGCCGAGGTAGGACGCCGCGAGAATGCCGTCCGTGAGATTGAGCGTGAACTTCGGATAACGCTCGGCGCGCGCCACGCCCACTTCCGCCGCGCGCTGCTGCACGGTGGCGTAGGCGGCCTGCACGTCGGGGCGGCGCAGCAGCGCTTCGGAAGGCAGCATCTGCGGCACGCTCGCGGGCACGCCGGGAATGGGCGCCGTTTGCGCGAGCGCGAGCTGCGCCACCGACTCCGGCGTGCGTCCCGTGTACACCGCGATCAGGTTCAACTGATGATCGATGCTCGCCTGCGCCCGCGGAATGCGCGCCTGCAGTTCGCTTAGCTGCGTTTGTGCGCGTGCCACGTCCAGTTGCGTGGAAAGGCCGTATTTCAGGCGGTCTTGCGTGAGCAGCAAGGTGTGTTTGCGAATCTCCAGGTTATCCTGAAGGATCTTCAGTTCCGCCTGCGCATAGCGCAGATCGACGTACGCCGAGGCCGTATTCGCCGCCAGCGCGAGACGCACGGCATCGAGCGCATGCTTCTGGCCCACGAGATTCGCTTGCGCCGCGAGCAGGTCGAGCCGCTCGCCGCCGAACACGTCGGGCGACCAGCTCAGCGCGAGGCCCGCGCCTGCCTGCTTCACATAGCCGAGCGGCGGCGGCGTGTTCTGCCGCGTATAAGCGCCATGCGCGGTGAAGTCCAGTTGCGGCAGCAGCGCCGCGTGCTTTTGCGTCGTGATCGATTGCGCCTGCTTCACGCGTTCGGCGGCGGCCTGCAAATCGAGATTGCCTTCGAGCACCGTGGCGAGCAGCGTATCGAGCGTCGGGTCGCCGAATTGCGCCCACCAGGCGCGCGCTTCGATGGCGTCCTGCGGCGCGTCGATCCGCCATGCCACCGGCGCCGTTTCGTGCACCGTGGCGGGCAAGTCGGGATGCTGCGCGGGCTGCACCGCGCATGCGGCGAGCACGGCGGCCGAAAGCAGCGAGAGTACGAGACGCATGGGAGTCGATGAGCGTTCAGGGGTTTTCATGGGGCACCTCAATGGGCGTCGGGTGGCGGGCCACCCAGCGAAATCGGCTTGGAGAACGCCACGCTCGCAATGGCGACCAGGAAGCAAAGCGAGAGCACGAAGAACGTATCGGAGAACGTCATCACGAGCGCTTCGCGCAGAACCAGTGCGTGCAGTTGCGCGAGGCCCGCTTCGGCGGCATCGAGTGCATTGCCCGCCACGGACGACCAGTACGCGGTACGGCCCGCCAGCAGCAGCTGCACCTGCGGTGCGCCGCCGGTCACGCTCTCGTTCAGGCGCAGATAGTGAAAGTTGAGCCGGTCGTTGAGCATCGTCGCGCTCACGGCAATGCCGATCGCGCCGCCCAGGTTGCGCATGAGATTGAAGAGACCGCTGGCCGACTTGAGCCGCGAAGGCGGCAGCGAACCGAGCGACATCGTGACGATAGGCGGAATGGCGAACTGCTGGCCAATGCCGCGCAGCGCCTGCGGCACCAGGAACTGCTGCCAGCCCCAGTCGTGCGTGAGCGGCACATACAGGTAGCAGCCAAACCCGAAGCAGATCAGCCCGAACAGCATCAGCGCGCGCATGCTGAAATAGCGCGTGGCGAAGGCGTAGACGCCCAGCGCGAGCAACTGGAACACGCCCACCGAAAGCAGCGACAAGCCGATCTGCAGTGAACTGTAGCCGCGCACTTCCGCGAGAAAGAGCGGCGTGAGATAAACGGCCACGAAAATGCCGATGCCCGTGACAAACGAAAGCAGACTGCCAATGCCGAAGTTGCGTACGAGCAGCGCGCGCAGATCGACGATGGGGTCCTTCGCCGTGAGCGCGTGAACGATGAAGAGAAAGCCGCAGATCGCGGATATCCACGTACAGGCAACGATCACGTCGTCGCCGAACCAGTTCTTGCGCGGGCCTTCTTCGAGCACGTATTCGAGGCAGCCGAGAAAGCCGCACATGAGCACGATGCCGAGATAGTCGCCCCGCTTGAGCAGCGAAAGATCGGGCTTGTCGATGTTCACGTACTTCGGCACGAGCGCAGCCACCGCAATACCCGGCACGAGGTTCAGATAGAACAGCCAATGCCACGACCATTGATCGGTGATCCAGCCGCCGATCACGGGCCCGAGCGTGGGCGCGAGCGAGGCGAGCGCGCCAATGGTCGTGGAGGCGACGAGACGCTGCTTGCCGGGAAAGAGCACGAAGGCCGTGGTGAACACGGTGGGGATCATCGCCGCGCCGAGTGCGCCTTGCAGGCCGCGGAACACGATCATCGAGTTGATGTCCCAGGCGAGGCCGCACAGCATGCTCGTGATGGTGAAGCCCACCGCGGAGGCCACGAAAAGCCAGCGCGTGGAGAACACCTTCGAGAGCCAGCCCGACATGGGGATCACCATGATCTCGGCAATCAGATAAGCCGTTTGCACCCATGACAGCTCGTCCTGGCTCGCGGAAAGACCGCCGCCGATGTCGCGCAACGACGAAGCGACGATCTGGATGTCGAGCGTGGCCATGAAGAAGCCGATGCACATCAGCGCGAACGCGAAGGCGCGTTGCGCCATCGGCTGCAGATGCGGAGCGAGTGTCGGGTCGGCGCTGGTCGTGGCGTTCATCGTCGTGGCCCCTTCAATGCGCTTGCGTGAGATGCACTTTCACGGTCGCCGAAAGACCGGGCCGCAGCGCGGCTTGCAGGTCCGCCGGCGCATTCGCGTCGACGCGGATGCGCACCGGCACGCGCTGCACGATCTTCGTGAAGTTGCCCGTGGCGTTCTCGGGCGGCAGCACGCTGAAGGTCGCACCGGTGGCGGGCGCGAGGCTCTCCACGGTGCCGTGCAGCGTGCCGCTGGCTGCGTCGAGCGTCACGTCGGCGCGGTCGCCCGCGTGCATCTTCTTCAACTGGTCTTCCTTGAAGTTGGCGTCCACCCACAGGCCGGTGGCGGGCACCACCGTAAGCAGCGGCGCGCCCACGTTGGCAAGCGTGCCCACCCGCGCCGTGCGATTGCCGATGTAGCCATCCACGGGCGCGGTCAAGGTCGTGTATTCGACGTTCAGTTGCGCGAGGCGCTGGTTGGCCTCGGCCGTTGCGACACGCGCCTGGGCGTCGTTAATTTGCGCGGCCAGCACGTCGAGCTGGCGTTGCGCCGCCAGCACCGCCGCGCCGCTTTGCGCAACCGACGCCTGGGCCTTCGCGTAGTCGGAATCCGCGCGCTCGACCAGCTGGTTCGAGACCGCGTCGTCCTTCACCAGTTCGCGGTAGCGCGTCTGGTCCTGACCGCTGCGCGTGAGTTCCGCATTCGAGGCGCGCACTTCGGCCTGGTGCTGGTTGATCACCGCTTCCTGCAACGTGCGCCTCGCCTGCAACTCGTCGACCGCGGCGCGCGCGCTCGCCAGCTCCGCGTTGGCCTGGGCGAGCTTCGCGTCATAGTCGCGCGAATCGAGACGCAGCAGCACCTGGCCTGCGTGCACGCGCTGGTTGTCCTGCACGGGAATCTCGGCGACGAAGCCGCTCACGCGCGGCGCCATCACGGTGACATTGCCGCCGACGTAGGCGTCGTCGGTGGTCTCGACGAAGCGCAGCACAAAGAACCAATAGCCGGCGGCAGCCGCCAGCACGAGAGCGACCGCGCCCAGCGCGAGACGCATGCGCGAGATGCGCGTACGCGCTCTCGCTTGCGTGGGCTCGACCACGACGGAAGTGGAAGGACTCGACATGACGTTTACCTGTGCATATACACTACTAAAGATGAAAAAAACGCCGCGATGGGAACAAGCGCGACGCAACCCACAAATCCAACGGAAAACGTTAAACCGCCCGTGTGATGCGAAACAGCTCGCGCCGCAGCCACGCGGCGCGTCGTGCGCCAAAACGGCGCTCGAATTCGTCCTGCGCCGCGCGCCAGTGGTCGTGCGCCGCTTCGAGGCGCGTGCGGCCCGCTTGCGTGAGCGCGAGACGGCGGCGTCGTTCGCCGCCGTCCGGCGCATCGGCCACGAGCGCGCCTCGCAGGAGCGGCCGCAAGGCGCGCACGAGCGTGGTGCGCTCCATCACCATCGAGCGCCCGAGTTCCGCCATCGTGAGACTCGACGCACGGCCCAGCGCGCCGAGAATGCTGAACTGCGTGGGCGTGAGTCCTGCCGCGCTCAAGTGCCGCTCGTAAAGCTGCGACAGATGCCGCGCGGCCTGGCGTACGGCAAAACAATCGTCGTGCTCGGGTGACTGGTAGATGTGCATATGCACAGAGTAGGCGGCAATCAGGCCCCGAACAAGCCTTACGCACGGCATCACATTATGGCCGCGGCGACAATAATCGCGGCCATGCTTTCAATTAGCCTTCGCCTCCAGGGCCGCGTCGTGCGTCACGTCATCGAAAAACGCCGTGGCGTGGTCGATGAACGCGCGCACCTTCGCCGGCAGCAGCGTGCGCGTGGTATACGCGAGGCGAATCTCGATCTGCATGTCGACGAGCGGGAAGTCGTCGAGTACCGTCACGAGCTTGCCCGCCTCCAGTTCCTCCCCGACGAGCGCGGTGGGGAGAATGCCGATGCCGAAGCCTTGCAGCACCATCGCGCGGTTGAACTCGGGATTGTTCGAGGCGATTTCGTGGTGCAACGGCACGACGACTTCCTCGTCGCCCACGCGAAACGCGATCGCGGGCTTGCGCATGGAAGGCGGCATCGGCACGAACACGTGGCCGACGAGGTCGGCAGGATGCTTCGGCGTGCCACGCGCTGCGAGATACGCGGGCGTCGTGACGAGCGCGAGCGGAATGCGCTCGAGCAGGCGCGTGACGGTCGATTCGTTGTTGAGCATGAACGGCAGCACGAGGCCGAGATCGTAGCCGTCCGCGATGAGATCGACGGGGCGCTCGGTGAGGATCACGTCGAGCGTCACCTTGGGATGCGCGCGCTTGAAGCTGGCGATGAGCGGCACGAGGCGATTGACCGTGGCCGTGGTGTGCGCGACCAGGCGCAGCACGCCGCTCGCTTCGCGCGTTTGCACGGTGGCGTCGGCCTCCAGCGCGTCGAGATCGTCGAGCACGCGGCAGCAGCCTTCGTAGAAGCGCTCGGCCGCCTCGGTGAGCGACACCGCGCGCGTGCTGCGATGAAAGAGCCGGCTGCCAAGGCGCTTTTCGAGGCGCGCGATGGCGCGCGAGACGACAGGCGTGGTGAGGCTGTGCATGTCCGCGGCGCGCGTGAAGCTGCGCGCCTCGACGACGGAGCGGAAGATCCGCAGGCTGTCGATGTAATCCATGGTCGTGAGGGGAATGGTGTTGGCGTAGCTTAATGCGTTTCAGTCGCCCTCGCCGAACACCTCCGCACAAAACGCCCGCCCCTCGTCCGACAAACTCGCCGTGCCGCTCCCATCTTCGGCCTGCGTCGTCACCACGAGGCCGCCGTCTACGAGCGCCGTCAATTGTCTGCGCAATCCGCTCATCGGCACGCCGGCCTGCTTCGAGAGTTTCGCGAGCGACCATGCGCGCCCCTGCCGCTCGTGCTTCTCGCATTCCGCGCGCCACAACTGCTCGAGCACGGCAATCAGCACCGGGTCGACGCCCAACTCGTCAGCGTCGCCGTCTTCGCGTTCTTTATCTGCGTTCATCGTCTGCCTCCTCATGCCATCTTCGCGGCCATTTCGCCTAGCGTCTTCAGCGCTGCTTCGGTCTGCGCGTTCCATGGGTAGCTGTAGTTCAGCCGGATGTAGTGGTGATACTCGTTGCGCATCGAGAACATGTAGCCTGGCCCGATGGTGATGCCCTGCGCGAGCGCCGCCTGATAGAGCCGCATCGAATCGACGCGCGGCGGCAGTTCCACCCACAGCACGTAGCCGCCCTGCGGCTCCGAGGTGCGCGTGCCCGCCGGAAAGAAGCGCTCGACCATCGCCCGCATGAGCCGCGCCTGTTGCCGGTAGAAACGCCGCACGCGGCGCAGATGCCGGTCGTAGCCATCGTGGCGCAAGTAGTCGGCGAGCGCCACCTGGGGAACCGAGGGTGTCGTGAGCGTGTTGAGGAACTTGAGCTTTTCGACCTGCGCGCGGTAGCGCCCCGGCAGCGCCCAGCCGATGCGGTACGAGGCAGAAAGGCTCTTCGAAAACGAGGCGCAATGCAGCACGAGGCCGCGCATGTCGAACTGCTTGAGCGTGGAAGGCCGCGTCTGCCCGAAGTACAACTCCTGATAGACGTCGTTCTCGATCACGGGCAAGTCGTGCGCCTCGGCAAGCGCCACGAGCCGCGCCTTGTTTGCGTCGGGCATGCGAAAGCCGAGCGGATTCTGGAAGTTCGGCATCACCATGCAGGCCGCGACCTTCTGGCGCGCCAGCACGCGCTCCAGCGCGTCGAGGTCGATGCCGGTATCCGACTGCGTGCTCACTTCGATCGCGCGCATGCCCAGACGCTCTATGGCGTGCAGCATGGCGTAGTAGGTGGGCGATTCGACGGCCACCGTGTCGCCCGGCCTGGCCACGGCTTGCAGGCTCAGGTTGATCGCCTCGGTCGCGCCCACGGTGATGACGATTTCCTCGGGATCGACGCTCACGCCGTTTTCGGCATAGCGCCGCGCGATCTGGCGGATCAGTTCGGGGTTTCCGGGCGGCAGGTCGTCGATGAGGTTCCAGCTCGCATGGCGGCGCGCAATGGCGTTGGCGTACTGGTTGATGCGCCGCCAGGGGAACAGCGCCGGGTCCGGGTACGGCGAGCCGAGCGGTACGGCGTCCTGCGCGCCGATGCTGCGCAGCGTGGAAAGCACGAGCCGGCTCACATCCACGTTGGCGGGCACGGGCTGCCTCGGCGCGCTGACGCGGCGCGGCTTGCCCGGCGAGACGGCGTCCTTGCCCTGCGCGCCCTGTACGGCCGCCGCGCCGCGCCCTTGCGGCGGCCCCACCCGCGCGCGCACGAAATACCCCGATTGCGGTCGCGACTCGATCACGCTGCGGCTTTCCAGCAGCGCATAGGCGCGCAGCACCGTCTTGATGCTCACGCCGTGCTGCTGGCTCGCGCGCCGCACGGAGAGAATGCGCTCGCCGGGGCCGAACACGCCGCGGCGCACGGCGGCTTCGATATCGTCGGCGAGTTGCTCGTAGCGGGTCACGTTCGGGTTGCGTTCGATCAAGCGAAAGGGGGAGGCCACGCGCGCGAGGCCGATCCCGGCAAGTCTATGACAAAACACCGCAACTGTACCCCTTGTTTTTTGGTTTTTCTGTGATCTCCGGGAGCACAGGAACACAGTAGCCTTGAGTCATCGGGCAGACCGCCCTGGAAGACGAAAAGCCAACCGCATCATGAAGAAGCCGCAAGGTCGCATCGAGCCGTATCATCATCCCGCCGCCGGCTGGGGCGCGCTCAAGCAGGTCGCCATCAACCTGATCAAGGAGAAGGTGACGGGCGGCAATTACCGCACGCTGCTCAAGCAGAACCAGCCCGACGGCTTCGACTGCCCCGGCTGCGCGTGGCCCGACCGCGAGCACGCTTCCACGTTCGAATTCTGTGAGAACGGCGTGAAGGCCGTGGCGGCGGAGGCGACCAGCAAGCGCGTGACGCCGCAGTTTTTCCAGGAGCACACCGTTAGCGAACTGATGGCGCAGTCGGACTACGAACTGGAGCAGCACGGCCGCCTGACCGATCCGCTCGTCTACGACGCGCTCCAGGACCGCTACGTGCCGATCGAGTGGGAGGACGCGTTCAAGCTGATCGCGAAGCACCTCAACGCGCTCGACGACCCGAACCGCGCCGCGTTCTACACCTCGGGCCGCGCGAGCAACGAGGCCGCGTTCCTCTACCAGCTCTTCGTGCGCATGTACGGCACGAACAATTTCCCCGACTGCTCGAACATGTGCCACGAGGCCACGAGCCGCGGCCTGCCGGGCACGGTGGGCATCGGCAAGGGCACGGTCACGCTCGACGACTTCGAGCACGCCGACACCCTGCTCATCTTCGGCCAGAACCCGGCAACGAACCATCCGCGCATGCTCGGCGAGTTGCGCGAATGCGCGAAGCGCGGCGCGACCATCGTCTCGATCAATCCGCTGAAGGAGCGCGGGCTGGAGCGTTTCGCGAGCCCGCAGCACACGCTCGACATGCTCTCGCCCAAGGGCGTGCAGATCAGCTCGGTGTTCATCCGTCCGCGCGTGGGCGGCGACTTCGCGCTCATCAAGGGCGTGGCCAAGCGCGTGATCGAACTCGACGACGAAGCGCTCGCGCAAGGCACGGAGCGCGTGCTCGACGTCGATTTCATCGCCGAACACTGCGTGGGCTTCGACGCATTCGCCGCCGATCTGCGCGCCGAATCGTGGAACACGATCGTCGCCGAAGCGGGCGTGCCGATCGACGAGGTGCTCAAGCTCGCCGACATCTACGTGAAGGGCAAAGCCGTCATCTCGACATGGGGCATGGGCCTCACGCAGCACAAGAATTCGGTGGCGACGATCCAGTTGCTTTCGAACCTCATGATGATGCGCGGCAATATCGGCCGCCGCGGCGCGGGCCTATGCCCCGTGCGAGGCCATTCGAACGTGCAGGGCGACCGCACGGTGGGCATCGAGGAAAAACCCACGCAGGCGTTCCTCGACCGTCTCGGCAAGGCCTACGACTTCGAGCCGCCGCGCGAGCACGGCTACGACGTCGTGGAAACGATTCACGCGATGCTCGAAGGCCACGTGAAGGTGTTCATCGGCCTGGGCGGCAACTTCTCGATCGCCACGCCCGACACGCCGCGCACGTGGGAAGCCATGCGCGCGTGCGCGCTCACGGTGCACGTGACGACGAAGCTCAACCGCAGCCACCTCGTTCACGGCCGCGACGCGCTCATTCTGCCCACGCTCGGCCGCACCGAGATCGACCTGCAGAACGGCGTGCCGCAAGGCGTGAGCGTCGAGGACTCGATGAGCATGGTGCACATCTCCTACGGCATGAACCGGCCCGCTTCGACGAACCTGCTTTCGGAAATCGCGATCGTCGCGCGCATGGCGCACGCCACGCTCGGCAGCGACAAGGTGGACTGGCTCGACCTCGCCGCCGACTACGCGAAGATCCGCGACGGCATCGAAAAAGTGTTCGACGGTTTCGAGAACTACAACGAACGCCTGAAGCACCCGGGCGGCTTCCACCTGGGTGTGGCCTCGCGCGAGCGCGTGTGGAAAACGCCGAGCGCCAAGGCACAGTTCGTCGTGCACGCCATCGCGCTCGATACGCCCATTCATCGCGCGCGCGCCGAGCACGGTCCGCGCCTCATGACGCTCATGACCACGCGCTCGCACGATCAGTACAACACGACGATCTACGGTCTCGACGACCGCTATCGCGGCGTGTACGGCCTGCGCCGCGTGCTGTTCGCGAACCGCGAAGACATGACGATGCTCGGCTTCGAGCCGGGCCAGCACGTAGACATCACGAGCGTGTGGGACGACGGCGTCGAGCGCCACGTCGAGGACTTCATGCTGGTGGAGTACGACATTCCACGCGGCTGCCTCGGCGCGTACTATCCCGAGACCAATCCGCTCGTGCCGCTTTCGTCCATCGCCGATGGCGCGGGCACGCCGACTTCGAAGTCGATTCCGGTGCTGCTGACCCCGGCGAAGGCTATCGATCACGCCATCGCGGCGTGATGTCTGATCCGAAGGCCCCGGCAATCGCGCCGGGGCCTTTTTTGCATGCGCGGCGCTTAGCTTGCGAGCTTGCGGAACGTTTCCAGCACCGCTTCGCCCTTGAAAGGCTTCACGATCCAGCCACGCACGCCGGCCGCCTTGCCGCGCTCCTTCATGGCCGGGCTGCTTTCCGTGGTCAGCATGACCACGTTCACGGCCGTATTCGCGAGTTCGCTGCGAATCTTCTCGACCATCGTGAGGCCGTCCATGTTCGGCATGTTCACGTCGCTCACCACGAGCTTCACGCCGGGGTTCGAGCGCAGCTTCGCCAGGCCGTCCTTGCCGTCCACGGCCGTGTCCACGTCCAGACCGTTCTTGCGCAGAAAGCCGGCCACTTCGTCGCGCACCGTGCTCGAATCGTCCACCACCAGAATCTTTGCCATGCTGTCCCTCTCTGTTGCGCCGCGTTGGGCGCGCATTTGATCAAAATAATTCGAGTTCGCCGCTGGCCTGCTCTTCGACGGCAGCGGCGGCGGCCTGAGCGGCCGTCTCGTCAAACCTTTCGCGCGACCAGCCGAGGCTGAACACGAACCGCTGGTCGATCACCACTTCGCGGCCCGTATCCGGGCACGTGAGCCGGTACTTGATGCACAGCTGCGGGTTGTCGGAGCCAAACGACAGATAGCGTCGCCGATGATTGATGAGCAGCGGCACCTGCACCTGCGCGCGGCCCCAACCCGCCTCGCCGGCTGCGTGGGCGTTACCCAGATAACGGTTACGGAACGCACCCCACACGAGATTCGTGAGTTCGGCGAGCACGCCGTTCACGTCGCGGAAGTCGCTCGCTTCATCGCGGCCCGCGCGCGGCGGCAGGAGTTCGATCAGCGGCGCCTCCTCGGTCTGCATGAGAAGCCAGCCGCGGCACCATGCGGTCTCGATCGGAATCAGCGTCAACACCTCGCCGAAGATGATGCGGTCGCGCACAATGCTCGGCGTGTCCCAGTTCACCTCGAGTCCGGCAAAGAGGCCACGCAGGCGCCCGAGCGTCATGTCGGTGATGCCGTCCACGAGCGGGTCCGGGTAATCGTGCGAGAACACGTGCGCTTCGAGCGCCGCGATCAACGTTTCGGGATCGCTTTCGTGCCAGCTCGCGCACGGCAGGCGGCGCAACGGCTCGGGCAACGCATCCCCGTGCCCGTTTGCCGCGCGCCGCAGCACGACGGGCAGTTCGGGGCGTTCCGCTTCCAGCGCAACGGCCACCGCCGCCGCGGCTTCGAGCGTGCCGCCGAAGTCCTCGCCGAGCAGCACGCCGCCCAGGTCGTAGTGCGTCTTCAGCGCCGCTGAGAGCGCATCGCGTCGCACCGACACGCACACGCAATCGTGTGCGGCTGCGGTTTGCGCGATCGCCTCGGCGCGCGCCGTATCGCTTTCCAGCAGCAACAGCTTGCTGACTGGCTTGTTCGTGTTCATGTTTCCTTTCTCTGCCTTCAAAACAACTCGAGTTCGCCCGCGCTGTCGTGCACTTCGACTGCGGCGGTGCTCGCCACGAAATCGAGCGGCGCCTGCGTGCAGACGCACAGCGTGGCGCCAAGCCGGACGTCGTGATCGATCGTGAGCGCGTACGACTGCACGTAATCCGGCTTCAGTTCGCGCAGATACGGCAGACATCCACTGCTGAGCGCATAGGGCGTGGACATGCCGAGGTCGGGGAAATGCTCGACCAGCCGCTGGTTCATGGCCCCGCAGCACAGATTGCCGAACTCCATGAAGCACTCGGTGAGCGCACGCGCGGCGTCGCCCACGTAGTAGCGCCGCGTGCGCTCGTCATCTTCGAAGTGCAGCAGCAACAGCAAGCGGAACTGCATCGACGAAATCGTCAGCACGACCAGGTGCTCGCCCTGGGGCGCGTCGCCCGCACGAGGCTCGATTTCACAGCTGTGCTGCGCGTCGGTCACGAGACGCATGCGCGCCGCCGCGAAAAAAATCCGCTCGATGCTGTCTTTCGCTTGCGTGCCGATCATGCGTGCGCCCCGGCGCGCGTCGCTTCGAGCTGGTGATGCAGCTGCTGCGTCGACGCTTCCACGCTCGCGAGCGTCGCCGCGATCATCTTGCCGCCCGCCTGAATGTCCTGGAACGTCGCGGCCGTGATGAGGTCGTTGCGGTTCAGGCTGTCGCGGTAGCTCTTCGAGAGTTCCTGCGAACGCGTGGCGAGCGAGCGCACTTCACCCGCCACGATCGAGAAGCCACGGCCGGCCGCGCCCGCGCGCGCCGCTTCGATCGAAGCGTTGAGCGAGACGATGAGCACATGGCTCACGATCGACGACAGCTCCTGGTTCTTCTTGTGCATGTCGTTGTTCTGCGCCATCAGCGAGATCATCTGCTCGTGCCAGCGCTCGAACGTCGACGACATGAGCTTCAGGCGCGCAGCCTCGCTCGCGATGCGCGCCGCGTGCTGCATGGCGTCGTCACGCTGTGCGCGCTCGCTGGCGAGCGCCGCTTCGAGTGCGTCGGCCACGGACCTGCGCTGCGCGAGTTCCGCGCGCAGCGACTCGATCTGCGCAGCCAGCGACTCGTGTTCGCGTGCAGCGTCTTCCTGCTGCGCCGTGTGGTGCGCTTGAGCCTGTGCAAGCGCGGCTGCGTGCGCGGCATCCTGCGCGCGCGCTGCCTCACGTGCGTGCGTTTGCGCACGCTTGCCCCACAGGGCAGCCGCGCCGGCCGCCAGCGCGATAAGCGCTGCACCTTCGATCAAATACGGTAAGACCACTTCCACCCCCGCCATGCGCTAGCCCGCCAGCGCTTCCTCTTGCTTTGCCTGTGTTGCATCCGCCATCTTTACGGCCCACTGCTGCGGCAAACGCACGACGGTCTGGAAATGCCGGTAATCGGCGCCCGCGCGATCATCGGTGAAACGCAGTTCGATGGCGCCACCCTCGCGTTCGAGGAAATCGCGCACCGCGTCCATGCCCACGCCGCGGCCGGAGACTTCGGTCACGCTCGTCGCCGTCGAAAAGCCGGGGCGGAAAATGAACGCCGCGATCACGTCGTCGCTCACCGCTTCATAGGCCTGCAGCCACCCGCGCTCCACCGCAATGCCGCGAATGCGCGCGAGCGCAAGACCGCGGCCGTCGTCGGCGAGCGTCAGTTGCAGCGCACCGTCGTGCACGTTCACGTCGATGTCGATGTGACCCGACTCGTCCTTGCCGATGGCGCGGCGCTGCGCCGGCATTTCAATGCCGTGGTCGAGCGAGTTGCGCAGCAGGTGCATGAACACGTTCTTCACCGTGCCGGCGGCCTCGCTGCGCAGGCGATAGCCGTTGTCCGCGATCCGCACCACCGGTTCCACCTTGCCGAGTTCCTGGGCGAGCGGGGCAGCGAGCCGGTCACGCCCGCGAGCGCATCGGCCACGCGCTCGGTGCCGATGGCGCGCAGCGTAGCGCGCAGTTCGGCGCGCATCGCACGCAGGGCCGGCAGGTCGTTGTCGTCAGTGCGATCGACGATGCGCAGCGTCTCTTCGATCGCTTCGCGCGTGACCGTGAGGCTCGCCGCGCCGTTTTGCGCGCCAGCCGCACGCGGGCCGCGCCCGAGGCTCACTTCGTTGATGCTCGAATAGTGCTCGAGCGCCGTCTTCACGCGCTCCAGATCGGCGATCAGCGCCTGCTGGTCCCAGGCGTGGCTCGTGTCCTCGCGGCGCAACGCGTCGTAGCGCTGCTCGACCTCGTGCACCACGCCCGTGAGATGCTGCAGGCTGTACGTGCGCGCATTGCCCTTGATCGTATGCATGTTGCGGAACAGCGCGGCAATCGCGCTCGTGTCCGCGCAGTCGTGCTGGCGAATGATGTGCTCGTTCTCGTGAATGAAGCTCGTCGAGCTTTCCACGAAGTGATGGAACTTCTCTTCGCTCACCGCGAGAATTTCGCCGATCATTTCGAGGCGGCGCTTCTGCTCGCCCGCTTCGGCCGCGAGTTCGCGCAACTCCGTCACGTCGCGCACGCACAGCATGAGGCGCACGACCACGTCGTTTTCGTCGGTGATGGCCGACCAGCTCAGGTCGAGCACCTTCGCACGGCCATCGGGCAGCGTGCGCGTGATTTCGTTCACGAGCAGATGCTGATTGAAGGCGAAGTTCACGTCGTCTTCGCCAAGGCACGCGTGCACGGCGGCGTCGATTTGCGCGAGGGTGTCGGCGTCGAGATCCGTGTGCGAGAACACGAGGTCCATCAGCGAGCGGCCCGCAATCTCGTTCGTTTCGAAGATTGCTTCTAGATACGCCGAATATTCGTTGTGGATCGTCGCGCCTTCGACCACCGTGAGAATGCCCTGCTGCATGTTCTGGAGCATCGCCTGAATGTCGGCGGTCTTGCGCTTGAGCTGCGCGGAGCTTTGCTGGATCTTCTCGATCATGCCGTTGAAGGCGACGATCGAATGACCGATTTCGTCCATGCGGCCCACGGGCACGCGGCGCGTAAAGTCCTGGCTGGACGCGATCTCGCTCATCATGGCCTGCATGCGCGAAAGCGGCCGCGTGATCTGGCGGTAGAGCAGCGCGCCGATGAGCGTGAGCAGCAGCACCGCGCCGCCCGTCACGCCTGCGATCGCGCTCGTCGTGGTGTCGAGCGTGCCGTTGAGCGTGCGGATTGCGTCGTCCTTCTGGCGGTTCTTTTCCACGCGCATCGTCGTCACGATACCTTCGAGTTCGTCGCGGTACTGCGCGACGTTCGCGAAGAGATAGGCCTGCGCGAGGTCGTTCTTGCCGCTCGCCTTCATCTTCGCGGTGTCGTCGATCGCGGAGAAGTAGTTCGCGAGGCTTTCCTGTGCCTGCGAAACGAGGCCTTCCTGCGCGTGGCTCGCGGCGGCCTTGCGCTGCACGTCGAGCGCGGCGCGCAACGCGGCTTCCTTGTCCTTGAGTTCGTTTTGCGCGAGCGACGCGACCGTGGCGTCGGGTGCGTAGACGAGCGTCATGGTCGCGAGCTGCACGTCTTTCACGAGCGACACGAGGTCAGATGAAGCGAGAGCGCTCGGCACGACGCCCTGGGTAACCTGGCGGACGTCGGTGGCGCTGCGGCGGGCCTGCAAGGCCGCGTAGCCGCCGATGGCGGACAGCGCGACGAACATCAGGACGATGAGTAGCGTGATGCGGTGACGAATGGTCATGTCGAAATCCCCGGGCCTTCGTCGCGCCGGCTGCGCTATGGTTGCGCAGCTCGGGACACGTCGGCCAATTATTCGCGGTGGATTATCGACGTTCAGGTATGACGAAATGATGACTACGCATAATTCGCCCGAGCGCACTGTGCGTTACGCCACACTTGACGTTCGCTCTGCGTTGCGCATTGTCCGGCCGCGCCGCGGCGCTCAGTCGGGAACGGCCGGGTCGTCGAGAAAGAGCACCATCAGTTCGTCGTCGGCGTACTCGCCGTCGAGGTACAGGCCGCGGGGCTCGACTCCGTAGCGCACGAAGCCGCACGAGCGGTAGAACGCCTGGGCGCGGGGGTTCAGCACGCTCACCACCAGTTGCACCTGGAGCAAGCCTAGCGCACGAGCGTGAGCGATGACGCCCTCCATCAATTGCCTCGCAATGCCCGCGCCTCGCCATGCAGGATCGACAAAGACGCCCCAAATGAGCCCCTTGTGTGCCAGCTTGCGGCGCGGCTCGCGCATGAGGCCGGTGATGCCGACTAGCGTGTCGTCCACGAATGCGCCGAATACGACCTGGTTCTCCGTGGCACGCACCCGGGCGCGGCTTTCTTCGGGCGTGCGCTTCGATTCCTCTTCATAGGTCGGGACGATGCCGGCGGGATTATTTCTGGTCGCGTACAAACGCATGGCGTGAAACGCCTCGGCGTCCTGCTCGGTCAGCGGGCGAATCGCTGTATGCGTTGGCTTCGTCGGCTTCGTTTCGTTCATGTGCAGCGCCTGGCATGGAAAGGGAATGAGCCCTGCGATTCGAACTAGCCTATCACGTCCCGCCTGCCTGCTCGCGTTGCGCTAAGATGGACCACCTGCGTCGCTCGATGCGCGCAGCATCACTCCGGGGTCTCCCATGCCGCAAGCCACGACGTCCGACGCACAACCTTACTTCTGGCGCGACGCTGACCTGCCGTTCATCGAGGTGCGCGCGATCGCCGACGGCCGCAAGGTCCGCTACGGCCGTCACGCACACGGCACGTTCTCGATCGGCGCGGTCACGGGCGGGCGCAGCACCTACCTGAACGGGAGCACGCTCTCGCATATCAGCGCGGGCGCGGTGGTGGTCATCAACCCGGAAGTCGTGCACGCCTGTAACCCGGCCGCCGACGAGCCCTGGGCCTACCGCATGTTCTATCTCGACACGGCGTGGCTCGCGAATCTGCAGCACGACCTGGGCTTCGGCGCGCACGAGGCCTTTCGCCCGTTCGAACAGACCTTGAGCTGGGAGCGCGATTTGTTCGACGGGCTCAACGCGCTCTACGAGCTGCTCGTCGATACGAATGAGTCGGCACTGCGCAAGGAATGCGCCGTCGTAGCCTATTTCTCGAGGCTCCAGCAGTCCCTGAATCCGGCGCCGGTCAGCGCACGCGAACCGAACGAGCGCCTCGCGCGCGCAGCAGAATTCATCGACGGCAACTACACGCGCACGCTCAAGCTCGAAGAAATCTGCGCCGCCGCCGATCTTTCGCCCTCGTACCTCATTCGCGCGTTTCGCGAGCAATACGGCATGACGCCGCACGCGTATGTCGTGAACCGGCGTATCGAGTTCAGCCGCGCGCAACTGCGTCAAGGGCACGCCATTGCCGATGTTGCGGCGCAAGCGGGTTTCGCCGATCAGGCGCACCTGCAGCGCGCGTTCCGCCAGTTCGTTGCCGCAACGCCGGGCCAGTATCGCGGCTAACGTCGCCGCCGCGCGCTCAGGCAAGCACGAGCCAAACCGCACTGCCCGCCAGCAACAACGCCATCGCGCGGTTCACGAAACGCACGCGCGACGGTTCGCGCAAAGCCTGGCGCAGAGACGCACCCGCCCACGCCCAGCACGCAATCGACACGTAGCACACGACGAAATAGATCGCGGCGAACTGCCAGACGAGCGCATTTTCGCCGGAAGCCGCATATAAGCCCATGCCCGCCACCGAGGCGAGCCACGCCTTGGGATTGAGCCATTGCATCGTGGCGCCCACCATCAGCGAGGGACCGCGCGCCGCGTTCGGAGAGTCGATGCGGCCGTCGTCGGTCGCGAGCCGGTAGGCGACGTACAGTAGAAAAGCCACGCCCGCCCATTCGAGCGCGCGCGTGAGAAACGGCAGGCGCGCCAGCAGCTCCTGCATGCCGAGACCGATCAGCAGCAGCAGCAACGTGAAGCCCACGGTCGCGCCGGTGACGTGGCGCAGGCTCGCGCGCAGCCCGTAGCGCGCGCCCGCGCTCAGCGCAACGATATTGACGGGTCCAGGGGTGATGGAAGTGGCCAGCGCGAAGGCGGCCATCGACAAGGCAGTGCTCACGGTTTTCCTCGCTACGCTCATGGGCGATCAACATGCGTCGAGGGTAGACGCGCGCGCCGCCGGCGTATTGAAGAAAATTGCCCTCCCGCGAGCGCGGCACCGCGACGAACCCGCGCTATCATTGCGCCGCACCGACGACTCCCATTCCGGAACTGCAACGTGAAAAAGATCCTCATCATCGGCATCGGCGCGGGCGATCCGAAGTACCTGACCGTGCAGGCAATCGAAGCGCTCAACGCAGCCGACGTGTTCTTCGTGATGGACAAGGGCGCGGCCAAGGACAAGCTCGTCGCGCTGCGCAAGGAAATCTGCGCTCGCTTCATCAAGGACCACGACTATCGCATCGTGGAGGCCACGAGCCCCGAGCGGCGCCGCGACGAAGGTCTCGATTACAAGGCCGCGGTGGACGAGCTCAACCGCGACAAACAGCGCGTATTCGAGCGCCTGATCGAAGAGGAATTGACCGACGGCCAATGCGGCGCGTTTCTCGTCTGGGGCGACCCGTCGCTCTACGACAGCACGATCCGCATTCTCGATTCGATCCTGGCGGATGGCCGGCTCGCGTTCGACTTCGAGGTGATTCCCGGCATCAGCAGCGTGCAGGCGCTCGCGGCGAAGCATCGCGTGCCGCTCAACTTCATCGGCAAGCCGGTGAGCATCACGACGGGAAGGCGGCTCGCGGAGGGCGGTTTTCCGCGGGACGTGGACAGCGCGGTGGTCATGCTCGACGCGCAGAACGCGTACGCGCAGATCGCGGGCGAAGCACTCGATATCTACTGGGGCGCCTATGTCGGCACCCCGGACGAGATCCTGATGGCGGGCCGGCTCGAAGACGTGAAAGACGAGATTGTCCGTGTTCGCGGCCAGGCGCGCGAAGCGAACGGATGGATCATGGACACGTACTTGCTGCGCAAGCGCGGCGTGAAAGACTGAAAGAAGAACGGGGCGCGAACATCGACGTTCGCGCCCGTTGCCGGGTTCACACGTCGAGGCTTACGCCAGGCCCACGCATACCGCCACGATAATCGAGCCGAACAACAGCACGGCACCCACCGTCTTGCGCTTGTTGAACTCCGTCCACAGCAGCACGCCCGTAAGCGAAAGCAGAATGAGCGCCCCGGCGAAGCTGTCGATGAACAGCACCCAGCCGACGCTCATCCCCGTTCCCTTGTGCAGATTCGTGATCGTCGAGACGAGCGAGTTGTCGTTGCGCTTGAGCGTGAGCTTGTCGTTGCCCAGCCAGTACTCGACCATCACGCTCTCGCCGGGCGATGTGAACATGATCTGCCAGTGCTCGGGCTGCACGACCTGGCGATCGCCCCAGGCCACGTTGTGCTCGGGCTCCTTCTGCACGCGGCCCATGCGCGCGGGCAGTTTCAGATCCGGTTGAGAGCGCAACCATTTCACCATCTCGCGCGGCGTTTCGGGCGCGGGGTCGGGCACGGCAATCTGCACCGTCGAGACTTGCGGCGCGCCCGGCGAAATGCGCAGCGGCTCGGCGCGATGGTTGAGCACGAATCCCGTTGCGCCGAACAGCAGGCCGAGCGCAGCGCCCCACAGGCCCACCCAGCCGTGCACCTTGCGCAACCACTTGATGAAGGTCGCACGGCGCGAGCGCTTCGCGCGCTCGTCGCGCCGTTCGGCGTCGAGACGTGCGCGCGGCGTTGCCGGCGCGTCGATCTCGGCGGTATCGGAAAAGCTCATGTTTCACTCCAGAGTCGCAACGTACAGCAGGAAGGCCACTCCCGCCCACTCGAGCGCGCGCGTGAGAAACGGCAGGCGCGCCAGCAGTTCCTGCATGCCGAGACCGATCAACAGCAGCAGCAATGTGAAGCCAGGTTCGCCGCCGTCGCATTCGTCGGCGACGAGAGAAAGAGCGTGCAGGAAACGTCGGCGCGCAGTTTTCACGGCGTTGGGCAGCACACGCACTGCACCATCCACGTGACTGCCGGACGTCATGCCGCCTTCGCAGCGGTTCAAGAGCAGCGCATAGACCTGGTTGGGGCTGGGGAGAGTTCCACGGTAATGAGAATCGATATCATTCCATATTTTGTATTTTCTTTCAAATGGAATTGGCTTTTAGCGACACCGCTGGCGACATCGATTTTCTTCATGCTGGAAAAGCTCGGCGCAGTCGTCGGGACTTCGAACCTTCACATCTACGCGGCCATGCGTGGCGGCCGCGCGCTTGCGGCCGCCGCATTGAAAACCTGCGATCAGTCGAGCGCGCGATCGTTCGGATGCGCAAACAGCGCCCGATTCTCGTTGGACAACGGATAGTTCAGGTTCATCCCCTTGGGCGGCACGGGCTGCGTAAACCACTTCGTGTACAGCCGCTGCGCTTCACCCGAAGTCTGCATGCGAGCGATCACGCCATCGGCCAGTTTCTTGAAGACGGGATCGTCCTTGCGCACCATGCAGCCATAAACCTCCGAGAGCGGCGGCGTACCGGTGATCACGTAGTCCTGCTGGTCCGCCTCCTTGGCCCGCGCCCCGTACAACAGCGGCTCGTCCATCACGAACGCGACCGCGCGCCCCGTCTTCACGTTGAGAAACGACTCCGCGTGGTCCTTGGCGGCGATGAGTTGCATGCCCATCTTCTTGTCGTTGTTCATCTCGCGCAGCAGCCGGTCCTCCGACGTGCCCGCCGTGGTCACGACCGTCTTGCCTGCGAGATCGGGGAAATCCTTGATGCCGGAATCCTTTTTCGCAATCAGGCGCACGCCGTACTGAAAGAAGCTGTTCGTGAACGCGACCTGGTTGTCGCGATCCTTCGTGTGCGTGGTCGAACCGCACTCGATATCGATCGTGCCGTTCTGCACGAGCGTAATGCGGTTCTGCGAAGTGATGGGAATTTCCTTGACCGTGAGCTTGTCGAGCTTCAGCTCCTTTTTCACCTCGTCGACGATCTTCAGCGCGATGTCCTGCGCATAGCCGATCGTGTGTTGCTCGCTGTCGTAGTAGGAGAACGGCACTGACGATTCCCGCACGCCCAGGGCAATCACGCCTGTATCGCGGATTTTTTTCAGAGTAGCGCTCGTGGCGTCCTGCGCCTGAGCCGGCCCGAGATACGTACATCCCATGACGACTGCTGCGAGCGTTGCAACTTTTTTCATTTAGTCTCCTCCGGATGGTCCGTCGGCGCTTCGTGCGCCGCACCCGAGTATTCAATGCTTGCAGCGAGGCGGCAATTGAAATCGGTTACGACGACATAACTCAAGGTTAAGTCGCCGGTGAGGCGCGTCGTTCGGAGCGCGCCGTCGAGGCCGGTTTCGTTGGCAACACGAACCGTTCCGCACGCCATGACTTGTCCACACATTTTGTTGGCAGCCCTGTGCGTAACCGTTGGAAGACCGCATCAAGTCCTTGATGCGCTTCGGTTAACCCACGGCGGTCCCAATCGCGGCAACACCGTCTCGCAGCGCCTCGAAACGCACCCGTCTTTTCCACAGATTTTGTTGGCAGCCCTGTGCACAACTTCTGGACAGCGAACCTAAGTCCCTGATCGCAAACGTCAATGCGCCAGGCGACAGAGAAGTTGCACGTTTTGGAGGCACTGGACTTGTCCACAGTTAACGGGGAAAAGTCTGTGCATACACCCCCCAACATCCGCGCCAATCCATTGATAGCACAACGGATTTTCTCGCTGCGCGCGGATCGGACCAGACCTGCCTCACGCGTGCATACCCCTAAAGTTTGTAAGGGAAATGCCGTTATGCCTCGCTGTGTTGTTGGGTCTCAAGCGGCCCCATCGAAGGAATCTCATGCGCAACAATCAACCCGTCACGCAGCAGGAATTCGACTATCCCGCTTCGCAGATGCTCGTCTCGGCCACCGACCTCAAGGGCCGCATTCAGTACTGCAATCCTGCGTTCGTCGCGGTGTCCGGCTTCACGAAAGAAGAGCTGATCGGCAAGGCACATAACATCATTCGTCATCCCGACATGCCGGCCGAAGCGTTCGCCGACTTGTGGGAGACCGTGCGCGATGGCCGTCCCTGGACCGCGATCGTCAAGAACCGCCGCAAGTCGGGCGACCACTACTGGGTGCGCGCGAACGTAACGCCCGTCTCCGAGCAAGGCACGGTGGTCGGTTATCTGAGCGTGCGCGTGAAGCCCACGCGCGAGGAAATCCGCACGGCAGAAGCCTTCTACACGCAAATGCGCGGGGGCCGTCTGCAAGGCGTGCGGCTGCGCCACGGCTCGGTGGTGCGCACAGGCCTCGTGGGCGCATTGCAGTCAGTCCTGCGCGTGCCCATCGCCACGCGTATCGCCTTCGGCTATGGCGCCGTGCCCGCCGTGTTCGCCGCGGCCGGCTTCGCGGCCTGGCAGGGCCTGCCGCCGCTGCCGTTCTGGGGTGCATTCGGCGCGGCCTGCCTGTGTGCGTTCGGCGCCTGGCGTCTGACCACGCGCCACCTCGGCGCACCGCTCGCGCAGATGACCACGGCCTCCACGCGCATGGCGGCGGGCGACCTCACGGCCACGCTCGCGGTCGCCACGAACGACGATCTCGGCGACGTGCTCCAGGCGCTCAACCAGTTGCAGGCCAATCTCACGGCGATCGTGTTCGACGTGCGCTCGCAGATCGACGGCATGCTCGACGCCGCGCACGAAATCTCGAGCGGCAATCTCGATCTCTCGCGCCGCACCGAAATGCAGGCGGCATCGCTCGAAGAAACCGCGGCCACGATGGATCAGCTCACGACCACCGTGCAGGCCAACGCCGAAGCCAGCGCCCGCGCGCTCGATCTCGCACGCGACGCGCAGTCCGCCGCCGCCGAGGGCGGCTCGATCGCCGCGCAGATGGAGCGCACGATGACGGGCATCACCGACGCATCGCGCCGGATCAGCGACATCACCGGCGTGATCGACGGCATCGCGTTTCAGACCAACATCCTCGCGCTCAACGCCGCTGTCGAAGCCGCGCGTGCGGGCGAGGCCGGCCGCTCGTTCGCCGTGGTGGCGGGCGAGGTGCGCATGCTCGCGCAGCGCTGCGCGGCATCGGCCAAGGAGATCAAGCAGGTCGTGGACGCCAGCGTCAACGAGATCGCCGAGGGCACGCGTCTCGTCGGCAACACGACGGCGCAGATGCGCTCGATCGACGAAGCCGTGAGCCGCGTCTCGTCGATCATCACCGAGGTCGCGAACGCCAGCGGCGAGCAGGCCGAAGGCATCCGCCAGGTCAATCAGGCCGTCGCGCATCTGGACAGCGCCACGCAGCAGAACGCCGCGCTCGTCGAGCAGGCCGCCGCCACGGCGCAGCGGCTCGCCGAGCAGGCCGACGTGCTCGACGAGGCCGTGCGCCTCTTCACCGTGGCAGGCGCCGAAGCGGAAAAGCCCGCAAAGCCCGCCCGCACCCCGGCGCGCCGCCAGAGCGTCAATCTTGCCGAAGCAGCCGAGGAGATCGCAGCATAACTACCGGCTCGCACGCCGCGCCGCAAACGCAGTCGGGTGGCTCCGTCTATTGGTCTGAGAGATCGGCGTTAGTCCCATCTCGACAGTGCGGCGCGCGGGCGGCACCATGAAAACCGTCAGCAAGCCGTACCCCGGTTTGCTGATCCGAGTAACAACGGCGTTTCAACGGCTCGCCCGGCCTGCCCGGGTGGGCCGTTTTTTCTGTTGCGCACGCCTGGCGCCTGGCATCGCTTTGCTTCGCAACCATGACAGCGGTGCAACGCGCAACGCATTTCGCATGGCCCGTTGCAGGGCGCGCAAAAACGGGCGTTGCGCCGGCGAGTCGCGTTACACTGGCTGGCCAGGGTCGCGGCACAGCGATCTCGCTGTGTGTGTCTGCGCTCACTTGCATGAACACGCCGCGCAGCCGACCCCGTACAATGGCTCGACCACCCAACGCACGAGGACAACATCAATGCGCACGACCGGGTCTTCCGGAAACATGACCCTGCTCACCGAGCATGACGACGCGACCGGACGCGAACTGCGTTCACTGCGCCTCGAATCGGCGGCCGACGGCAAAAGCCTCTTGCTGGTCGAAGTCGACGAGCGCAAGCCGGGCATCCATCGCGAAGTGCGTTACGAAATCACGCCGGCCGAGCTGATCGCGGCCATTCGCGCACAAGGCGCCGAGCTGCCCGGGGAATCACACACGCGCTAAGCGCACCGAAACTGACGACACGAACGCGGCACGCGCAGTCTCGTGTGCCGCGTACTGTCGCTTTCCACTCATCGGGCGCCTCTCGCGAACACCTCGCGTTTCTCTCTTTTAATCCGGCGCTTTTTTCATATGCCTGCCCTACTCGGCAGGCATTCTCACGCGCGTGCAGGGGGTCGCTTGCACGCGTTCGAAATACGTCCATAATCTTTACGTTACCCTTCTATCTTTCCCGTTCCTCGCCTGACGGCGCAACGGAAGTAAGCCGATGCTACATGACCTCGTCGCGCAATACGGGCCTGCGCTGGTGTTCATCAATGTGCTCGCCGGATCGCTTGGGCTGCCCGTGCCCGCGATGCCCGCGCTCGTGTTGTTCGGCGCGATGGCGGCCATGCATCCCGGTTCGATCGGCCAGCAGGTCGCACCGGTGCTCGGGCTCGCCATCTTCGCCATGCTGATTGGCGACAGCGTGTGGTTCATGGCCGGGCGCCTCTACGGCGGCAACACGCTCAAGACGCTCTGCAAGCTCTCGCTCTCGCGCGACACCTGCGTGAAAAAAACCGAGCGCTTTTTCGGCCGCTGGGGCGTGCGCGTGCTCGCCGTCGCCAAGTTCGTGCCGGGGCTGTCGCTCGTGTCCGTGCCGATGGCCGGCGCGATGGGCGTGCCCTACCGCCAGTTCGTCGGCTTCGACGGCATCGGCGCGGCGCTGTGGTCCGGCACCGGCCTGCTCGTCGGCGTGATGTTCGCGCCGCAGATCGACATGCTGATGAGCGGCGCAAGCCGCCTTGGCCGCTTCGCCCTCGTTGTGGTGGCCGTGCTGCTGGTGCTTTACGCGACCTACCGCTGGCAGCGCCGCCGCCAGCTCATCAAAAAGCTCGCGAACGCGCGCATCACGGTGGAAGACCTTTACCGCGCGATGGGCGCCAAGCCGCCGCCGGTCGTGTTCGACATTCGTTCAGAAGAAAAGCGCAAGCTCGATCCGTACATCATTCCGGGCGCGTTGTTCGCCGACGAGCGCAAGCTCGACGAGATCGTCGGCAAGTACCCCAACGACCAGAAGCTCGTGATCTACTGCTCGTGCCCCAATGAAATTTCCGCGGCCTGGATGGCGAAGAAGCTAGCCGAGGCCGGCTTTACCGATGTGGTGCCGCTGCTGGGCGGTCTCGATGCGTGGCGCGACGCCGGCCGCACGCTCGAGTCCCTCCAGATGCACGCCCACACCGAAGTCCCGGTCAACATCACGCCTAAAGCTGTCTGATCCGGGCGGCCCGCTCCCGAGCCGCCCGCACGAGGAGAACCGCCAGATGGGCACGATCACCGAAGCCGAGGTTCCCGAATCCGAGGAACTTCCTTCCGCGAGCCGCCACTCCGACACGCAGCCGCAACCCGCCGAAGCGCCGTTCTCGACGCTCTCCACGCGGCGCCATCAGATGTTCCCCCAGCTCACCGACGACGAAATCGCGCGCCTCGCGCGCTTCGGCGAAGAGCGCCACTGGTCGGCAGGGGAGCTGCTCTTTCGCACGGGCGAAACCGGCCCCGGCATGTTCGTGCTGCTCTCCGGTTCGGTCAAAGTTTTCCAGCGCGACGGGCTGGGCCGCGAGCGCCTCATCGTCGAGCATGGGCGCGGGCATTTCCTCGCCGAAGTGGGCCAGCTCTCGGGCGGCCCGGCGCTCGTGGACGGCATGGCGCTCGAACCCGTCGATGCGATCCTGATTCCGCCCGAGCGGCTGCGCGCGGCCATCGTCGCGGAAGCCGAACTCGGGGAGCGCATCGTACGTGCGCTGATCCTGCGCCGCGTCTCGCTGATCGAAAAGGGCGCGGGCGGCCCGATTCTCGTCGGCAAGCACGACGATCCCACGCTCGTTTCGCTGCAAGGCTTCCTTTCGCGCAACGGCCATCCGTATTCCGTGCTCGACGAGCGCGACGAAGGCATGCTTTGCGGCGTAATCGAGCGTTTCGCCGCGCGCTGCGAGGACCTGCCGCTCGTGATCTGCCCCGACGGGTCGGTGCTGCGCCGTCCCAGCGCGCCCGAACTGGCCACGTGCCTCGGCATCCTGCCCGAGCTCGACGGCGAGCGCGTCTACGACGTCGCCGTGGTGGGCGCGGGCCCGGCCGGTCTCGCCACGGCGGTCTACGCCGCTTCGGAAGGCCTTTCGGTGATCGTGCTCGACTCGCGCGCGCCCGGCGGCCAGGCGGGCGCCAGCTCGCGTATCGAAAACTATCTGGGCTTTCCCACCGGTATCTCCGGCCAGGCGCTCGCCGGCCGCGCGTTCGTGCAGGCGCAGAAGTTCGGCGCACACGTGGCCATTCCGGTCTCGGTGCGCAAGCTGATCTGCGATGAAGAACCGCGGCGGCTCGAAACCTGCAGCGGCGATGTGCGCGCGCATACGGTCGTGATCGCGAGCGGCGCCGTGTACCGCAAGCCCGCGATCGAGGGCATCGATCGCTATACGGGGCGCGGCATTTACTACTGGGCCTCACCGGTCGAGGCGAAGCTTTGCAAGCACGAGAACATCGTGCTCGTGGGCGGCGGCAATTCCGCGGGCCAGGCGATCGTCTACCTCTCCACGCACGCGCGCCAGATCGACGTGCTGATCCGCAAGGCCGGTTTCGAATCGACGATGTCGCGCTATCTGATCGACCGTATCGCTTCGCTCTCGAACGTGCACGTGCATGGGCACAGCGAGATCGGCGGCCTGGACGAAGACACGAGCGGCCTCGCCTCGGTGCGCCTGAAGATGCCGTGCCCGGAGGGCGTCGACCATTTCGATTCGCGCCATCTGTTCCTCTTCACGGGCGCGGACCCGAACACCGGCTGGCTGCGCGCATGCGGCGTGAAGCTCGACCCGCACGGCTTCGTGCTGACCGGCGACAACGAGTCGTGCAGCCTCGCGACTTCGGTGGAAGGCGTCTACGCGATCGGCGACGCGCGAGCGGGCTCGACCAAGCGCGTGGCCGCGGCGGTGGGCGAAGGCGCGGCTGTGGTCGCGCAGATCCATCAACGGCTCGCTGCGCTGCGGCCGGTGACGGTGGTCGCGGGCGTTCATGCGTGAGCGCGCTGTGGAGGTTGCAGAAGCGCCAACGGTTGCCGAAGCCGGTTCCTCGCTAGTTCTGCCGCTCGCGGCGGCTCGCACGCTGCACCTCGCGGCGCAAGGGCTGCTCACGCCGCCGCGCCGCAAGGCTACGCAAGAAGACGTGCTCGATGCGATCCGCCGCATGGCGCAGCTGCAGATCGACACGATCCACGTGGTCGCGCGCAGTCCCTATTTCGTGCTGTTCAGCCGCATTGGCGCGTTCGAGCCGGCCTGGCTCGACGCGCATCTCGCGCAGGGGCGCCTGTTCGAATACTGGGCGCACGAGGCCTGCTTCCTGCCGATCGAGGACTACGGGCTGCTGCGCCATCGCATGCTCGACCCTTCCGGCATGGGCTGGAAATACGCGGCCGAGTGGCATGACCAATACCGTGACGAGATCGACGCCCTGCTCGAGCGCATCCGCGCCGAGGGCGCCGTGCGTTCCGCCGACTTCGCGCGCGCCGAGGGCGACAAAGGCAGCGGCTGGTGGGACTGGAAGCCGGAGAAGCGGCATCTGGAAGTACTGTTCGCAACCGGCGCGCTGATGGTGGCGCAGCGGCACAACTTCCAGCGTGTGTACGACGTGGCCGAGCGCGTACTGCCGCACTGGAACGATGCGCGCGACCTGCCGCCACGCGCCGAAGCGGAGCGCGCGCTGCTCCTGCGCTCCTGCCGCGCGCTCGGCGTGATCCGCGCGGACTGGGCCGCCGACTACTTCCGCCTGCCGCGCCGCCCGTATGCCGATGCCCTCCACGCACTCGCCGACGCGGGCGAGCTGCTGCCCGTGCGCGTAGAAGGCTGGAAACACGATGCGTTCGTGCATCGCGAGCACGCGGCCCTCATCGGCGAAGCGGCGAGCGGCAAGCTCGCCTCCACGGTCACGACCCTGCTCTCGCCCTTCGATCCGGTGGTGTGGGATCGCAAGCGAGCGCTCGCGCTATTCGATTTCGATTACGCCATGGAATGCTATGTGCCGGCCGCGAAGCGCAAATACGGTTACTTCGCACTACCGATCTTGAATCGCGGACGGCTGATCGGGCGCATCGACGCAAAGGCGCATCGGGCGCAGCAGGTGTTCGAGGTGAAATCGCTGCATCTGGAGCCCGGCGTACGCGCGAGCGGCCGTCTGGTGGCCGACTTGCGCCGGGCGCTGCAGCGTTGCGCGGACTGGCACGGCACGCCGGAGCTACGCATCGGCGCAGCACCGGACGGCCTCGCGGCCGCCCTGCTGGCTGCGTGAGCGTGCGACTGCTGACCCGGCAGAGCCGCCGCACGCGTTGAAAACGATTAGTGCTCCAGCTTGGCGCGCAGTTCGCGCGCGGCTTCGAGCAAGCCTTCGTAGCCCGAACGCGCGTGTTGCGGCAGGTCGGGGTCGCCCACCAGCGCGCCCAGCGTTTCGACGAGGCTGAAGACGAGGCCCTTGGCCGCGCCCGCCGCGATCTTGCCGGACTTCACGCCTTCGTCGACGTGGCTGAAGGCGGCGTTCAGGCTCTCCAGATCCGGTTGCGATGAACCGGCGCCAGGCTTTTGAGCGTCCTGCTTTTGCTTGTCGTCGCTCGTCATGATGAACTCGATCTCCCTTGGTGAGCAGTAGTCAAAAGAATCACGCACGTTTCAATGTTATATACCCATCGGGTGCGGGCGTCCATTCGAGGCCCGGCAGCGCGAGGAGCAACGCAAAGCGCACTCCCGAATCTTCTCACCTTTGCCGCCCACGCGCAGAAGCCGCGAGCGCGACGGCTTGTCGCTTCGTCACGCCCGGCGACTAAAAAACGCCTTGAAATCAGGGCTAATGTGGATTTCGCACGATGGATCGGCAGGTGCCTCGCCTCGCTTCACACGAGCGCCGATGGCGTGTTACGACCTCTCCCGCAAACGCTCACCATTGCGCTTCGAAACGTGGATTCTCGCCGCTTCGAGTGCGTCTGCCGATCGGTTCGCGCTCACCGCACCTCACGTCGGATTTGCATTTCACCCTTGTTTTCAAGGTACTTCTGCTCATGGCGGCACGTCCCACGCGCTCGCGCCACTCCGTTCAAGGTGCGTGACCGGTTGGCAACCTGCTCACTCCCGAAAAGCCTCACCTCTCGCGCGACTGTCCATTTGGGGCGTCCATTGCGAAGCCTGAACGTTGCCGCGCGATGCAGTATCGTATGTGGATGTCTGCAGATGCCAATACGAGGAATCACACGATGAGCTACGCCACGAACGCGCCCGCCCGCAAGGAAATCGACTCGCTCAGCGGGGCCGCCGTCGTCGAATTCGGCACCGACTGGTGCGGCTATTGTCAGGGTGCGCAACCGCTGATCGGCGCGGCGTTCGAGCGTAATCCGCAGGTGCGTCGCCTGAAAGTGGAAGACGGACCGGGCCGCGCGCTCGGCCGCTCGTTTCGCGTGAAGCTCTGGCCCACACTCATTTTCCTGCGCGACGGTGTGGAGGTCGCGCGCGTGGTGCGTCCACAAAACGCCGCCGAACTCGACGAGGCGTTCGCTTCGCTCGCGTAGTCGCGCCACGCCCTCCTACGCGGTCCGAACGATCGGCGCAGACCGCTCCCGAAAAGCCTCACCTTTGCCGGCGGGCGCGCCCGAAAGCGCCCGCCGCGCTCACGCCTCCAGGCCGGCGAGCAGATCGTCGATCGCGCGATACACACGCTCGACCACCTCCGGCCCCACCTCCGCTTCCAGCGCCTTGTAGCGCGCCTCCAATTCGTTCGAAATCGCTTTCACGAGTTGATGGCTCTTCTTCGTGAGCGAGACGAGCACGCGCCGCTGGTCGTCGGCGAAACGCTCCTTCGTCACGAGGCCGAGCGTCTCCATACGTGCGAGCACGCCCGCCATGCTCGGGCTGGAGATCGTGCACAGGTCGGAAATCTGCCGCGGCTCGAGCGGTCCGCTTTCATTGAGCGCGCGGATCACGCGCCACTGCTGCTCGGTGAGGCCGTGCGACGTGATGAGCGGGCGAAAGCGTTCCATCATCTTTTCGCGCGCGCGCAGCAGCAGCATGGGCAGGTTGCGGTGCGCAACGCGAGTGGTCGGGCGCGAAGTATCGGACATGGCGGTTTCAGCTAAACGAAGAATTCGACGAACAGGCCCAGGAGAAACCCGAAAAGTTCTCATCGACGATTGACGAGGGATCATAGCAAGCGCACTATCACTCACATATTAGTGTTTCCGTGAAGCCAATCCAAGCCATGTTTTCCGTTGCCGATCATCTGCTGCACGTCGAAGGCGAGGCCTTGCCGCGCGACGTCAGCGCCGCTGCCGTGCGCGGGCTGCTCGCCACAGGTGCGCGTTGCCGGGCGCCTGTGAGCGGCGCTGTCTACGGCACGCTGCTCAACGACCGCCACGCGCTCGAAGCGCTGGGCGACGCCGTGAACGCGCCCCCTTACAAGGCGCCGCCGCGCGCGCCCATTCTCTACCTGAAGCCGCGCAACACGCTCGCAGGCCACCGCGCGCGCGTGGCCGTGCCCGGCGGCGAGGGCGTCCAGGTGGGCGCATCGCTCGGCGTCGTGATCGGGCGCACCGCCGCGCGCGTCGCCGCACATGAAGCGTTCGATTACATCGCGGGGTATACGCTCGTGGCCGATCTGAGCGTGCCGCATGCGAGCGTCTATCGCCCCTCGGTGCGGTTTCGCGCACGCGACAACTTCTGCGTAATCGGCCCCGCCGTGGTCGCGCGCCGGCATGCGGCCGATCCGGATGAGCTTGCCATTGCGGTGAACGTCGAAGGCGGCGCGGCCTTCCGTGCAACGACGGCCACGAACGTTCGCGGCGTCGCCCAGTTGCTCGCCGACGTCACCGACTTCATGACGCTCGCCCCCGGCGACGTCATCACGCTCGGCGTGCCGCATGGCGCACCCGTGGTTCAGGCCGGTGCGCGTGCAGCGATCTCCATTGGAGACTGGGCGCCACTCGAAATCGAATTCGTCGCGGCAGACGTGGCGCTGGGAGCACAAGCATGATGCGCGCACGCGTTGCCTATGCAGGCGCCATCCACGAAGCCACGCCCGAAGGAGACCGCGTGCGGCTCGCCGACGGCCGCGTGCGCGAGGAACATGAAGTCGTCTGGCTCGCGCCGTTCGAGCCCGGCACGATCTTCGCACTCGGGCTCAATTACGCCGAGCACGCCAAAGAACTGCAGTTCTCGAAGCAGGAAGAGCCGCTCGTGTTCCTCAAGGGGCCGGGCAGCGTGATCGGCCATCGCGGCACCACGCGCCGCCCCGCCGACGTCACGTTCATGCACTACGAGTGCGAGCTCGCCGTCGTGATCGGCCGCACCGCGCAGCACGTGAAACGCGAGGACGCCATGCAGTACGTCGCCGGCTACACGATCGCGAACGACTACGCGATCCGCGACTATCTGGAGAACTACTACCGCCCGAACCTGCGCGTGAAAAACCGCGACGGCGGCACCGTGCTCGGCCCCTGGTTCGTCGACGCCGCCGATGTCGCCGACGTCAACGCGCTCGGCCTGCGCACTTACGTGAACGGCGAACTCAAGCAGAACGGCAACACGCGCGATTTCGTCACCGGCGTCGCGGAACTCATCGAGTATTTGAGCGGCTTCATGACGCTCGCCCCCGGCGACGTCGTTCTGACCGGCACGCCCGAAGGCGTCGTCAACGTGAATGCAGGCGACGAAGTCGTCTGCGAGATCGACGGTCTGGGCCGTCTCGTCAACACCGTCGCGAGCGACGTCGACTACGGGCGCTGATCCGCCAACGAATCGAACACGGACTACGTTAGACATGCGAATCGACCATCTGATCAACGGCCGCGCACACAGCGGACGCGACTACTTCGAAACCGTGAATCCCGCGAACCAGGACGTGCTCGCGGAAGTGGCGCGCGGCGGCGCAGAGGAAGTCGATCTCGCGGTGCGCGCCGCGAAAGACGCCTTTCCCGCCTGGGCGGCAACGCCCGCCGCGGAGCGCGCGAAGGCGATCCGCAAGCTCGGCGAGCTGATCGCGAAGAACGTGCCCGAAATCGCGCAGACCGAAACGAAGGACACCGGCCAGACCATTTCGCAAACCGGCAAGCAACTCGTGCCGCGCGCCGCCGACAACTTCAGCTACTTCGCCGAAGTCTGCACCGCCGTGGACGGCCACACCTACCCCACGTCCACGCATCTGAACTACACGCTGTTTCATCCCGTGGGCGTGTGCGCGCTCATCTCGCCCTGGAACGTGCCGTTCATGACCGCCACGTGGAAGGTCGCGCCCTGCCTCGCGTTCGGCAATACCGCCGTGCTGAAGATGAGCGAGCTATCGCCGCTCACGGCCTCGATGCTCGGCCAGCTTGCGCTCGATGCAGGCATTTCGGCGGGCGTGCTCAATGTCGTGCACGGCTATGGCAAGGAAGCGGGCGAGCCGCTCGTCGCGCACCCCGACGTGCGCGCCGTTTCGTTCACGGGCTCGACGGCTACGGGCAACCGCATCGTGCAGGCCGCGGGCCTCAAGAAGTTCTCGATGGAGCTGGGCGGCAAATCCCCGTTCGTGATCTTCGACGACGCCGATTTCGAACGCGCGCTCGACGCCGCCGTGTTCATGATCTTCTCGAACAACGGCGAGCGCTGCACGGCGGGCTCGCGCATTCTCGTGCAGCGTTCGATCTACGCGAAGTTCGCCGAGCGCTTCGTCGAGCGTGCGAAGCGCATCAGCGTAGGCGATCCGCTCGACGAGACAACCATCCTCGGCCCGATGATCAGCCAGGGCCATCTCGCGAAGGTCCGCAGCTATATCGAGCTCGGACCGAAGGAAGGCGCGACGCTCGCTTGCGGCGGCCTCGACGCGCCGGCGCTGCCCGACGCGGTGAAGAACGGAAACTTCGTTATGCCGACCGTGTTCGTCGATGTCGATAACCGCATGCGCATTGCGCAGGAAGAAATTTTCGGCCCGGTGGCGTGCCTGATTCCCTTCGACGACGAAGCTCATGCGATCCGCCTTGCCAACGACATCGCCTATGGTCTGTCCAGCTATGTGTGGACCGAGAACACCGGCCGCGCGCTGCGCGTGGCCGCCGCCGTCGAAGCGGGCATGTGCTTCGTGAATAGCCAGAACGTACGCGACCTGCGCCAGCCGTTCGGCGGCACGAAGGCTTCTGGCGTCGGCCGCGAAGGCGGCACATGGAGCTACGAAGTGTTCCTCGAGCCGAAGAACGTGTGTGTTTCGCTCGGCTCGCATCACATTCCGCACTGGGGCGTGTAATGGGCAAACTCGCGCTGGCGGCCAAGGTCACGCACGTGCCTTCGCTGTACCTCTCCGAACTGGACGGCCCCCACAAAGGCTGCCGCCAGGCGGCCATCGACGGCCATCACGAGATCGGCCGCCGCTGCCGCGAACTGGGCGTCGATACGATCGTCGTGTTCGATGTGCACTGGCTCGTGAACAGCGAGTATCACATCAACTGTGCGCCGCGCTTCGAAGGCGTCTACACGAGCAACGAGCTGCCGCATTTCATCAAGAACATGCCGTATGCGTACCCCGGCAATCCGCAGCTTGGCCATCTGATTGCCGATGTCGCGAACGAAATGGGCGTCAAGACGCGCGCCCATAGCGAAACGACGCTCGACCTCGAATACGGCACGCTCGTCCCCATGCGCTACATGAACGGCGACGAACATTTCCGCACGGTTTCGGTGGCGGGCTGGTGCATGTGGCACGACCTCGCCACCAGCGCGCGCTTTGGCCTGGCCGTGCGCCGCGCGATCGAAGAGCGCTACGACGGCACGGTGGCGATACTCGCGAGCGGGTCGCTGAGCCACCACTTCGCCAACAACGGCACGGCCGAAGCCTTCATGCACAAGGTCTGGGACCCGTTTCTCGAAGCGACCGATCGCAACGTCGTGGCGATGTGGGAGCGTGGCGACTGGAAAACCTTCTGCGACATGCTGCCGATGTACAACGAAAAGTGCTGGGGTGAAGGCGGTATGCACGACACGGCCATGCTGCTCGGCGCGCTCGGGTGGGACCGCTATGAAGGCCGGGCGGAAGTCGTCACGCCGTATTTCGGCAGCTCCGGCACAGGGCAGATCAACGCCATCCTGCCGGTCATGCCGCTACCGGCTTAAGCGGCTCAAACACGGGAGAACGCCATGCCCCATCTCACCCTCGAATACAGCGCGAATCTCGCGGATGCGAGCAGCATGGGTCAGCTATGCGAATCGCTCGCGCACGTGCTCGATGCACAACGCGACGAGAACGGCGCGCGCGTGTATCCACGCGGCGGCATTCGCACCCGTGCGCTGCGCTGCGAGCAGTACTTCATTGCCGACGGCAACCCCGGGAACGCCTTTCTGCACGGCTGCCTGAAGATCGGCGCAGGCCGCTCCCAGGCCGTGCGACGGGCGACGGGCGATGCGCTCTTCGAGGCGATCAAGCAGCACTTCGAACAAGCCTTCGCGTCGCACGGCCTCGCGCTCTCGCTCGAAATCGTCGAGTTCAGCGAGGAAGGCGCGTGGAAGCACAACAACCTGCACGCCCGGCTCAAAAACGCGAGTTCATGATGCTAGATCAGCAAACCATCTGCGAGCTGGCCGCACGGCTCGACGAAGCGGAACGCACGCGCACGCAGCTGCGGCATTTTTCGCGGTTGCATCCGGAGATGACAATCGACGACGGCTACGCGATCCAGCGCGAGTGGGTCAAACTCAAGCTCGCCGCGGGCCACACGATCAAGGGCCGCAAAATCGGCCTGACGTCGCGCGCCATGCAGCGCGCGTCGCAGATCGACGAGCCCGACTACGCGCCGCTGCTCGACAGCATGTTCATCCCCGCAGGCAGCGAGATTCGCGCGGACCGCTTCATCGCGCCGCGTGTGGAAGTGGAATTGGCGTTCGTGCTGAACCGGCCACTGCAAGGGCCCGACGTCAAGCTCTTCGATGTGCTCGACGCAACGGCCTATGTGACGCCGGCCATCGAGATCATCGACGCGCGCATCGAGCAGTTCGACCGCGAAACCAAAGCGCCACGCAAGGTGTTCGACACGATTTCCGACTTCGCCGCCAACGCGGGCGTCGTGCTGGGCGGCCGCCCGGTCAAGCCGCTCGACGTGGACCTGCGCTGGGTCGGCGCGCTGCTCTACAGGAACGGCGCCGTGGAGGAAAGCGGCCTGGCCGCCGCGGTGCTCGACCATCCGGCAACCGGCGTTGCCTGGCTCGCCAACAAGATCGCGCGCCACGACGAGCGCCTGGAAGCCGGCGATGTGATCCTGAGCGGCTCGTTCACGGCGCCGATTCCGGCACGCGCGGGCGATACGTTCCATGCCGATTACGGCACGCTGGGCGGCATCGGTTTCCATTTCATCTGATCAGGATGCCGTCATCATGGCCGTACCCGCCAACCCGTTCAAGCGCGCGCTCGCGCAAGGCCGCCCGCAAATCGGCCTGTGGGCCGCACTCGCCGACTCGTACGTAACCGAACTGCTTGCGAATACGGGCTTCGACTGGCTGCTGATCGACGGCGAGCACGCGCCCAATGATCTGCGCAGCACGCTCGCGCAACTGCAGGCCGTCGCGCCCTACCCCACGCACGCGATCGTGCGGCCCGTGCGCAACGACGCGGCCATCATCAAGCAACTGCTCGACATCGGCACGCAAACCCTGCTCGTGCCGATGATCGAGAACGCCGAGGAGGCACGCGCCGCCGTCGCCGCGACGCGCTATCCGCCGCACGGCGTGCGCGGCGTGGGCAGCGCGCTTGCGCGTGCCTCGCGCTGGAACGGCTCTGCGGACTATCTGCATCACGCAGCGGAAGAACTGTGCGTGCTGGTCCAGGTGGAAACGGCGAGCGCGCTCGCGCAGCTCGAAGCCATCGCGCAGGCAGGAGGTGTGGACGGCGTGTTCTTCGGGCCCGCGGACCTGAGCGCTTCGATGGGCCTGCTGGGCCAGCCAGGCTCGCCGCAGGTGCGCGAGGCGATCTGCAACGGCATTCGCACTGTGCGCGCGCAAGGCAAAGGCGCGGGCGTGCTCGCGGCCGATCCGGTCATTGCGAACGAATATCTGGAAGCTGGCGCGACGTTCGTCGCCGTGGGCAGCGACGTGTCGTTGCTTGCACGCAGCGCAAGCGAACTGGCCGCGAAATTCCGCCAGCCTGCGGCGCGCGGCTAACGCACGTTCATCCCGCGTTCATCCCGTCGCGCGCGGAGCGCGCTTCATTCGCCCGCTTCCCCGCTCTGTATGAGCTTGGCCAGCACGCTTGCCAGCACTTCGCGCTCGCGCTCGCTCAGCGTGGCGAGAATCGCGTCGTTCGTCGCCTTCGAGATCGCCGTGGCGCGCCGGTAGGTACTGCGCCCCTGCGCCGTGAGCGCCACGAGCACGCCGCGCCCGTCCGCCTCGTTCGAGGTCTTGGCGAGCAGGCCCTTGCGTTCGAGCACGTCGGTGGCGCGGCTCGCCTGGCTGCGGTCGAGATTCGACACGCGCCCGAGATCCGACACCGACAACGATCCGAACGCGCCCACGCTGAGCAGCAGCCGCGCCTCCGTGAGCGACAGGGAGAGCGCTGCCTCGAACGCGTCGCTCATCGTGCGATCGGTCTGCTTCTTGAGCACATGGAGCCGGTAGGTGAACAGCTCCGCGATGTTGTACTTCCCCGTCATGGATCTTCCCGCCTGGTTTTCACCGGCCGCGAAATGCGGCCACGCCGTCAGGATAGCATCGATGAAAGCGCTGTTCTGCAGGTATTTCAGGGAAAGTTTGATGCTTGCACACGCATTTATTTGCGCGTAGGATCGGCGAGATCAGAGCCCGCCACGAGGAGACTTTCATGAATGAAAACATCCAGCGCACGCGCCCCGAATGGTGCGACCCCACGGAATGGGCGGTGCGCGTGCAACTCGCCGCTGTGTATCGCGTGTTTCATCTCATGGGTTGGACCGAGCTGATCTTCAATCACATTACGCTGCGCGTGCCCGGGCCGCACAAGCATTTCCTCATCAACCCGTTCGGGCTCACGTATGACGAAATCAAGGCCTCGAATCTCGTCAAGATCGATCTCGAAGGCAATATCCTGAGTCCGAGCGAGTATCCGATCAACCCGGCCGGCTTCGTGGTTCATAGCGCGATACATGCAAACGTGGCAGACGCGCATTGCGTGATGCATACGCACACTACGGCAGGGCTCGCGGTGGCGTGCATGGAAGGCGGCCTCGCGTATACGAACTTCTATTCGGCGCAGCTGCACGACATGGTCGCGTATCACGACTTCGAAGGCATCACCGTGCACGCCGAAGAAAAATCGCGCATCCTGAAGTCGATGGGCGACAAGCGGCTGCTCATTCTGCGCAACCACGGGCTGCTTTCGCATGGTGTGACCCTCGCGCACGCTTTTGCGCTGCTCTGGACGCTCAATCGCGCGTGCGAGGTGCAGGTCGTGACCGATTCGATGCGCGGTCAGACGCTGCCGATCTCGCCCGCCATTACCGAACGCTCGACGCGCGACGCCTTGCAGTTCTCGCCCGAACACGGCGCGGGCCAGAACGTGCTCGACGCGCTGATCCGTCGTGTCACGCGCATCGACCCGTCTTATCAGGAGTGAAAGTTTGAAC
>NZ_JBFRCN010000031.1:0-100250 GCF_040965835.1 Paraburkholderia sp. BR10872
GCCGAACAAGGTTGTTCTGGTTGCCTGCATGAGAAAGCTGCTGACTATCCTCAACGCCATCGCAAAAACAGGAAAGCCGTGGGATGAATCCATCCACACGGCTTGACAGGTAAGACAGTTGCTCATTACCGCCTCGCGAGGAGGCGGTTCTTTGCGCCGGCAAGCAGGCAGAAGCGTGTCGCTCAGATGGGCTGATCGGTCGACGGCTTCTCCCACAGGTTCACGCCGCCTTCGGTCGCATAGCGGTCGATCTCCGCGAGTTCTTCCTTCGAGAACTCGAGGTTCTTCAACGCCGCGACGTTCTCGCGCACCTGCTCCGCGCGGCTCGCGCCGATCAGCGCCGAGGTCACGCGGCCGCCGCGCAGCGTCCAGGCGATCGCCATCTGCGCGAGGCTCTGGCCGCGGCGCAGCGCGAGGTCGTTGAGCTTGCGCACGTGCTCGATGTTCTGCTCGCTCAGGTGCTCGCTCTTGAGCGAACCGCCGCCCGGACGGTTCACGCGCGCGTCTTCGGGCACACCGTTCAGGTACTTGTTCGTGAGCACGCCCTGCGCGAGCGGCGTGAACGCGATGCTGCCCGTACCCAGGTCCTCGAGCGTGTCGAGCAGTTCTTCCTCGACCCAGCGGTTGAGCATGTTGTACGACGGCTGGTGAATGAGCAGCGGCACCTTGTATTCGGCGAGCAGTCGCGCCATTTCGCGCGTCTTCGCGGGCGAATACGACGAGATGCCGACATAGAGCGCCTTGCCCTGCTGCACGGCCGTTGCCAGCGCGCCCGCCGTCTCTTCGAGCGGCGTTTCCACGTCGAAGCGGTGCGAATAGAAGATGTCGACGTAGTCGAGGCCCATGCGCTGCAGGCTCTGATCGAGGCTCGCGAGCACGTACTTGCGCGAGCCGCCGCCCTGGCCGTACGGGCCCGGCCACATGTCCCAACCCGCCTTCGACGAGATCAGCAGTTCGTCGCGGTAAGGACGGAAATCGTCCTTGAAAATGCGGCCGAAGTTGGTTTCGGCACTGCCGTACGGCGGCCCGTAGTTGTTCGCGAGGTCGAAGTGCGTGATGCCGAGATCGAACGCGGTGCGCAGAATGTCGCGCTGGGTCGAGATCGGCGTGGTGTCGCCGAAGTTGTGCCACAGACCGAGCGACAGCGCGGGCAGCTTGAGCCCCGACTTGCCGCAAAAGCGGTACTGCATGTCCGAATAGCGTTCTGAGGCTGCTTCGTAAGCCATGATCTGAATCCTCGGCGAAAACGGGAAGTGAGCGAAGGGATGGGCGCGACGTGCCGTGGGGCGCGACGCTCGCGTGAGGCAGCTATGTTAGCCAATCCGCCCAAGCCGTGCAGATGCCCACTATGCGGGAAAGGCGATGGAGAGCGCGTGTCAGCCCGGTGGAAAAACCGCACCCTGGACGCGCCGCGGCCGCTCACCTACACTGCGGCGTCCATCCTTTGCGAGAGGTTGTCCATGGCCAAAGCGATTTCGATCGCGCTCATCGCCTGTGGCGTCGTCCTGTTGTACTTCGGCGGCCAGTCGCTCCATTCGTTCGCGAACGACATGTCGCGCCTCTTTACCGGCGCGCCCACCAACCGCACGATCCTCCTGATTGGGGGCGGCATCGCCGCGACGCTCGCGGGCATCACCGGGCTCGCGATGTCGGGGCGTCGGCGCTAACGAAGAGCACGGCTGCGTCGCCTCAGAACCTCACCTCGGGCTTCGACGCCGAGCGCGTGCCCGGCAGCGGCACGTTGCTCGCGCCGTGATAGGTGTACACGAGCGAAAACTTCACCTGATCGCTCTGGTTCTGGCCCGCCGAATGCAGCGTGTTGCAGTGGAAGAAGACCACATCGCCGGCGGCGAGCGTCGGGGCGATGGCGCGATCGATCCACGCCTTGTTCTCCGGCAGGTCGGCGCGGAAGAATTTCGCGGTGTCGAACCTGTCCGAAGTGAACGGCGCGTCGTGCGAGCCCGGCACGAACCACAGGCCGCCGTTTTCCATCTTCTCCGGCCCGAGCGCAAGCCAGACCGACACGAGGTCGTCGCGCTCGAACGACCAGTAGCGCACGTCGCGGTGCCAGCCCGTCAGGCTGCCGTAGTGCGGGTGCTTCGTCATCATGCAGTTGTGATGCGCACGCGAGAGGACCGGCTCCTCGCCGAAATACAGCTCCATCCACCCCGCGATTTCCGGCGACGTGGCCCACTCGCGATACAGCGCGTGGCGCGAGTAGGCGTCGAGCAGGCGCCGCACCGTGTGGCCGCCGGGCGCGGCCTTCGATTCGGGCGCGCCGGGATAGCGCAAATCGGCTTCGAATTCGAGCGGCGCCGCAGCCGCCTGCAACTGCTCCTGCGCAACCCGCTTGATCGCCTCGCAGCGCTCGGGCGAAACGAGCCCTGGCACGACCACGAAGCCGCGCTCGCGCAGCGCCTGCACCTGTTCTTTCTTTGAATGGACTGACATGGGACTTCCGTTATGCGATCTCGATGCGAGCAAGGGCCGCAGCCTGCGTTCGTCGCTTCGTCAAACGATAAGGCTGAGGCGTCGGCGCGCGCCGACTCATCGATTGTAAAGCGTGCCGGCACGGCGGGAAGGACCACGCGCTCACACGAAGTGGCTCCATGCGCGCCTCGGATCGAGCCGCACGCGAATGGCGCACGCGCACCGCGATGAAGACAAAGGGCGGGATCGTGTGCATCAAAGACGCGCAGGGCCGGGTATTAACCGACTTTTTGCGGTCACGATTCGCGTGTAGCCTGTCGCGATGTTGTTCGACTTCGCCGAATTCTCATCGCACGGACGGATCGCCGTGAACGCCTTGCCACACAAGGTGCTCCAACAGAAGAATCCGTCGCGTCGCGTCCTACGCCGCGCCATGCGGCCCGTCTCCCGTCCACCGACATCGTGACGCCCTGAAAGACAGGCACGTTTGCTGCTCGATGCAAAGCGTCGCGCAAGGCGCACCTCGAACCCGATTGCTCAACCGCCATGCATACCCTCTTCGATACTCAACGCATGACCCACGCCGCCCACACTGCCCTGAAAGCGGCACGCCCAGCCCGCCGTCACCTCGTGCGCGCACTGCGACACCACGCCGCCCGCACCCGCGCGCTCACGCAACAAGTGCGCGAAGCGAAGCCCGTCGACGGCATGCGCACCTGGTTCCACTCGTTCTTCGCCGTGCTGCGCATGCGCTCGGGCTCGCGTCACTTCTCGCTGCGCACGCTGCTGTATCGTCCGAATGCACCGCTGCGCACGCTCGCCGCGCCTTCCACGGTTCATGTGGCGCGCAGCACGCGCAAGCCGCGCCGGATGGCCGCGAGCAGCGAAGGCTGGTTCGGCTTCGCGATGCGCTGAGTCCGCGCGCGAGCCACGCCGCGCGATCCGCAGAAAACAAAAACCCCGCACGGGCTTGCGCCCTGCGGGGTTTTTCTTCGCTTTCTTCACTTGAGCCGGCGCGAGGCCGGCTTATGCGAATGCTTACGCGACGGCTGCGCTCACCGGCTCCGTGCCGGCGGCTTCGGCCAGAGTCAGCGCCTTGTCGGTCGCTTCCCACGAGAATTCCGGCTCTTCACGGCCGAAGTGGCCATAAGCGGCGGTCTTTTCGTAGATCGGGCGCAGCAGGTCGAGCATCTGGATGATGCCCTTCGGACGCAGGTCGAAGTGTTCGCGCACGAGCTTCGTGATCGTCGCGTCCGAAACCTTGCCGGTGCCGAACGTGTTGACCATGACCGAGGTCGGCTCGGCCACGCCGATGGCGTACGACACCTGAATCAGGCAGCGCGACGCGAGGCCGGCGGCCACGATGTTCTTCGCGACATAACGGCCGGCGTAGGCTGCCGAGCGGTCCACCTTCGACGGATCCTTGCCCGAGAATGCACCGCCGCCGTGCGGGGCTGCGCCGCCGTACGTATCGACGATGATCTTGCGGCCCGTGAGACCGCAATCGCCCTGCGGGCCGCCGATCACGAAGCGACCGGTCGGGTTCACGAGGAACTTGATGTCGCCCTTGATGAGGTCGGCCGGCAGCACCGGCTTGATGACTTCCTCGATCACGGCTTCGCGCAGCGTGCCGAGGTCGATGTCCGGCGAGTGCTGGGTGGAGAGCACGACGGTGTCGATGGCGTGCGGCCGGCCGTCGACGTAGCGGATCGTGACCTGCGACTTCGCGTCCGGTCGCAGCCACGGCAGACGGCCGTCGCGGCGCAGGTTCGACTGGCGCTCGACCAGACGGTGCGACAGGTGGATCGGCAGCGGCATCAGCTCGGGCGTTTCGTCGCACGCATAGCCGAACATCAGGCCCTGGTCGCCGGCGCCCTGGTCGAGGTTGTTGTCGTGCGCGCGGTCCACGCCCTGGGCGATGTCCGGCGACTGCTTGTCGTAAGCGACGAGCACCGCGCAGCCGCGGTAGTCGATGCCGTAGTCGGTGTTGTCGTAGCCGATGCGCTTGATGGTGTCGCGCGCGACCTGGATGTAGTCGACGTTGGCCGTCGTGGTGATTTCACCGGCCAGCACGACGAGACCCGTGTTGCACAGCGTTTCCGCTGCAACGCGCGAATACTTGTCTTGCGTGAGGATGGCGTCGAGGATCGCGTCCGAGATCTGGTCGGCGACCTTGTCCGGATGGCCTTCGGAGACGGATTCGGAGGTGAAGAAATAGTCGTTTGCCACGTGTCTAGCTCCTTGTAGCTGGTGACGGTTGAGTTCACGTAGCCAGCTTCGGGAGCTTTGAAGCGGCGACGCTTTAGCGGAATTGCTGCCCGGTTGCCATGATTCGCGTTCGATTACGCGCAGTTCACAGCCCACCGGCTTCGCCCCGCAAGTTGTCTATTAACTCGGCGAAGCCCTTATTATAGCGACTTCCTTAAATTGTCGCAGAGTCTCTCCCGCGTGCCGCTCATCGCCCCCTTCACAGTTCGCAAGCCCTGCAGCGGAGTTGCCGCATGATAGGCAAACTCGGCTCCCGTTTCGCCATCGGCCTGCTCAAGCTGTTCGCGATCCTGCCCTATGGCTTCGTCGCGCGTCTAGGCGACGGCCTCGGCTGGCTGCTCTACAAGATCCCGAGCCGGCGCAAGCGCGTCGTTCATACGAATCTGCGCCTGTGCTTCCCCGAATGGAGCGACGAAAAGCGCGAGGAAGTGGCGGGGCTGCACTTTCGCCACGCCATTCGCAGCTACATGGAGCGCAGCGTGCAATGGTTCGCCTCGGCGAAGAAGCTCGAAAAGATCGTCGAACTCGACAGCGAGATCGATCTCACCGATCCGAACCTGCCGCCGACGCTCTTTCTCGGCCTGCATTTTGTGGGCATCGAGGCGGGCTCCATGTTTCTGAACTATTCGCTGCACCGGCCGTGCGGCTCGCTCTACCAGCCGTTCTCGAACCCGGAATTCGAAGCCGCGGCCAAGGCGGGACGCAGCCGGTTCGGCGCGGAAATGGTGAGCCGCGCGGACAGCGCGCGCGCCGTGCTGCGCTGGCTGCGCGACAAGAAGCCCGTGATGCTCGGCGCCGACATGGACTACGGCATGCGCAATTCCACGTTCGTGCCCTTCTTCGGTGTGCCGGCGTGCACGCTGACTGCGGTGGGACGTCTGGCGAAGGTGGGTCATGCGCAGGTCGTACCGTTCATCGGCGAGGTGTTGCCCAATTACAAGGGTTATCGGCTGAAAGTGTTCAAACCTTGGGAAAATTATCCAACCGGCGACGACGATCTCGACGCGCGCCGCATGAACGCTTTCCTCGAAGAACAGATTCCGCACATTCCCGAGCAGTACTACTGGGTCCACAAGCGCTTCAAGACGCGGCCGCCAGGCGAGCCGAGCGTCTATCACTGAGCGTTGCGCACACGACCCGGGCCCGGGTTTTCGCCCGGGCCTCGCTTACAATACCGGCATGAAACTCAAATTCACCAAGATGCACGGCGCGGGCAACGACTTCGTCGTGCTCGACGGCTACAGCCAGGACCTCGCGCTCACGCCCGAGCGTGTGCGCGCGCTTGCCGATCGCCATTTCGGCATCGGCGCGGACCAGTTGCTGCTGGTCGAGAAGCCGACCGTGGAAGGCGTCGACTTCCGCTATCGCATCTTCAATTGCGACGGCGGCGAGGTGGAGCACTGCGGCAACGGCGCGCGCTGCTTCGTGAAATTTGTGCGCGACCGCAAGCTCACCGATTCGAATCGCGTGCGCGTGCAGGTGCAGAAGGGCACGATCACGCTCGTCGTGCAGGAAAACGGTGAAGTCGTCGTCGACATGGACCGCCCGGAGTTCGAGCCGGCGCACGTGCCGTTCAACGCGAACGGCCTGGAAGGCCGCCGCGAAGGCAACGACACGCTCTGGCCGCTCGACGTGAACGGCGCCCGGCGCTGGGTGTCGGTCGTCTCGATGGGCAATCCGCACGCGGTGCAGGTCGTCGACGACGTCGAGGCGTACCCGGTGAAAGCCGAAGGCGCGGTCATCGAAACGCATGCGCGCTTCCCGAACAAGGTGAATGCCGGTTTCATGCAGATCGTTTCGCGCCACGAAGTGAAGCTGCGCGTATTCGAGCGCGGCGCCGGCGAAACGCTCGCGTGCGGCACGGGCGCGTGCGCGGCCGTGGCGGCGGGCATTCGCCGCGGGCTGCTCGACACGCCCGTGAAGGTGCATACCCACGGCGGCCTGCTGACCATCGCCTGGGACGGCGCGCGCGACGAATCCGCCGCGCTCACCATGGCAGGCCCGGCCGCCACGGTGTTCGAAGGCGAGATCGAGCTGGCCGACTGACACGCAACATCGGCCTCGTACGGCGCGCGCAACGAGAGAACGTCGCGCCGCACGACTACTCGAAAACAATCAACCGCATGACAGACTGCGCGCCGCCGTGCGCGCCTCACAACTACAACGCGTCCACAACATGAACGATCGTGAAGTTGCCGACTATCTGCTCGCCCACCCCGATTTTTTCGTTGAGCACGCCGAACTGCTCGCGACGATCAAGCTAGGCAATCCGCACGGCAAGGCTGCCGTCTCGCTGCAGGAGCGCCAGATGGAAATGCTGCGCGAGAAGAACAAGCATCTCGAGCGGCGTCTTTCTGAGCTGCTGCGCTACGGCCACGAGAACGATTCGATCGCCGCGAAGTTCAACCGTTGGACCACGCGCATGATCGCCGAGCGCGACCCGTACGCGCTGCCGCGCTCGATCACGCAGAACCTGCGCGACGTGTTCGACATGCCGCAAGCCGCGCTGCGCGTCTGGGACGTTGCCGAGTCCTACAGCCAGGCCGATTTCGCGCGCCATACCGGCGAGGAAGTGCGTATCTTCGCGAACAGTCTCGACACGCCGTATTGCGGCGCGAACACCGGCTTCGAGGCCGCGCAATGGCTCGACTCGAGTGAAGGCGCCGCCGAATCGGTCGCGATCATCGCGCTGCGCGCCCCCGCTGTGGCCTCGAACGACGCGCCAGGGGGCGAAGCCTTCGGCCTGCTGGTGATGGGCTCGCCCGACCCGCGCCGCTTCCATGAAGGCATGGCCACCGACTTTCTCACGCAGATCGGTGCACTGGCGAGCGCGGCGCTCTCGCGCCTGCTGCCGCACTGACGCACACCGAAACCGCCCAACGTGAACCCAACCGATCCGATCGCCGACTATCTCGCGATGCTCGAACACGAGCGGCGGCTCTCGGAGCACACGCTGCGCGGCTACGCGCATGAACTCGACGAGCTGAAGAAGCTCGCGAGCGACAAGCCGCTCGAAACGGTCACCGCCGCGCAAGTGCGCGGCGCGGTGGCGCGCGCGCACGCGGGCGGCCTCTCGGCGCGCTCGATCGCGCACCGGCTGTCGGCCTGGCGCGCCTTCTATCGCTGGCTCGCGGGGCGCATCGAAATGGACGCGAATCCCGTGGCCGCCGTGCGTGCGCCCAAGCGCGCCAAAACGCTGCCGAAGGCGCTTTCCGTCGACGACGCCGCGCATCTCATGGAAGCGCCTGCCGTCGCCGGCACAGAGGAAGGCGGCCCCGAGGCGTTGCGCGACCGCGCGATGCTCGAGCTGTTCTACTCGTCGGGGCTGCGGCTCGCCGAACTCGTGGGACTCGACGTGCGTTACGTCAAGCGTGACGGCTACGAATCGGCGGGCTGGCTCAAGCGCGACGCCGCCGAAGTCGAGGTCTTGGGCAAGGGCAACCGTCACCGCATGGTGCCGGTCGGGCGCAAGGCGCTCGACGCGCTCGACGCCTGGCTCGCCGCCCGCAGCGCCTTCGTGAAGCACGACGACGCCCCGCTTTTTCTCTCCGTGCGCGGCAACCGCATGGCGCCCGGCGTGGTGCGCGAGCGCGTGAAGCGCGCCGCCATCGCGGCGGGCATTCCCGCGAACGTGCACCCGCACGTGCTGCGGCACTCGTTCGCCACCCACCTGCTGCAGTCGAGCGGCGACCTGCGCGCCGTGCAGGAACTGCTCGGCCACGCGAGCATCTCGGCCACGCAGGTCTACACGTCGCTCGACTTTCAGCATCTCGCGAAGGTCTACGACACCGCGCATCCACGCGCCAAGAAGCGCGATTGATACGCCACGGCGCTCGTGCAACGCTGCGCGACACGAGTGCCGTTACCCAGCATCGAAGCCATCATGAATATCGTCACCCTCAAGCCGTCCAAAGAAAAATCCCTGCTGCGCCGCCATCCGTGGGTCTATGCGAACGCGATCGACCGCGTGGAAGGCAAGCCCGCGCCAGGCGCGACCGTGATCGTGCGCTCGGCCGACGGCCGCTTCCTCGGGCGCGCCGCCTACAGCCCGCATTCGCAGATTCGCGCACGCGTGTGGAGCTTCGACGAAAACGAGCCCATCGACCACGCGTTCTTCAAGCGACGCGTGCAGCGCGCCGTGGCCGACCGCCGCGCGATGGTGAGCGGCACGGGCGCGGTGCGCCTGATCTTCGGCGAGGCCGACGGCCTGCCTGGCCTGATCGTCGATTACTACATCGAAGACGGCGGTGATGTTGCACAAAGCGGCCGCGGCCAGCTCGTGTGCCAGTTCATGGCGGCGGGCGTCGAGGCGTGGAAGGAGGCGATCGTCGCCGCGCTCACGTCGGCCACGGGCTGCCCGAACGTCTACGAGCGCTCGGACGTGTCGATCCGCGAGAAGGAAGGGCTCGAACAGATCACCGGCCTGCTCGCAGGCGACGAACCGCCGGCCACGATCATCACGAGCGAGAACGGCGTGCGCTATCACGTGGACGTGCGCAACGGGCACAAGACCGGCTTCTACGTGGATCAGCGCGACAACCGCGCGCTCGTGCAGACGTACGCGCGCGAGCGCGAGGTGCTCAACTGCTTCTGCTACACCGGCGGCTTCTCGCTCGCGGCCATGAAGGGCGGTGCGAAACGGGTGGTGTCGATCGATTCCTCGGGCGAAGCACTCGCCACCGCGCAGAAAAACGTCGAGGCGAACGGCTTCGACGCCGCGCGCGCCGCCTGGCTCGACGCCGATGCCTTCAAGACGCTGCGCCGCCTCTACGACGATGGCGAGCGCTTCGATCTCGTGGTGCTCGATCCGCCGAAGTTCGCGGCCTCGCGCGAACACGTGGACCGCGCCGCGCGCGCCTACAAGGACATCAACCTCACGGGTTTCAAGCTGCTGCGTCCGGGCGGTCTGCTGTTCACGTACTCGTGCTCGGGTGCGATCGATTCGGCGCTGTTCCAGAAGATCGTGGCGGGCGCCGCCGCCGACGCCAGGGTGGACGCGCGTATCCTCAAGCGCCTTGGCGCCGGTGTGGATCATCCGCTGCTCACGGCATTTCCGGAAGGCGAATATCTGAAAGGCCTGCTGTTGCAAATCGCCTGAGACGGCCTTACTTGAGGCTTTTCGGCGCCGCGCCGGAACGCCTTTCGGGCCGCCTGTTCGCGCCCCGATTGGGTCTCACGCCCGGCCGCCGCATGCGGGCGCGGCGCAGATATGTTTCAATAGGAAGTTATGTTGTAACACTCGAAGGCAGCGACAGCACGAAGCGGCGCGCCTGAACGTACCCCTCGAACACCTACCAGGCAGACAGCATGGCAACCAGCATGATTCCCGTCACCATCCTGACCGGCTTTCTCGGCAGCGGTAAAACCACGCTGCTCAAGCGCATCCTGAACGAGAAGCACGGCATGAAGATCGCCGTGATCGAGAACGAGTTCGGCGAAGAGAACATCGACAACGAAATCCTCGTGCAGGACAGCACCGAGCAGATCATCCAGATGAGCAACGGCTGCATCTGCTGCACGATTCGCGGCGACCTCGCGCGCGTGCTCGGCGATCTCGCGCAGCAAAAGCGCGACGGCAAGCTGGACTTCGACCGCGTGGTGATCGAAACCACCGGCCTCGCCAATCCGGGCCCGGTCGCGCAGACGTTCTTCATGGATAACGAGATCGCCGACGAATTCCTGCTCGACGCGATCATCACGCTCGTGGACGCCAAGCACGGCAACCATCAGCTCGACGAGCACGAAGTGGTGCAGCGCCAGGTCGGTTTCGCCGACCGCCTCTTCATCACGAAGGCCGACCTCGTCGACGAGAATGAACTCGCCGATCTGCGCCATCGCGTGCTGCACATGAATCCGAAGGCGCAGATCCGCCAGGTCAATTTCGGCGAGGCCGACATCAAGGAAGTGTTCGACCTGCGCGGCTTCAACCTGAACGCGAAGCTCGAAATCGACCCCGACTTCCTCGCCGAAGACGATCACGCTCATGCGCATCACGATCATGACCATGACCACGCGCATGACCACGATCACGCTGATTGCGACCACGATCACGGCCAGTGCGACCACGAAGGCCACGATCACGCCCACCACCATCACGCACACCACGACGACAAGATCAAGTCGTTCGTCTACCGCAGCGACCGTCCGTTCGATCCGAACCGCCTGGAAGACTTCCTCGGCGGCATTCTGCAGATCTACGGCGAGCGCCTGTTGCGCTACAAGGGCGTGCTCTACATGAAGGGCGTGGACCGCAAGGTGGTGTTCCAGGGCGTGCACCAGATGATGGGCAGCGACCTGGCCGCCAAGTGGCTGCCGATCGAGAAGAAGGGCAGCAAGATGGTGTTCATCGGCATCGAACTGCCGCAGGACCTCATCACCGACGGGCTCGACGCCTGCCTCGCCTGAGCGGCTCCCCCGCTTTTCCCGATACGCCCGGCCCGCTGCCGGGCGTTTTCGTCTGGAGTTTGCACTGCGACGCAGCGCCGGCGCCAGGTTTGCGGCCGGCGCAAAGCATTCCTTCCGGTTCTGTGCGTCAAATAACGTACCCGACCATCGCTTTTTCACGATTGGCGCGTTATATTTTCTGGATATCGGCCGGTGCGTAAACGGCCTGGCGACAGGCGGGTCACAGCAGGGATTTCCCGCTTGCGGCGCGAGTTTGCGGTTCGGTTACAATACGGCCCCACTGGAAGAGAGGTGCCCCGGAATTCCCGAGGGACGCCCCGCCGGCAGCGCATCGCGTCGCAGCGCGCAGTCGGTACGATATATGCCTCACAAGCATCTGATGACCGGTTTCCAGAGGAGTTCGGCCCCGCAGCGGCGCTTCGGGCGTCACGACAGTTCATCGTCCGTGCCCGCCAGCGCGCATATAACGGCGCGGTAACTGCGCCTGGCAAAGTGGTAAAGGTTGGTAACGGCCACCGCGGCCACTGCGGGCAACACAAAAGTGCAGGCAAGATGTGCCAGTTTTGCCTCACTCATTGAAGAAGCAAGCCAGATGACGACGAAACGACTCTTGACCGAAGCCGAAATCCTGAAGATGAGCGACAAGGATTACATGAACGAGGATCAGCTCGCCTTCTTCAAGAACCGGCTCGAACAGCTGCAGGCGGAAATCCTCCGCAATGCGGGCCAGACCACCGAGAATCTGCGCGAAACCGTGATCGTTCCCGATCCGGCCGACCGCGCGACGATCGAAGAAGAGCATGCGCTCGAGCTGCGTACGCGCGACCGCGAACGCAAGCTGCTCAAGAAGGTGCAGCAATCGCTCGCGCGCATCGATTCTGGCGACTACGGCTGGTGTGAAGAAACGGGCGAGCCGATCGGCATCCCGCGTCTGCTCGCGCGCCCGACCGCCACGCTCTCGCTCGAAGCCCAAGAGCGACGCGAACTGCGCCAGAAGCTGTTCGGCGATTGAGCTTTATTCTGGCCGCGAAGCCCTGCTTGCGCGGCTAGCGACTTGCCTTCCCTGTCGAAGCGCACGGAGCCCCGTGCGCTTTTTTCTTTTGCGCGTGGCCGCGGCGCCACCGAGCCGCCGTGCCGTTTTCTGCGCCCGCGGCCCTTGATATGCCCATCGCCGCCCTAAACTCCAGGTGATATGCGCTCGCGGCGCGCGAGAAGCGCGCGCGACGCACCCGAATTCAGGGCGGCCGCGCCCGCAGCGTGCACGGCGCGCGAGCACCGCGGCGCCCACCCGAAAGCGGCGGCACACCACCTTCGCATCCAACCCGGCATCAACGGTAAAAAGGAACGCACATGGAGCAATTTCACGGCACGACGATCGTATCCGTGCGGCGCGGCGACAAGGTCGCGCTCGGCGGCGACGGCCAGGTCACCCTCGGCAACATCGTCATGAAGGGTGGCGCGAAGAAGGTCCGGCGCATTTACGGCGGCAAGGTCATGGTCGGCTTCGCCGGCGGCACCGCCGACGCGTTCTCGCTGCTCGACCGCTTCGAAGCCAAGCTCGAAAAGCATCAGGGCAACCTCACGCGCGCCGCCGTCGAACTCGCCAAGGACTGGCGCACCGACCGCATGCTGCGCCGCCTCGAAGCCATGCTGATCGCCGCCGACGCGACCACCACGCTCGTGATCACCGGCAACGGCGACGTGCTCGATCCCGAAGAAGGCATCTGCGCGATCGGTTCGGGCGGCGCGTATGCGCAGGCCGCGGCTCGCGCGCTCATGGAGAACACCGAACTCTCGCCGCGCGAGATCGTCGAAAAATCGCTCGAGATCGCGGGCGACATGTGTATCTACACGAATCACAACCGCGTGATCGAAACCATCGAATAACTCGCCAACCGACCGTACCGACGAGAAGGAATCAGGATGAGCACCATGACCCCCGCCGAGATCGTCTCGGAACTCGACAAGCACATCATCGGCCAGGCGAACGCGAAGAAGGCCGTGGCCGTCGCGCTGCGCAACCGCTGGCGCCGCCAGCAGGTCGCCGAGCCGCTGCGCCAGGAAATCACGCCGAAGAACATCCTTATGATCGGGCCGACGGGTGTCGGCAAGACCGAAATCGCGCGTCGTCTCGCGAAGCTCGCGGATGCGCCGTTCATCAAGATCGAAGCGACCAAGTTCACCGAAGTGGGCTACGTGGGCCGCGACGTGGATAGCATCGTGCGCGACCTCATCGAAATCTCGGTGAAGCAGACGCGCGAAACGGAAATGCGCAAGGTGCGCAGCAAGGCCACGGATCAGGCCGAAGACCGCATTCTCGACATCCTGCTGCCGACGGCACGCCCGGTAGGTTTCGGTTCGTCCGATGCGGCGAGCCACGCCGAAAGCGGCGACAACACGACACGCCAGACCTTCCGCAAGCGCCTGCGCGAAGGCCAGCTCGACGACAAGGAAATCGAGCTGGACGTCGAGCAGCCGCAAGTGGGCATGGACATCATGGGCCCGCCGGGCATGGAAGACATGACCGAGCAGATCCGCTCGATGTTCGCCAATCTCGGCGGCGGCAAGAAAACGCGCCGCAAAGTGAAGGTCAAGGAAGCGCTCAAGCTGCTGACCGACGAGGAAGCCGGCAAGATGCTCAACGACGAAGAGGTCAAGCAAAAGGCCGTGCAGAACGTCGAGCAGAACGGCATCGTGTTCCTCGACGAAATCGACAAGATCGCCTCGCGCAACAACGAAGGCAGCGGTGGCGAAGTTTCGCGTCAGGGCGTGCAGCGCGATCTGCTGCCGCTCGTGGAAGGCACGACCATCAACACGAAATACGGGATGGTGAAGACCGATCACGTTCTGTTCATCGCGAGCGGCGCGTTCCATCTTTCGAAGCCGAGCGATCTGATTCCCGAACTGCAGGGCCGTTTCCCGATTCGTGTGGAACTCGACTCGCTCTCCGTGAAGGACTTCGAAGCGATTCTGGTCGCGACCGACGCGAGCCTCGTGAAGCAGTATCAGGCGCTGCTTGCCACCGAGGACGTGCAGCTCGATTTCGCCGAAGACGGGATTCGCCGCCTCGCGGAAATCGCCTTCTCCGTGAACGAGAAGACCGAGAACATCGGCGCGCGCCGTCTGTACACGGTGATCGAGAAGCTGCTGGAAGATGTCTCGTTCGCGGCCGGCAATCACGCGGGCAAGAGCGTGACCATCGACGCCGCCTACGTCGACCGCGCGCTCGGCGAAGTGGCGCAGGACGAAGACCTGTCGCGTTACGTGCTCTAAACGTTACGCATGACGCATGAAAAAGGGACCCCGTGGGGTCCCTTTTCTTTTACCGCTCCGGACTGTGCTTACTGGCGCACCGGGCGCTTCGCGAGCTTGCGCTGCAGCGTGCGGCGGTGCATGTTGAGCGCGCGCGCCGTGGCCGAAATGTTGCCGTTGTGCTCGGCCAGCACGCGCTGGATGTGCTCCCATTCGAGGCGCGCGACCGAGAGCGGCGCCGGGTGCTCGATGGCCTCTTCGGCCTGCACGGCGCTCGCATCGCTTTGGAGTGCCGAGAGAATCATCTCGACGTTGGCGGGCTTGGCCAGATAGTTGTCCGCGCCGTCCTTCACGGCCTGCACCGCTGTGGCGATGCTTGCGTAGCCCGTGAGCACGAGCATGCGTGCGTCCGGCTGCAGTTCGCGCAGCGGCGCGATGAGCGACAGGCCCGAGTCGTTGCCGAGATGCAGGTCCACGGTGATCTGCGAGAACTTCTGCTGATTGGCGAAGCGAATCGCCTCTTCCGCATTGTGTGCCTGCTTCACCTCGAAGCCGCGCCGCGTGAGGCCGCGCGTGAGGATGTCGGAGAACACTTCGTCGTCGTCGATGACCAGAAAACTCATATCGCTCATGCCTGATTCTCCGTGTTGTTACGCGGCGTCGGACCGGGTCGGCCCCTCGCCTGATCCAATCTCCGAACCCGCGGGCGCTGCGCCTTCGCGCGCCGCCGCGGGGTTCGCCTGACCCGCCTTGACCTGCTTCGCCGGCAAGCGCAGCACCGCACGGGTGCCGCGTGGACGGCGCGTGCGCGTGCCGCTGCCGGTTACGGCGCCGGTCGACGTCTCGTCATCCGCGCCGCTCACTTCGCCCGACGCGCTGCCGGGCGGCGTGACGTCGTTGAGTTCGATCGAGCCGCCAAGCCGCGCCGCCGACGAAAACGCCAGATACAGCCCGACGCCGTGACCGCCCTGGGTGCTGTCCACGGGCGCGGCGCCCAGCGAGGCGCGCAGCGAGGACGGAATGCCGGGCCCGGCATCGCAAACTTCGAAATCGATGTAGCCGGCCCGCGCGGCCGCATAGGCGCGCAGCGTCACGAAATCGCGGCTGGCGCGCGCGGCGTTGTCGAGCAGGATGGTGAGGATCTGGCCCACGGCGACGGTGTCGTCGAGGGCGAAGTCGTTCAGTCCATTGTCGAGGAGTTCGAACTTCACGTGCGGATGGCGCAGGCGCCATTGCTCGACGAACGGCCCGAGCCATTCGCTCACGAGCTGGCGCGCGCCGGTGGATGAGGCGCGGCTTCTGAGTCGTGCGAGCGCCGAGGTGCAAAGCGAGATCTGCTTGTCGAGCAGTTCGAGGTCGGGGGCATACGGTTCGAGGCCCTTGTCCGTGCGCGCGACGTCGCGCAGCTCCTCGGTGAGCATGGCGATGGTCGAGAGCGGCGTGCCGATCTCGTGCGCCACGGTGGCGGCCTGCACGCCCAGCGCCACGGCACGCTCGTCGCGCAACAGGCGCTGCTGCGCGTCGCCGAGCGCGGTGTCGCGCTGGCGCAGCGCACGCGACATGCGCGCGACGAACCACACGATCAGGCAGACGCTCACCATGAAGTTCACCCACATGCCCGCACGATAGTAGTCGAACAGGTTGGCGGGATTGTCGAGATTGAGCGGAACGTTATCGAAGCCGAGCAGCACGTAACAGGCCACTGCGAAGGCCGCGAGCCAGGCGGTGAGATACCACGGCAACACGGCGGCCGCGATGGCGAGCGAGGGCAGGTACAGCGAGACGAACGGATTGGTCGTACCGCCGGAGAGAAAGAGCAGCGCGGAAAGCGCGCCGAGATCGACCCAGAGCTGGCCGAACAGTTCGAGATTCGACTCGGGACGATCCTGCGTGACGCGCAGCCAGGTCACGCCGTTGAACGCCACTTCCATGGCGATCACGAACAGCATGGCGGGCAACGGCAACTGCACGCCGATGAAGAGTTGCACGAACGCGATCGTGCAGAGCTGGCCGATGATGGCGAGACTGCGCAGCCAGAACAGATGGCTGAGATTGACGCGAGCACTGACGGTTATGCGATGCATGCTGTCAGTTTACCGGTTAAGACTTATCTGATTCATCATCTTGAAAGGGTTTGCTTCAATCCATGTCATCCGCCGACCACTTTTGCTTCGGCGCTTTCTGACAAGCAAGACGGAACAATGCAAGCCTCGCCCCCTGACGTACTCCACGCTGTGCGCAATCTCTTTCTCGATTTCATCGACGCTGCCACCGCCAGTGGGACCGACGAGGCGACCGATGCGTCCGCACACGAATTGCTGGCCGCCACGCGCGCCGAGCTGCGCGGCCTGGACGACGACACGCTCGTCCTCATCGCCGCTCGCGCACAGGATAGCGCGCTGGCGCAAGAAGCCATACGCCTGAGCGCCGCGCTTGCCCGGCTCGCACCGGAGCGGGCCGCCGCGTGGTTCGCAGCGGGCCTCGCGCTGCAGTTTGCAAACCGTCACGCCGAAGCGGTAGAACCTTACCGCCACGCGCTGGGAATCGCGCGTACGTTTCCAAATCTGCGCAACAATCTTGCAACAGCTTTGATGCAGATCAATTTTGGAGACCGCGAGATTCTGCAGCTGCTCGAAGAAACGGTCGCCGAAGAGCCCGACAACGTCAACGCCTGGATCAACCTGGCGCGCGTGTTGCCAACCGATACCGACGCGGCGCGATCACTCCACGCCAGCCGCCGCGCGCTCGAACTCGCGCCGCAAAGCCCACTCGCTCTGAACAACCATGCGATGGCCTGCAAGGAAACGCAGCAGTGGGACGAGGTCGAACGCGCCGCGCGCGCCGCCTGCCAGTATGCGCCCAACGACGCATCGCTACGTTCGAACCTGTCGATGATCCAGCTTCTGCGCGGCAACTATGCCGAAGGCTGGCCCGGACACGAGCTGCGCTGGCAGGGCTCCAGTGAACTGGCCATGGGCCGCCCGGTGTTCCCGAAGCCCGAGTGGCGAGGCGAGCCGCTCGCGGGCCGCACATTGCTGGTGTGGGGCGAACAGGGCATGGGCGACCTGCTGCAATTCTGCCGCTACGTGCCCATGCTCGCGGCACGCGTGCATCGCGAAGGCGGCCGGCTCGTCTGGAATACGTTTCCGCAGATGGGCGCGCTGCTCGCGCGTAGCCTGGGCCGCCATTGCGACCTGTACTGCGCGGGCGGCCCCGTCGAAAACCTGCCGCCCTACGATTGCGAAGTCTCGCTGTTGAGCCTGCCGCTGATATTCGGTACTGAAGAAGCGACTGTCCCGGGCCCCACCGGTTATCTCAAGGCCGATCCCGAGGCGGCGGCGCGCTGGCGCGAGCGCCTGGCGGTCGAACAGCGTCTGAAGGTCGGGGTCGCGTGGACGGGCAGCCTCACGCACAAGCGCAATCCGTTTCGTCGCGTCGGACTCGAGCGGTATGCCCGGCATTTCGGCGGCATCGAGGGCGTGGCGTTCTATTCGCTGCAGCCCGGCGCACAGCAGGACATCGCCGCGGCGCACGAAGCGGGCTTCGAGGTGACCGACTTCAGCGCCCAGTGGAAGACCTTCGACGACACCGCCGCGTTCGTCGACGCGCTCGACCTGGTGATTTCCGTGTGCACGTCGAGCGCACACCTTGCGGGCGCGCTCGGCAAGCGCGCCTGGGTGCTGCTGGACGTGAATCCGCATTGGGTCTGGCTGCTGGATCGACGCGAAAGTCCGTGGTATCCGAATACCCGGCTGTACCGTCAGCAGGCGTTCAGACAGTGGGAACCGGTGCTCGACGAAGTGAGCGCCGATCTCGCGGCGCTCGCGCACGCTGCGCAACGCAGCACGCCCTTCACGGCATAGCGCTCCTGCCCTTCGGTGCGTCGCTCGCTGCCGGCGCCGCCGCCGCCGCGAGACATTGGGGGCAGAGGCAGCGCCCGCGCGGGTCCAGCTCGCTCGCGGGCAAGGCGGGCAGCGACTTGCACCAGCAATCGAAGGGTTCGGTGTTCCTGCCGCAATCGAAGCTGTTGCCGCAGCGGGGGCAGCGGGCGCTTTTCATGCCGGTGGCGGGCACGGCGGAGGCGGTCATGGCGCGCACTCCTCTCGAAGCCATGGGTTGGCGACAGGAAGATGATGCCACAGCCCGCGCGCACGTCTTGCACCTCGCTTTTCACGCCCGCCTTTCCCAGCCGATTTCGCCCCGTTTTGCGGCGCGCCGATGCGCTCGCGCCCGTGTTGCGCATGTGCCTCGCGAAGCGTCCGGTGCCCGTCGTTTTCCCCGCCGTTTTCCCTGCTGCACCGCGCCAGTCCTGTACAATCCGCCCTGTTTCGACCGTTTTGCGGCCGCGTTCTTCGTCCGCGGATCTTCGTCCGCGAGTTTCGTCTGTTTTTCGTCCAAGTCTCCGCCGCCATGTCCGAGCCCATCGACCTTTCGCAGATCGCCCCCACCCTGAAAGCCGAAATTCTGGCCGAAGCGCTGCCTTACATTCGCCAGTATCACGGCAAGACCGTCGTCATCAAGTACGGCGGCAACGCCATGACCGAAGAGCGGCTCAAGCAGGGCTTCGCGCGCGACGTCATCCTGCTCAAGCTCGTGGGCATCAATCCGGTCATCGTGCACGGCGGCGGCCCGCAAATCGATACGGCGCTCAAGAAGATCGGCAAGCAAGGCACGTTCATCCAGGGCATGCGCGTGACCGACGAAGAAACCATGGAAGTCGTCGAGTGGGTGCTCGGCGGCGAGGTGCAGCAGGACATCGTCACGCTGATCAACCACTTCGGCGGCCACGCGGTCGGCCTGACCGGCAAGGACGGCGGCCTGATCCACGCGCGCAAGCTGATGATGCCGGACCGCGACAAACCCGGTCAGTACATCGACATCGGCCAGGTGGGCGAAGTCGAGGCCATCAACCCGGCGGTCGTGAAGGCGCTCCAGGACGACGCGTTCATTCCGGTGATCTCGCCGATCGGCTTCGGCGAAGACGGCCTCTCGTACAACATCAACGCGGACCTCGTGGCGGGCAAGCTCGCCGTCGTGCTCAACGCCGAAAAGCTCGTGATGATGACGAACATCCCGGGCGTGATGGACAAGGCGGGCAATCTGCTCACCGACCTCTCGGCGCGCGAGATCGACGCGCTCTTCGAAGACGGCACGATCTCGGGCGGCATGCTGCCGAAGATCTCGTCGGCGCTCGACGCAGCCAAGAGCGGCGTGCGCTCGGTGCACATCATCGACGGCCGCATCGAGCACTCCGTGCTGCTGGAAATCCTGACCGAACAGCCGTTCGGCACGATGATCCGCTCGCACTAAGCGCCTTCCTCCCAGCGGCGGCGCCGTGCCGCCGCCGCGTCTCACGTCCGCGATGACCGACTCCAGCCTTCATGCCAGGCGTGCCCGGCGCCGGCCGCGCCGCGTCGCCCGCAAAGTGGGCACTCCCGTCTGGCTCTTCGACCTCGACAACACGCTGCACAATGCGTCGCGCGCAATCTTCCCGGCCATCAACGCCGGCATGACGCAGTACATCATCGACGCGCTCGGCGTGAGCCGCGACGAAGCCAATCACCTGCGCACGAGCTACACGCGCCGCTACGGCGCGACGCTGCTCGGCCTCACGCGCCATCATCCGATCGACCCGCACGACTTTCTCAAGGTCGTGCACACCTTCGACGACCTGCACGGCATGCTGCACGCCGAGCGCGGCCTCGCCCGCACGCTCGCCGCGCTGCCCGGGCGCAAGATCGTGCTCACCAACGGCCCCGAGGACTACGCGCACGCGGTGCTCGCGGCGCTCGGCATCGAGGGGCTGTTCGAGCGCGTGATCGCCATCGAAGGCATGCGCTCGCGCAGCTACTGGCGCGCCAAGCCCGATTGCGCGATGCTGCGCGGCACGCTGCGCCGGGCCGGCGTGGCGCTCGCCGATGCGATCCTGATCGAAGACACGCGCAGCCATCTCAAGCGTTACCGGCGCCTCGGCATCCGCACCGTCTGGATCACCGGGCATTTGCCGGCGCATCTGCCGGGCACCGGCAGACCGCACTATGTCGATCGTCGCATTCGTTCGCTAAAATCCCTGAAACCAGGCCTGCAGTCGGGACGCTCGAAGTAAAACGGGGGAGCGCCAACCCAGAGGCCAACGCCAGGGACGATATCCATGCAGCCGACACAAACGCGTGAAGCAGTCGAAGCAGCAGATTCGCCGGGCGCGGCCCGCCGCGCCCCCCGCCCGAAACCGGGCGAACGCCGTATCCACATTCTCCAGACGCTCGCCACCATGCTCGAGGCGCCGCGCGGCGAGAAGATCACCACCGCGGCGCTGGCCGCGCGCCTGGGCGTTTCCGAGGCCGCGCTGTATCGCCATTTCGCGAGCAAGGCCCAGATGTACGAGGGCCTCATCGATTTCATCGAGCAGACGCTCTTCGGGCTCATCAACCAGATCGTCGAAAAAGAGCCGAGCGGCGTCCTGCAGGCGCGTGCGATCGCCCTCATGCTCGTGAACTTTTCCACACGCAACGCCGGCATGACCCGCGTACTGACCTGCGAAGCCCTCGTGGGCGAACATGAGCGCCTCGCCGAGCGCGTGAACCAGATGCTCGATCGCGTCGAGGCGTCGCTGCGCCAGTGTCTGCGCGTCGACCTCGCCCAGGAGGCCGAGCGCAAGGCAATTTCGGGGTCTGACCATGTCAACGCGAAGCCGGCCGCCAAGGGATACGATCCAACGGTCCGGGCGAATCTGGTCGTGCGCTATGTGATTGGTTGCTGGCATCGCTACGCGCAAAGCGGCTTCACGCGTTCACCGAGCGAGCACGCCGACGAGCAGATCCGCATCATTCTTCAATAGCGCGGCCGCGGCAGCGTTGTTCCGTGGCGGCTGCTCGCGTCGCTAACAGGAAGGAGAACCGTCGCATGAACCGTCCCGTTCCTCCCCTCGGCCTGCCGCCCATCCTGATGGGCCTCTCCGCCCACTGGGGCTGGCTCATTGCGCGAGGCATTGCCGCCATCGTGTTCGGCGTGCTCGCCTTCTCGCTGCCCGGCCTCACCGTGCTCACGCTCGCCATCGTCTGGGGCGCCTACGCCCTCGTCGACGGCGCATTCGCGCTCATCTACGGCGCGCGCGGCGGCGGCACGCGGCGCTGGACCTACATCGTCATCGGCCTGATCGGCGTGATCGCGGGCCTCGTGGCGTTCTTCTGGCCCGGCGAGACCGCCATCGTTCTCGTCATGATCATCGGCGTCTGGGCGTTCTTCACGGGCATTTTCGAGATCGTCTACGCGATCCAGTACCGGCACGCCATCGCGCATCCGTGGGCGGTCGGGATTTCGGGGCTGCTCTCGGCCACGGTGGGCTTTTTCTTCGCGATGTTCCCAGGTGCTGGCGCGCTCTCGCTGATCTGGGTGATCGCCGCCTATGCGGTCCTCTACGGCCTCCTGATGATCATCGCGGCCTTGCAGCTGCGGCGCTGGCGCAACGCGAATCCGTCCGCGCCCGGCAAGTGATAAGACTTCGCGGCCTCGCGCGGTGCGCGGGCACGTGAAGGGACGGTGCAAAAGCGCCGGGGCGGCAGCGCGCCGCCCGGGCCGCCTTTCCCGTGCGCCGCGTCGCTTTGCACTTTTTCCGATATACTCTGCGTTCCTTTTGCAATACCCACGCGCCGATTTGCTGACTCGATTGCGGGCGCGTGAACTCTCAAGGCCTGGGCCCGGGAGTTCGATATAAATGCGGCTAAAGAGGTCGTCAGCTGCGCCAACCCTTTCGCACTCCGCGCCCGCCGACACCGTTTAGCCGCCCGAAAAACCAAGGCGGAACGAATGGAATCGATCGGCATCGTCGCTCCTCAAACACTGCATTTCGACGAGCCTCTGCAACTGCAGAACGGCACGGCGCTGGCCGGGTACGACCTCGTGGTCGAAACCTACGGCACGCTCAACGCCGCGCGCAGCAACGCGGTGCTCGTCTGTCACGCGCTCAATGCGTCGCACCACGTGGCGGGTGTCTACGCGGACGACCCCAAAAACGTGGGCTGGTGGGACAACATGGTGGGCCCGGGCAAGCCGCTCGACACCAACCGCTTCTTCGTGATCGGCGTGAACAATCTCGGCTCGTGCTTCGGCTCGACCGGCCCCATGAGCCTCGACGCGGCCACCGGCCAGCCCTATGGCGCGAAGTTTCCGGTCGTGACCGTCGAGGACTGGGTGGACGCCCAGGCGCGCGTGGCCGATCGCTTCGGCATCGAGAAGTTCGCCGCGGTGATGGGCGGCAGCCTTGGCGGCATGCAAGCGCTTGCATGGAGCCTGCGCTATCCGGATCGTCTCGGCCACTGCATCGTGGTCGCCTCCACGCCCAAGCTCTCGGCGCAGAACATCGCGTTCAACGAAGTCGCGCGCTCGGCCATCCTCTCGGACCCCGACTTCCATGGCGGCGACTACTACGCCCACCACGTGAAGCCGCGCCGCGGCCTGCGCGTGGCGCGCATGATCGGCCACATCACCTATCTGTCCGACGACGACATGGCCGAGAAATTCGGCCGGGCGCTGCGCCGCGCGGAAGGCGCGGAGAACGCCTACAACTTCAACTTCGACGTGGAATTCGAAGTGGAGTCATACCTGCGCTATCAAGGCGACAAGTTCGCCGACTACTTCGACGCCAACACCTACCTGCTGATCACGCGCGCGCTCGATTACTTCGATCCCGCGAAGGCGTATGACGGCGACCTCACGCGCGCGCTCGCGCACACGAAGGCGAAATACCTCGTGGCGAGCTTTGCGACCGACTGGCGTTTCGCGCCCGCACGCTCGCGCGAACTCGTGAAGGCGCTGCTCGATCACAAGCGCCAGGTGACCTACGCGGAAATCGACGCGCCGCATGGCCACGACGCCTTCCTGCTCGACGACGCGCGCTATCACAATGTGGTGCGCGCTTACTACGAACGTATTGCTGCTGAGGTGGGCGCATGAATCAGAGCGCTTTCGACAGTCTTTCCGCCCGTCCCGACTTTCGCACCATCGCGCGCTGGATCGAACCGCGCGCGAAGGTGCTCGACCTCGGCTGCGGCGACGGCTCGCTGCTCTCGCTGCTCACCGAGGAACTGGAGTGCACGGGCTACGGCATCGAGATCAACGACGCGGGCGTGCTCGCTTCGGTGAAGAACGGCATCAACGTGATCCAGCAGAATCTGGAAGACGGCCTGCGCCTGTTCGAGGACGCGAGCTTCGACTTCGCGATCCTCTCGCAAACGCTGCAGACCATTCACCAAACGGCCGCCATCCTGCGCGAGACGGCGCGCGTGGGCAAGGAGTGCATCGTCTCGTTCCCGAACTTCGGCTACTGGCCGCACCGGCTTTCGGTCATGCGCGGACGCATGCCGGTTTCGAAGTCGCTGCCCTACCAGTGGCATAACACGCCGAACGTGCGTGTTCTCACGGTGAAGGACTTCGAGGCGCTCGCGCCCGAGGTGGGCATCGAAATTCTCGACCGCGCCGTGCTCCATGGGGGTCAGACCGTTCGTTGGGGTGTGAACTGGCGTGGTAGTCTTGCGGTCTATCGCGTGAGAAAAAAATGACGCCGTGCGCGGCGTCGCGTGTTTTTCTGCCCGACCAGTTCACCTGGAACCGCACCCAACACCGCCGCCGCTAACGACGACATGCAGAATCCGCCCCACGAGGCACCCGCTCTTACCGCTCACGAATCCCACCCCGGCTGGCGTGCGTATCTGAATACGCACATGCTGATCTGCGTGTTCCTCGGCTTTACCTCCGGGCTGCCGCTCTTCACGCTCGTCTATCTGGTGCAGGCGTGGCTGCGCTCGGAGGGCGTCAATCTCAAGGAGATCGGCCTCTTCGCGCTGATCCAGTTCCCCTACACCTGGAAGTTCGTCTGGGCGCCGCTCATGGACCGCTACGTGCCGCGTCTGCCCGGCTGGCGCCCGGGGCGGCGGCGCGGCTGGATGCTCGTCACGCAGATTCTCGTGGCGCTCGCCATCGGCACGCTCGGCTACGTTTCGCCGAAAGATTCGATCTGGACGGTTGCCGCGCTCACCGCGCTGGTGGCGTTCTTCGGCGCGAGCCAGGACATCTCCATCGACGCCTACCGGCGCGAACTGCTCACTGATACGCAGCAGGGCCTCGGCAACGCCGTGCACGTGAATGCCTACAAGATCGCGGCACTCGTGCCGGGCTCGCTCGCGCTGATCCTCTCCGATCATCTGCCGTGGAGCACCGTATTCGTCGTGACGGCGGCGTTCCTGATTCCCGGCATGATCATGACGCTCGTCGTGAAAGAGCCCGAAGTGCACGGCGCGCCGCCGAAGAACCTGCGCGAAGCGATCGTGCAGCCGTTCGCCGAATTCGTGCGCCGCGACGGTCTCGCCGCGGCACTCTTTGTGCTCGCGTTTATCTTCCTCTACAAACTCGGCGATACGATGGCGACGACCCTGTCCACATCGTTCTTCCTCGACATCGGCTATTCGCGCACGGAGATCGGCGTGATCGCCAAGATGACGGCGTTCGGCGCGAGCCTCGCGGGCGGCATTATCGGCGGCGTGGCGCTCGTGAAGATCGGCATTGGGCGCGGGCTGTGGATCTTCGGCTTCCTGCAAATGATTTCCACTCTGGGTTTCGCATGGCTCGCGCAGCTCGGCGCAGGCTCGCCCTCGCTCGCCGCCATCTACGATGCCGTGCTCGCCGTGAGCCACGCGGTTTCGTGGGCCGCAGGTCTCTTCGGCGCAACCGTGCAGTTCACGCTCGATCCGCGCGCCGTTGCGCTCGCGCTCGTGTACGGCTTCGAGACCTTCGCAACGGGACTCACGCTCGCTGCGTTCACTGCCTATATTGCAAGCACGACCGATCCGCGTTACACCGCCACGCAGTTCGCACTCTTCACGAGCCTCGCCTCCGTGCCGCGCACGCTGGCCTCCGCCGCGAGCGGCTACGTGGTGGCGAAGATCGGCTGGTTCGACTATTTCATCGTCTGCACGGTGCTCGCGGTACCGGGTATGCTCCTGCTCATTCGTATTGCCCCGTGGAGAGTCCGGTCGTGAGCACGCATGAGACCGTCGCGCAAAGCCCGCGTGCGCTGCAGCGCAGCGGCGCGCGCGCGCGTGCGCTCGTGCTGGCGCTCGCCACCGCCTGGCCGGCGCTTGGCGCATGGAATGCGTGGGCTGCCGAGAACCCCGCCGCGACGAACGCCCCCGCCGCCGTGCCAGGCAATCCTGCACTGCCGCCAGCCGGCAATGGCGCGACCAACCCGGCGAATAACACGAACGGCGCAGCAAACATCGGCGCAAACGCGAGCGCTACGCCGGGCAGCGTCGCCCCCGGCGCGCCGAACACGGGCCGCGTGGTGCGCTTTGGCAACGCCGCCGTGTACCGCAACCTGATTCCCTCGCCGATGCTCGAAGCGCAGGCCACTGCCGAGTTCAACGAGATCGTGCGCGGCGCGGCCCATTCGAACCGCCTCTATGCCGAAAGCGATCCGCACGTGCAGCGCGTGCGGGCGTTCGTCGACCGGCTCGCGCCTTACTCGCTGAAGTGGGGCGATCGCGTCAAGAACTGGAAGTGGGAAGTGGCGGTGATCCGCTCGAACGACATCCGCATGTACGCGCTGCCGGGCGGCAAGATCGTCGTGTATGGCGGCCTGCTCGATCGCGTGAAGCTCAACGACAACGAGTTCGGCATGCTGCTTGGCCACGAGATCGCGCATGCAGTGCGCGAGCACGTGCGCGAGCGCCTGGGCGAACAACAGGCCGCGCAGATCGAATCGGGCTCTGTGCCGCAGCTATTCGGGCTCGCGGACCTCGGCGTGTTTCCGCTCGGTATCGGCTCGCAACTCGTGGAAATGCACTACGGCCGCGCCGACGAAACCGAAGCCGACGTGATCGGCAGCGATATCGCCTCGCGCGCGGGATTCGATCCGCGCGCGGCGCTCACGCTGTGGGACAAGCTCGCGGTGGCGACGCGCGCCGACCGCGACCAGGGATTCATCTACGTGCATCCGTACACGCCGGCGCGACGCGCCGATATCGCCAAGCGCCTCGCCGACATGATGCCGCTCTACGCAAAGGCCATGGGCAAGCCGCTCGCCGAGTTGCCCGACTACGAGGGCATCCCGGCCGTGCAAAAGCGCAAGGTGGTCTCGGCGCCCTGAAAGCGGTTTCACAGCGCGCCGCGGTGAGCGTCAGCTCTTGACCTTGTGGTCGTAGTCGATGGTCAGCGGCGCGTGGTCGCTGAACTTGATGTCCTTGAAGATCGAGGTCTTTTTCGCCTTGTGCGCAATGCCGGGCGTCGCGATCTGATAGTCGATACGCCACCCCACGTTCTTCGTATACGCCTGGCCGCGGTTGCTCCACCACGTGTATTGCTCGGGGCGCGGGTCGAGCGTGCGGAACACGTCCACGTAGCCCACGTCGTCGAAGAGGCTCGTGAGCCATGCGCGCTCTTCGGGCAGGCAGCCGGAGTTCTTCTGGTTGCCCTTCCAGTTCTTGATGTCGATTTCCTTGTGGACGATGTTCACGTCGCCGCACAGGATCACTTCGCGCTCACGCTTGAGTTCCGCGAGATGCGGCATGAATTCGTCCATGAAGCGGTACTTCGCGGCCTGCCGTTCGTCGCCGCTCGAGCCCGAAGGCACGTACACGGAGATCACCGAAAGCTTGCCGAAGCGCGTTTCCACATAGCGCCCTTCCGGGTCGAACTCCTCGCTGCCAAAGCCGATGATCACCTCGTCGGGCTCGTGGCGCGAATAGACGCCCGCGCCGCTATAGCCCTTCTTGACCGCATGCTGGAAGTAGCCCGTGAAGTCGTGCGGGGCGAGGAATTCCGGGGTCATGTCGTCCTGCGAGCACTTGATTTCCTGCACGCAGAGCACGTCGGCCTTCTGTTCGCCGAACCATTCGAAAAAGCCTTTCTTCGCCGCCGAGCGGATGCCGTTCAGATTCGCGGTGATCACACGCAACATGTCTTCTTTCCTCTTGATTGTGCGTTGCCTCGCACGGCGCGCCGAAGCGGAACTGCACCGCGCCGCGCGAGGGAATACGGTCGGTCTCAGTCGATCCTGAGACCCTTGAGTTCGGCCTTGGCCGGCGGAAATTCGAGTTTCAGACTGTCCATCAGGCGCAGCAGCAGTTCGGCCACCATGAGGTTGCGATGCGACTTCGAGTTCGCGGGAATCACGTACCACGGCGCGTATTCCGTGGAGGTAGCCGCGAGCGCGTCGTGGTACGCTGCCTGATAGGCGTCCCAATGCCTGCGCGCTTCGAGATCGGAGACGTCGAATTTCCAGTGCTTGGTGGGGTCGTCGATGCGCGCCTGGATGCGACTGCGCTGCTCGTCCTTCGAGATGTGCAGCATGCACTTGATGATCGACGTGCCGCTCTCGGCGAGCAGCGCCTCGAAATGGCGAATCTGCCGGTAGCGGCGCTCGCACTCGGCCGAATCGATCTGGCCAATCACGCGCGGCACGAGCACGTCTTCGTAGTGGCTGCGGTTGAAGATCGCCAGCTCGCCGGCCGCGGGCACTTGCAGGTGCACGCGCCAGAGAAAGTCGCGCGCGGCTTCGATGGGCGTCGGCGCGCGAAACGGCACGATGCGCAGGCCGAGCGGATCGACCTCGTGAAACACGCCGCGGATCGTGCCGTCCTTGCCGCTCGTGTCCATGCCCTGCAACACGAGCAGCACGCGCTGATGGCGCTGCGAATGCAGACGCTCCTGCAATATGTCGAGCTGGTTGCCGATCTCGGCGAGCCGGTCGCGGTCACCGTCCTTGCTGCCGGTCGAGAACGGTTTCGCGGCGGGGTCGAGCGCGCTGAGCGAGAACGTCTCCGTCTTCTTGTCGCTGAAGTACGGCACGCGGTAATTGTCGAGACTCGGGATGTGGGACATGCGTTGTTCTCCTCTCTCTCGTGAATATGACGGCGCCAGCACTGCTGCCCGCCTGAAGCGGCAAGGCGGCGCCGCGCTGCTACGCACGACGCCGCCTCGCTAGCATGCCCGAATCAGGGCAGCACGCTACTCAAACCCGCCCAAACTCAGCCCAGCTTCTTCTTCAGCAGCTCGTTGACCTGCTGCGGGTTCGCCTTGCCCTTGGTGGCCTTCATCGCCTGGCCGATCAGCGCGTTGAACGCCTTTTCCTTGCCGGCGCGGAATTCTTCCACCGACTTCTGGTTCGCGGCGAGCACCTCGTCGATGATCGCTTCGAGCGCGCCGGTGTCCGAGATCTGCTTGAGGCCCTTCGCTTCGATGATGCGATCGGCAGCGGCTTCGTCGGCAGCCTTCTCGTCCCACATCGCCAGGAACACTTCCTTGGCGATCTTGTTCGAGATCGTGCCGTCGGCGATGCGCGCGAGCAGCACGGCGAACTGCGCGGCCGAGACCGGCGAAGCGGCGATGTCGAGGCCTTCGCGGTTGAGCTGCGACGAGACTTCGCCCATCAGCCAGTTGGCGGCGGTCTTGGCTTGCGCCGCGCCCGCCTTCGCCACCACGGCTTCGAAGTAAGCCGCCATTGCCTTGCTCGACGTGAGCACGTTCGCGTCATACGGCGTCACGCCGTACTGCTCGACAAAGCGCGTTTGCATCGTCGCGGGCAGCTCGGGCAGCTCGCCCTTCACGCGCTCGACCCACGCGGCATCGATCACGAGCGGCATGAGGTCGGGGTCGGGGAAATAGCGGTAATCGTGCGCGTCTTCCTTGCTGCGCATCGAACGCGTCTCGCGCTTGTCGGGGTCGTAGAGGCGCGTTTCCTGCACCACCGTGCCGCCGTCTTCGATCAGCTCGATCTGGCGGCGCACTTCGTACTGGATCGCCTCTTCGAGGAAGCGGAACGAGTTCAGGTTCTTGATCTCGGCGCGCGTGCCGAACTCCTTCTGGCCGACCGGACGCACGGAGACGTTCGCGTCGCAGCGGAACGAGCCTTCCTGCATGTTGCCGTCGCAAATGCCGAGCCACACGACGAGCGTGTGCAGCGACTTCGCGTACGCAACCGCTTCGGCGGCACTGCGCATTTCGGGTTCCGTGACGATTTCGAGCAGCGGCGTGCCGGCGCGGTTCAGGTCGATGCCCGTCATGCCCGCGAAGTCTTCGTGCAGCGACTTGCCCGCGTCTTCTTCGAGGTGCGCGCGCGTCAGGTTGACGGTCTTCTCGTAGGCTTCCTTGCCGGCCTTTTCGTTGGCCGGGACCTGGATCGTGATCTGCCCGCCCTGCACGACCGGAATCTCGTACTGGCTGATCTGATAGCCCTTGGGCAGGTCCGGATAGAAGTAGTTCTTGCGCGCGAAAATGCTGCGCGGCGCAATCGTCGCGTTGATCGCGAGGCCGAACTGGATCGCGCGCTCCACGGCGCCGCGGTTCATCACCGGCAGCACGCCCGGCAGCGCGAGATCGACGGGGCAGGCCTGCGAGTTGGGCGCGGCGCCGAACTGCGTCGATGCGCCCGAGAAGATCTTCGACGCCGTCGACAATTGCGCGTGCGTCTCCAGACCGATCACCACTTCCCACTGTGTTGCCATGTTCATACCCCTGCCGGCGCCTTGCGATGCCAGTCGGTCGCGCGCTGGAAGGCGTCGGCGACCTGCAGCATGCGGGCCTCGTTGAAATAGTTGCCGACGATCTGCAGACCGACGGGTCGCTGCGCGTTCGCACCCGCGCCGAAGCCGCACGGCACGCTCATGCCGGGCAGGCCCGCGAGGCTCGTGGAAAGCGTGTAGATGTCCGCGAGGTACATCTGCAGCGGATCGTCGCCCTTGGCGCCCAGGTCCCATGCCACGCTCGGCGCGACCGGTCCCATGATGACGTCGCACTGTTTGAACGCTTCCTGGAAGTCTTGCGCAATGATGCGGCGAATCTTCTGCGCCTGCAGGTAGTACGCATCGTAGTAGCCGTGCGAGAGCACGTAGGTGCCCACCAGAATGCGGCGCTTCACCTCGGGGCCGAAGCCCTCGGCACGCGACTTCTTGTACATGTCGAGCAGATCGCGGTATTCGGCGGCGCGGTGGCCGAAGCGCACGCCGTCGAAGCGCGAGAGGTTCGACGAGGCTTCCGCCGGGGCGATCACGTAGTACACGGGAATCGACAGCTCGGTTTTCGGCAGCGTGACTTCCACGAGCGTGGCGCCGAGCGATTCGTACGTCTTCAGCGCGGCGTCGATGGCGGCGCGCACGTCGTCGGCGAGACCCGCGCCGAAGTATTCCTTCGGCAGGCCGATGCGCAGGCCCGCGAGCGGCTTGTCGGCGCTGGCGTCCTGGCTCCAAGTCTGGCCGACGAAGCGCGTGTAGTCCTCGTGCTCGTGCGTGAGGCTCGTCGAGTCGCGCTCGTCGAAGCCGCCCATGGCGTTCAGAAGCAGCGCGCAATCGCCGGCGCTGTGCGCGAACGGGCCGCCCTGGTCGAGCGACGAGGCGAACGCGATCATGCCGTAGCGCGAGACGCGGCCGTAGGTGGGCTTGATGCCCGTCACGCCCGTGAACGACGCCGGCTGGCGAATCGAGCCGCCGGTGTCGGTGCCGGTCGCGGCGGGCGCGAGGCGCGCGGCGACGGCCGCGGCGGAACCGCCCGACGAGCCGCCCGGCACGGCCTTCGTGTCCCACGGGTTCTTCACGGCGCCGAAATGCGAGTTCTCGTTGGACGAGCCCATCGCGAATTCGTCCATGTTGGTCTTGCCGAGGCAGACCATACCCGCGCGTTCGAGCCGCTCGACCACGGTCGCGTCGAACGGGCTCACGTAGTTTGCAAGCATCTTCGAGCCGGCGGTCGAGCGCCAGCCGCGCGTGACGAACACGTCCTTGTGCGCGAGCGGAATGCCCGCGAGCGGGCCCGCGTGGCCCGAGTGCAGGAGCGCGTCGGCGGCCTTCGCCTGGGCGAGCGTCAATTCGGGATTGACGTCGAGGAAGGCGTTCAGGTCTTGATGCGCTTCAATCCGGCCCAGAAAGTGCTGGGCCAGCTCGACTGCGGAGCACTCCTTCGCAGCCAGCGCGGCGCGCAGTTCGGTCAAGCTTTTGTCATGCATTGCGTGATTCCTGGAAGAACGTCACGGCGTGGTCGAAATCCGATCGTTGCGCCGTCCGGGAGCCGCTCGACCGACGTTGGCAAACGTGTGGGCCGCTACCCGGAAAACCCCGGAAAATTCGGGAGTCCGTGCCGTTTCGAACTGTTCCGACGACTCGAAAGATTTCGAAATGGCGAAAAAATGCTGCGCGCTTACTCAATCACGCGCGGTACGAGGTAAAGTCCGTCCTGCACCGCGGGCGCGGGACGCTGCAGCGCTTCGCGGTCCACGATTTCGGTCACGGCGTCCTCGCGCAGACGCAACGCGACGTCCTCGATCTGCTCGATCGGGTGGGCGAGCGGGGCGATGCCGGTCGTGTCCACGGCCTGCATCTGCTCGACGAGGCCGAAGAAGCCGTTCAGGCGTTCGAGCGTATTGCCGGCTTCGGCGTCGGCCAGTTCGAGGCGCGCAAGATGCGCGATGCGCTTCACATCGTTCAGGGTCAGGGCCATGCGGTCACCGGAAAAAGGGGCTGCGGCAGTGCGGAAATCGGTGCTGCAACAGCGGTTTATCGCGCCGGATCCGGCTCGGGAGGAAAGCTTCGATGAGGTCAAAAACTGCCTTCCGGATCCTGCAAAACAGGCAAAATTATAAGGTATCATTACGCGTTCGACCCAAACCCGGACCGCCTTGCATCCGCCTTTCAGGTCTGTACGCAACTCAATGCGGCCAGACAAGATCAAACGGGCGGCGCAGCCAGGCTGCCTCCGGTAACTATCCCCGCAGTCTCAGGCCCCTCGTGGCGCCCCTTGCGACGCCCTCCGCCGTGATTTCGGAGTGCTCTCGTGGTGGAGCATATCGCCCTGAGGCTGTGAATTTTTCCGCTGCCGCCCTCGCCCACCAAGCTGGAAGGACGGCCACAAGCGAGACAGGATTTTTGAATGTTCGGTTTTCTGCGTAGCTACTTCTCCAACGACCTGGCGATCGACCTCGGCACCGCCAACACCCTGATCTACATGCGCGGCAAGGGCATCGTCCTCGACGAACCCTCGGTCGTCTCCATTCGCCAGGAAGGCGGCCCGAACGGCAAGAAAACGATTCAGGCAGTCGGCAAGGAAGCCAAGCAGATGCTCGGCAAGGTCCCGGGCAACATCGAAGCCATCCGCCCGATGAAGGACGGCGTGATCGCCGACTTCACCGTCACCGAGCAGATGATCAAGCAGTTCATCAAGACGGCGCACGAGTCGCGCATGTTCTCGCCGTCGCCGCGCATCATCATCTGCGTGCCGTGCGGTTCGACCCAGGTCGAGCGCCGCGCGATCAAGGAAGCCGCGCACGGCGCGGGCGCCTCGCAGGTGTACCTCATCGAAGAGCCGATGGCCGCCGCGATCGGCGCGGGCCTGCCGGTTTCGGAAGCCACGGGCTCGATGGTCGTCGACATCGGCGGCGGCACGACCGAAGTGGGCGTGATCTCGCTCGGCGGCATCGTCTACAAGGGCTCGGTGCGCGTGGGCGGCGACAAGTTCGACGAAGCGATCGTCAACTACATCCGCCGCAACTACGGCATGCTGATCGGCGAACAAACCGCCGAAGCCATCAAGAAGGAAATCGGTTCGGCCTTCCCGGGTTCCGAAGTCAAGGAAATGGAAGTGAAGGGCCGCAACCTGTCGGAAGGCATTCCGCGCAGCTTCACCATTTCGAGCAACGAAATTCTCGAAGCGCTCACCGACCCGCTGAACCAGATCGTCTCGTCGGTGAAGATCGCGCTCGAACAAACGCCGCCGGAACTGGGCGCCGACATCGCCGAACGCGGCATGATGCTCACGGGCGGCGGCGCGCTGCTGCGCGACCTGGACCGCCTGCTCGCCGAAGAAACCGGTCTGCCGGTGCTCGTGGCCGAAGACCCGCTCACCTGCGTGGTGCGCGGCTCGGGCATGGCGCTCGAGCGCATGGACAAGCTTGGCAGCATCTTCTCGTACGAGTAAGCGCGCCGCGCACCGCTGCGCTCGCCCGCGGCGCGGTTTCGGCGTCGTCGCGCCACTGATGGCGTGGCGGCGCGCGCGCCGTTACGGCGCCCGCAACGGGACGTCCTGCGGGGCGCCGAAGATTCACACTTCGTTGTGCCCTCCGTTACACCCTCTGTTTCACCGAACCGCACACGCCCCCGGCGCCGACCATGGAATACAGTCCGCCGCCCCTCTTTAAACAGGGCCCATCGGCACTCGCACGGCTGATTTTCTTCGTCGTGCTGTCGCTCGCGCTCCTCGTCTCCGACGCGCGTTTCAAGACGCTCGAGATCGTGCGCGGCGTGCTCGGCGCGGGTCTCTACCCGCTGCAACGCGCGGCCCTCGTGCCGCGTGACTTCTTTATGGGCGCCGCCGATCTGGCCGTGACGAGTTCCACGCTGCGCACCGAAAACACCCAGCTGCACGTGCGCAATCTCCAGCTTTCGCAGCAGGCCAACGCGGCCGCTTCGCTCGCCGCCGAAAACGCGCACCTGCGCGCGCTTTTGCAGCTCTCGCAGCGCATCGGCGCACAAACCACGCCTGCAGAGATCCAGTACGACACGCGCGACCCGTTCACGCAAAAGGTCGTGATCGGCGGCGGCTCGCAGCAGGGCGTGCAGAACGGCTCACCGGTATTGAGCGAAGACGGCGTGATCGGCCAGGTCACACGCGTGTTCCCCATGCAGTCCGAAGTCACGCTCGTCACCGACAAGGACCAGGCCGTGCCGGTCGAAGTCGTGCGCACGGGCCTGCGCAGTGTGATCTACGGCACGGCGAAGGGCGACCTGCTCGATCTGCGCTTCGTGCCGATCAGCGCCGATCTGCAAGTGGGCGACGAACTCGTGACGAGCGGACTCGACGGCATCTATCCGCAAGGGCTGCCGGTCGCGAAGGTATTGCGCGTCGACAAGCAGGCCGATACCGCGTTCGCACGCGTGGTCTGCCTGCCGCTCGCCGCCGTTCGTGGGGCGCGCCAGGTGCTCGTGCTGCACTATGTGCCGCAGGTGCCGCCCAACCCGATCGCCGCCGAGGAAGCCGCAGCGGCCGCCGAGGCGAAGGACGCGAAGAAGAAGGCCGCCAAGGCCGCGGACAAAAAAGCTGACAAAAAGGCCGATGACGCGAAGGCGAAGCCCGCCGCCGCCGCATCGGGCGCGGCCCCGGCGCAGCAGGCCAAGCCGGCAGCGAACGCCACAGCAGCAGACACGAAGCCGGCGGAGAAAAAGCGGCCCAGGGAAAGCCTGCGCGAAGAGGCAGCGAAGGCCGTCGAGAAAGGGGGCCATTGATGCCGCGTCCGCAATACATTCTGCAGCCGGTCAATCCGTACTTCATCGTTTTCAGCCTCGCGGCGGCGTTCCTGCTGAACCTGCTGCCCTGGGGCAAGCTGCCCGGCGTGCCCGACTTCGTCGCGCTCGTGCTGCTGTTCTGGAACATTCACCAGCCGCGCAAAGTCGGCATGGGCGTCGCGTTCTTCCTCGGGCTCCTCATGGACGTCCACAACGCGAATCTGCTCGGCGAGCACGCGCTCGCGTACACGCTGCTTTCCTATGGCGCGATCACCATTCACCGCCGCGTGCTGTGGATGTCGATCGGCCTGCAGATGTTCGCCGTCACGCCCATGCTGGTCGGCGCGCAGGTCGTGCCGTTCGTGATCCGCCTGCTGATGGGCGCATCGTTTCCTGGCTGGGGTTACCTCATCAGCGGCTTCATCGAGGCGATCCTCTGGCCGATCGCGAGCGTGCTGCTGCTCCTGCCGCAGCGCCGCCCCGTCGATCCCGACGACACCCGGCCCATTTGAGCGGCACGCCGCCCGCCGCTGGAAGACTCGCTTGACTACCTCTTACGCACCCCGGCCCGCCGTTCCTCGCGATTGGAACCGCGGCGCCTGGGTCTGACAGCATGACCGAATTCAAGGACACCCAGCAGCAGCTCACGAAGTTCCGCCTGCGCGTCGCGGCGGCGGGGCTGTTCGTGTTCGTCTGCTTCGGGCTGATCGCGTTCCGCTTCCTCTATCTGCAGGTCTGGAACCACAGCAAGTATTCGCTGCAGGCCGACGAAAACCGCATTTCCGTCGCGCCGATCGTGCCGAACCGCGGCATCATCACCGACCGCAACGGCGTCGTGCTCGCGAAGAACTACTCGGCGTACACGCTCGAAATCACACCCTCGAAGCTCGCCGACACGCTCGACAACACGATCGACGAGCTCTCGACCGTGATTCCGATCGATGCGCGCGACCGCCGCCGCTTCAAGAAGCTGCTCGAAGACTCGAAGAACTTCGAGAGCCTGCCGATCCGCACGCGCCTCACCGACGACGAAGTCGCGCGCTTCACCGCCCAGCGTTTCCGCTTCCCCGGCGTGGAAGTGCGCGCGCGCCTGTTCCGCCAATATCCGCTCGGGCCCACGGCCGCGCACGTGATCGGCTATATCGGCCGGATTTCGCAGCGCGACCAGGAGCGCATCGACGACCTCTCCGACAAGAACGACAGCGATCCCGAGCACTACGATCCGCGTCTGGACGCGAACAACTACAACGGCACCGACTACATCGGCAAAATCGGCGTCGAGCAAAGCTACGAAACCGAGCTGCACGGCCTGACCGGCTTCGAGGAAGTGGAAGTGACGGCGGGCGGGCGCCCCGTGCGCACGCTCTCGCGCACCCAGGCCACGCCCGGCAACAACCTCGTGCTGTCGATCGACATCGGTCTGCAGCAGGTGGCCGAGCAGGCCTTCGCGGGCAAGCGCGGCGCGCTTGTGGCCATCGAGCCGTCCACGGGCGACATTCTCGCGTTCGTCTCGGCACCGAGCTTCGACCCGAACTCGTTCGTAGACGGCATCGACCAGCAGACCTGGGACGAGCTCAACAACTCGCCCGATCACCCGCTCCTGAACCGTCCGCTGCACGGCACCTACCCGCCGGGCTCGACCTACAAGCCGTTCATGGCGCTCGCCGCGCTCACGCTGCACAAGCGCACGCCGCAGTGGGGCTTTTCCGACCCCGGCTACTACATGTTCGGCGGCCACCGCTTCAACAACGACGTGCGCTCGGGCCAGGGCTGGATCGACATGAACCGCGCGATCATGGTGTCGAACGACACCTACTTCTTCATGCTCGCGCACGACCTGGGCGTGGACAACATCGCCAACTTCATGAAGCCGCTCGGCTTCGGCCAGCTCACCGGCATCGACATCGCGGGCGAGGCGCGCGGCATCCTGCCCTCCACCGAATGGAAGCGCAAGGCGTACCGCAAGCCCGAGCAGCAGCGCTGGTACGAGGGCGAGACGATCAGCCTCGGGATCGGCCAGGGCTACAACTCGTTCACGATCCTGCAACTCGCGCATGCCACGGCCACGCTCGCCGACAACGGCATTCTGATGAAGCCCCACCTCGTGAAGGAGATCGAGAATCCGATCACGAAGCAGGAGCGCCTCACGGTGCCGAGCGAAAGCGGGCGCCTGAACGTGAGCCAGACCGATATCGACGTGGTCAAGCGCGGCATGGAAAACGTGACGATGAATCCGTCGGGCACGGCCTACCAGGTGTTCCGCAACGCGCCGTACACCTCGGCGGGCAAGACCGGCACGGCGCAGGTCTTCTCGCTGCAGGGCGGCAAGTACAAGGCGCATGCGCTCGCCGAAAATCTGCGCGACCACGCGCTCTTCATCACGTTCGCGCCAGCCGAGAAGCCGCAGATCGCCGTCGCGCTGATCGTCGAAAACGGCGGCTGGGGCGCACAGGCCGCAGGTCCGATCGCCCGCCGCGTGCTCGATTACTGGCTCGTCGACCGGCTCAAGCCCGGCGTCGAGCAGGCGGCCGTGAGCGCGGCGGCTTCGGCCACGGAGGACGCGTCCGCGCCCGTGATCGGCGCGCCGCCTGAGGCGGCATCGGCGGCTTCAGCAGCCACGGGGGCCTCGGGCGTTGCCCCGGCCACACCGGCCACACCGGCCGCACAGCCGGTGCGGGTCGCAGCCGGCTTCACGCCGCTGCCGATTCCCGGCGCGGCATCTGCGGCTGCGGCTGCTTCGGCTGCTGCTGCGGCGGCTTCGGAAGCCTCGGGCGCGGCCGCTGCTGCGCCTGCCTCCGCTGCGCCTGCGGCCCCCGGCGCGGCGGCGCGGGCTACGCCCGCAAGCAGCGCCGCCGGCAAGACTCGCCAGCCACGCCAGAACGTTAGCCCCGATGCGCCCGCCACAACCGACGCCGTGAACGGCGGCACCGGCGGCACGAACGGCACGGCGGACACGGGTGCCGCCCGCCCCGCGCCCGCCTCCGTGCCCCGCCACTTCGGCCCTGGCCCCCATCGCCCGCACCGCCCCGCCAGCGCGAGCGACGCGGCTACGCTCGCACCGCCGCCCAAGCCCGCAACGGGCGGCATCGACGAGTAAGGAACCACCATGCCTTTCCTTCAGTTCGACAAGATCGACAAGCGCGCGGTGCTCGACACGCTGCGCAAGATGTTCCTCGGCTTCGACCGACCGCTCGCGCTCACCGTGTTCCTGCTGCTGTGCGTGGGCATCGTCACGCTGTACAGCGCGAGCCTCGACGTGCCGGGCCGCGTGGAAGACCAGCTGCGCAACATCATGCTCACCTTCGTGCTGATGTGGGCGCTCGCCAATGTGCCGCCCAACACGCTCATGCGCTTCGCGGTGCCGATCTATACCTTCGGCATCGCGCTGCTCATCGCCGTGGCGCTATTCGGCCTCACGCGCAAGGGCGCAAAGCGCTGGATCAACGTCGGCGTCGTGATTCAGCCCTCGGAAATCCTCAAGATCGCCACGCCGCTCATGCTCGCCTGGTACTACCAGCGCCGCGAAGGCGTGATGCGCTGGTACGACTTCGTCGTCGGCTTCGTGATTCTGCTCGTGCCGGTGGGGCTCATCGCCAAGCAGCCGGACCTGGGCACCGCGGTGCTCGTGTTCGCGTCGGGCCTCTTCGTCATCTATTTCGCGGGGCTCTCGTTCAAGCTGATCGTGCCGGTGCTGATCGCAGGCGTGATCGCGGTGGCCTCGATCGCGGCGTTCCAGGACAAGATCTGCCAGCCGCAGGTGAACTGGCCGCTCATGCACGACTACCAGAAGCACCGCATCTGCACGCTGCTCGACCCGACCTCCGATCCGCTCGGCAAGGGCTTCCACACCATCCAGGCCGTGATCGCGATCGGCTCGGGCGGCCCGCTCGGCAAGGGCTGGTTGAAGGGCACACAGTCGCACCTGGAGTTCATTCCCGAAAAGCACACCGACTTCATCTTCGCGGTGTTCTCCGAAGAGTTCGGCCTCGCGGGCGGCCTCGTGCTGCTCACGCTCTATATGTGTCTGATCGCGCGCGGGCTCTATATCGCCGCGAACGGCTCGACGCTCTTTGGGCGATTACTGGCCGGCTCGCTCACGATGGCGTTCTTTACCTATGCGTTCGTCAACATCGGCATGGTGAGCGGCATCCTGCCCGTGGTGGGCGTGCCGCTGCCGTTCATGAGTTATGGCGGCACGGCACTCACCACGCTCGGCGTGGCGATCGGGCTCATCATGAGCGTGGGACGCCAGAAGCGGTTGATGCAGAGTTGAAGGCGCGGCGGGCAGCTATGCCCGCCCGATCGCAGAGATCGAAGCAACCAAAAAAAACGCGCCGACATTGAACGGCGCGTTTTCGTTTCGCGGTCGCTTGCTGGCGCTTACTGGGTGGGCGCCGACTTCATCAGCTGCGCGCTCAACTGCTGGTACTTCAAACGCGCCACGGGATCGCCCTGCGCCGCCGCGGCGGCATAGTACGCGCGCGCGACGTTGAGGTTCTTCGGCACGCCGTCGCCGCCGCGCTCGTAGAACGAGCCGGTCACGTATTGCGCGGTCATGTCGCCGCCCTCGGCGGCCTTCTTGTACCAGTAGAACGCCTGCTTGTTGTCGCGCGTGGTGCCGCGCCCGTCGAGGTACTGGTTCGCGAGCGCCAGCTCCGCCTGCACGTGACCCTGCTTCGCCGCCTTGAGAAACCACTGGTGCGCCTGCACGGGATCGCGCTCGACGAAGTCGCCGTCGTCGTACATCTTGCCGTACACGTACTGCGCGTGCGACATGTTCGCGTCCGCCGCCTTGCGCAGCCACTTGCGGCCCTCGCCCACGTCGGCGGCCCCGCCTTCGCCGTTCACGAGCATCATCGCGTAGTTGAACTCCGCCAGCCGGTTGCCGCGCTCGGCCGCCGCCAGGAACTCGGCGCGCGCCGCGCTGAGGTTGCCCGCGTTGTAGTCGGCAACGGCGTTGGCCGTTTGCGGATCGGACTCCGCGCCCGCGGTGGCGCTCGCGGCGTCGGCGGCTGCCGTCACTCCGCTCACACCGAGCGCAGCAGCCGCGAGACAGCCGATGGCGAGCGCGCGCGCACGCCCGAAAAGCGCTTTCGGACGCTTCATGATCTCGCCTCCTGCAGCGCCTGGCGTGTCGCGCGCACGAGCCATATCACGTCGGCGGCCAGGGCGATGAAGCTGAAACCCATCTCGCGATACTGCCTGGCGGCGGCCGCATCCATGGCGAAGATGCCTGCCGCGACGCCCGCCTCGCGCGCGGCCGCGACGATGCGCTGCACGGCGGCGACGACGTCCGGATGCTTCGAGTCGCCGAGATGGCCGAGGCTCGCGGCCAGATCGGCGGGACCCACGAACAGGCAGTCGACGCCCGGCACCTTCGCGATCTTCTCGACTTCGGCCAGTGCCGCCGCCGACTCGATCTGCACGATCGTCGCGATCTGCGCGTTCGCGCCCTGAAGGTAATCGCGCCGCATGCCGTAGGCCGCCGCGCGCACCACGCCCGCCACGCCGCGCTGGCCGCCGGGCGTGCGCGCGTCGGGGTACTGCGTGAGGCTCACAGCGCGTGCGGCCTCTTCAGCCGAGGCCACGTTGGGGAACATCACCGTGCGCGCGCCCGCGTCGAGCACATGCTTCACGAGCCACGGCTCGCTGTCCGGCAGACGCACCACGGGCTCGGTGGGCAGATGCGCGGCCGCGATGGCGCGCAGTTGCGCGATGGTGTCGGCGCTGTCGTTGGGCGTGTGCTCCATGTCGATCAACAGCCAGTCGAAGCCGGCGTGCGCGAGCGCCTCGGCGGCGGTCTCGCTGCCCATCGAAAGCCATAAGCCGAATAGCGCGTCCGCCTCCTTGAGGCGTTCCTTGAGGGGATTGGTGAAGGTGCTCATCGCCGTGCTCCCGGCGAGGCCGCGGGGCGCACGCGCCAGGCGCGGGCGGTGTCGCCCGGCAGCGCGGCAGCCGGCAGGTCTCGCTCCGTTATGTGTTTGTCGGGCCGCGCGCGGGGATGCGCAGGCCTTGCGGCAATGATCATACCGCGACAAAAACCTGGCGGTCGGCACGGAAAACCCGCCTTGCGCGGGTCGTCGGAGCGAGGGTGAAGCGGCGGGTGAAACGACTGAGGCGGGGTCCTGCTCGCGTCAGTCGCGCGTGACTTCGGCCCAGCAGTTCGGCGTCTCGTACAGGCGCAGCTTGTGCAGGCGCAGATTCACGCCATAGTGCGCGTCGTACACGTTCGCGAGAATGTCGAATGCGATGGCCGCGAGGTTTTCCACGGTCGGAATGCGGTCGATCACGACTGTCTTGTGGCCCGGCAGCGTTTCGAGGAAGCCGCGCACCTGCGTATCGCCCGCGAAGACGAGGAACGCGTGATCCCACAGATCGACGAGATGCTGGTTCGCGAGCGACTTCACGTCGGCGAAGTCCATCACCATGCCGCGGTCGGGCGCGCCCTCGGTTTCGACGAGGTCGCCTTCCAGCGTGATTTCGAGCACGTAGCGATGGCCGTGCAGATTACGGCACTGGCTGCGGTGGTCGGGAATGCGGTGGCCCGCGTCGAATTCGAGTTTTCGGGTGATCGTCAGCACGGCGCTTCTTCAGGTAAATTCGCGTGAATCAGGGAATGTTCAGGTATTTGTGGGTCTGCATCGACAGGCGCCACTGCGGATGGCGCTTGCACCAGTCGATGGCGAGCTTCGTGTTCAGGTCGCGCGACGGGCCGTCCATGGGCTGCACGAGAAAATACTCGAAATCGAGCTTCGCGTACTCTGCCAGGCGCTGGTTTTCCTGCGGCACGACAACCTTCAACTCGTTGCCCTTCGTGACGACGAGCGGCGCGTCGGCCTTCGGGCTCACGCAGATCCAGTCGATCGTTTCCAGCACCGGCAGCGAGCCGTTCGTTTCGATCGCGATCTCGAAACCGGCGGCGTGCAGCGCGTCGACGAACGGCTGGTCGATCTGCAGCATCGGCTCGCCGCCCGTGCAGACCACGAAGCGGTTGCCCTCGCCTTCGGGCCACAGCGAGGCGATCTGCGCGACGAGTTCTTCCGGCGTGCGGAATTTGCCGCCGTTCTCGCCATCGGTGCCGACAAAGTCGGTGTCGCAGAAGCGGCAAACGGCCCGCTCGCGATCTTCCTCGCGGCCCGACCAGAGATTGCAGCCGGCGAACCGGCAGAACACGGCCGGACGCCCGGCGTTCGCGCCCTCGCCCTGCAATGTGTAGAAAATTTCCTTTACCGCGTAAGTCATCGTGCAGCCTGGTTCTGGCTCATGCGCGCAAGGCGCGTGCAAAGCCGGTTGGTCTCGGGCGCGAAATCATCGTGTCGGCGGGGGGGGCGCGCCGCCCGTGCGCGGCCCTGGCCGTATTCATTCACCGCGAAAGTGACGCGCGCGGCCCGAGGCTAACACTCAGGCCGGGGCTTCCGTCACGTTCTCGCCGGCGAGATACGCTTCATACCCGCGCTTGCGCAACTTGCACGCCGGGCACTCGCCGCAGCCGAACCCCCACGCGTGAAGCTCCGCGCGCTCGCCCAGGTAGCAGGTGTGCGTTTCCACGCGGACCATATCCACCAGCGCTTCGCCGCCCAGCTTTTCGGCGAGGCGCCATGTATCGGCCTTGTCGAGCCACATGAGCGGCGTTTCCAGCACGAAGCGCGTGTCCATGCCGAGATTGAGCACGACCTGCAGCGCCTTCATCGTGTCGTCGCGGCAGTCGGGATAGCCCGAGAAGTCGGTTTCGCACATCCCGCCCACGAGCACCGTGAGCCCGCGACGATAAGCGATCGCCGCGGCGATCTGCATGAACATCAGGTTGCGGCCAGGCACGAAGGTGTTCGGCAAGCCGCTCGCGGCGGTTTCGATCTCGATCTCGCGCGTCATGGCCGTGTCGCTGATCGAGCCGAGCACCGAGAGGTCGATCATGTGATCGTCGCCGAGACGCTCGCCCCACTCGGGGAACGTGCTGGCGATCGCCGCGCGAAAACCCTCGCGGCATTCCAGTTCGACGCGATGACGCTGGCCGTAATCGAAGCCGAGCGTTTCGACGCTCTGGTAGCGGTCGAGCGCCCATGCGAGGCACGTGGCCGAATCCTGGCCGCCGGAAAACAGGACGAGCGCGCCTTTGGCTTCTGTTCGAGTCACCGTGAAACTCCGTGTATGAGGTTCCGCGCGAATGCTTTCGTTGCTGGCGCTTTGCTGGTTTCCTTGCCCGCTTTTGTCGCCTGGCGCCCGGCGGGCCGGCAGGGACAACCCCCGCGCCGGCTCATGCAGTATAGGCCGGGGCCCTTCTACGGGCATCGGCGCACCCTTATACCCCGGATACCGTCGATGTCTGGAGCTCAAGCCGCAGGACAACGCGCACAACGAAAAAGCCCCAGGAATCGAACGATCTCCTGGGGCTGCATTCTGGTGGCCTGGGACGGAATCGAACCATCGACACGCGGATTTTCAATCCGCTGCTCTACCAACTGAGCTACCGGGCCAACGAAGAAAGAAGATTATAGCGGTGAAATCAGCGCTTGCCAAGTGGCTTTCGCAAAATTGACGCGCCTGTCCGCGCCGCTCACTTGCACGCGTTCATTCGCCCTTGCTCTTGCCGAGGTCCACGCCGAGCTGCTTGAGCTTGCGATACAGGTGCGTACGCTCAAGCCCCGTTTTTTCGGCCACGCGCGTCATGCTGCCGTTCTCGCGCGCGAGGTGGTACTCGAAGTAGGCACGCTCGAACGCGTCGCGCGCATCGCGCAGCGGGATATCGAACGAGATCGATGCCGTTTGCGTGGCCGCCGCCTGCATGCCATGCACGCCGTCGGCGCCCAGTACCGGCAGCGCCGCCGCGGATGCCACGACCGCGGGTCCACCCGCCGCCGTCTTCCCCGCTGCCGCCGCTGTGGCCGGCGCGACCGGCGCGGCCGTGCCGCGCGCGAGCCCCTGCTCGACCGCCTTCAACAGCTTTTGCAGCGCGATCGGTTTTTCGAGGAAGTTGAGCGCGCCGATCTTCGTCGCCTCGACGGCGGTGTCGATGGTCGCGTGCCCCGACATCATGATGACCGGCATGGTGAGATGGCCCTGCGCGGCCCATTCCTTGAGCAGCGTCACGCCATCGGTGTCCGGCATCCAGATATCGAGCAGCACGAGATCCGGCACGTGGCGCTGCCGGAAGTCGCGCGCCTGCTGCGCATCTTCCGCGAGCTCCACGACGTGTCCTTCGTCGCTGAGGATCTCCGAGAGCAATTCCCGGATGCCCATTTCATCGTCTACCACCAGGATGGTTGCCATTTACGCTGCCCTTGTCTGCACTGTTGCTTTTGATCCTTGCTCCGCTTCGGCACGCGCCTGCCCCTCCCCGGATCGGCCGGGTCCGGGCGTGGCGGCATCGTCTGCCAACTGGAGAAAGAGAATCGAGATCTGCGCGCCTTCGATCACATCGCCCGCTCTCATTCGATTGCGGATGTCGATGCGCGCGCCGTGCTCGTCGACGATCTTCTTGACCATCGCAAGCCCGAGTCCTGTTCCTTTGGCCTTGGTCGTCACATAGGGTTCGAACGCACGCGTGAGAATGCGCGCCGGGAAACCCGGGCCGTTGTCCGATACCGTGAGACGAACCGCCACGCGCGTGCGTCCTTGCGCGTCGGGGTCTCCGTATTCTACGGCGCGGGTCTCGAGCGTCACGCGAGGATTCTGCGTGTCGGCCACCGCGTCCTGCGCGTTTTGCAGCAGGTTGTGGATCACCTGACGCAATTGTGTCGCGTCGCCGCGTATCACGGGCAATTCGGAGAGCTCGACCTTGATCGCGCTCTTGCCTTCTTCCGCGCCGTAGAGCGTGAGCACTTCGCTCACGAGTTCATTGAGCTGCAGGTTCGCGAGCACCGCCGGCGGCGTGCGCGCGTAATCACGGAAGTCGTCGACCATCTGCTTCATCGCCGCGACCTGATTGACGATGGTGGTCGCGCCGCGCCTGAGCACTTCGGCGTCGGTGGGCGCGAGCTTGTCGGTGAGCTTCATCTGCAGGCGTTCGGCCGAGAGCTGGATCGGCGTGAGCGGATTCTTGATCTCGTGCGCGAGACGCCGCGCGACTTCGCCCCACGCCACCGAGCGCTGCGCCGAGATCACGTCGGAGATGTCGTCGAACACCACGACGTAGCCCGAGGTCTGCATGTCGCCCGCGTCGCGGCCCGTGTCGGATACGAGGCGCGCGCCGCGCACGAGCAGCGTGAGCGGATCGGTCTCGCCCGGAATCGGCACGGAGAACTGCTGCTGCCAATGGCCGCGCTCTTGATCGCCATCGCCGCGCGAAGCTTCCTGGTCGGCGAAGGCCTTGCGCACCATCGCGCCGAACTCCGTGAGCGCGCCGATGTGATCGAGCGCGACGCCGAGCTGCGTCTGGAACGGCTGACGGAAAATGCGCTCCGCGCCGGGGTTCGCCGTCGTGAGGCGGAACTGCCGGTCGAACACGAACACGCCCGCCGTGAGGTTCGCGAGAATGCTCTCGAGGTACGCCTTCGAATGCTCGAGCGCGACGCGGTTCTTCTCCACGGCCTGGCGCGCTTCGGAAAGCTGGCGCGTCATCGCGTTGAACGACTGCGTGAGGAAGCCCAGCTCGTCGCGCGACTTGATTTCGCGCTTGGGCGTGTAGTCGCCCTCGGTCACTTCCTTCGTGCCCTGCGCGAGCAGGAAGAGCGGCCTCGCGAGCTGGTTGCCGAGGGCGAGCGCGAGCATCATCGCGACGAAAGTGGCGAGGAAAAGCGCGAGCGTGAGCGTGCCGATATACATCTTGCGCAGGCCCGTGCGGCCGAGCGCCTTCTCCTGGTACTCGCGATACGCGCGCTGCACCGCGTCGGCGTTGCGCGCGAGCGCGGCCGGCACCGGCTGCTCGAGCTGCAGGAAACGCTCGACCGGCTGCAGATCCGTTGTGTTCGCATCGGGAATGCGGGTGACCACCCGCAATCGAAGCGCGCCCTTCGAGCCAAGCTGATGCGGGTCGCCGTCCACTTCGCCTTCGATCGCCGCATAGCCGCGCCCGCGCGCCTGATCGATCATGAGCGCCGTGGGCATGTCGGCGGGCATGAGCGACGAGAAGTTGCTCGACGCCTGCGCCACCACGTGCATGTCGGGCGCCGCGCCCGACATGCTGCGCACCGGCTCGACGATCATCGCGTCCTGCACGCCGAACTGGTCGCGCGCGCGCAGCAGCGTGAGCGTCGTGCCTGCCGAATCGCCGTTCGCGATCTGCTCCGCCATCAGACGGCCCTTGGTTTGCAGGTCGGAGAGCGAGGCGTCGAGCATGCCGCGGCCGAGATTCAGGCCGGCGGTGAGCGCGGTTTCCACGTTCACGTCGAACCACGACTCGATCGAGCGCGAGACGAACTGATAGGAAACGATATAGATGATGCCGCCCGGCACCACGCCCACGAGCGCGAAGAAGAACGCGAGCTTTGCGAGCAGCCGCGTGCCGAACTTGCCGCGCCTCAAGCGCACGACGATCACGATCATGAGCGCCGTGACCACCGACAGGAAGATCAGCGCGACGACGATATTGGCCGCGTAGAGCCAGCCGTAGTAGCGGTCGAAGAACTCGGTGTTCGCGCTCGCCGCGGCGAGCAGGACGAGCAGCAGCGTCGCGGTGAACGCGACGGTGGAGACGAGCAGCTTGACGACGACGCTGCTGAAGCTGGTGGCGCGGCGTACTTTATTTAGCACGTTCGGTCACCGTGAAGTTGAAGCGCTTCCAGTCGGAAGCGAGGTTCCAGTCGCGGTTGTTCACGGCGTCGATCTGGAACGGCTTGGGCATCAGCGCGACGTCGAGCTGCATGCGCACCGAGGCCGTGTACGTTTCGCCGGCGTGCACGTCGTTGCGATCGATCACGTGCCACGAGGTGACGTGCTTGATGACCGCGAGCGCTTCTGCGAGCGTCGAGAAGCCGAGCTGCAGACCGCCGCTCGAGACGCGGTACTCGCGCGTGAGCGGCTGGAACGACAGGCGAATGCTTTGCGAAACGCTCACCGGCTGTTCGTCGAACCAGTACCAGCGCGCGCGCGTGAGCTCGAAGTCGGTGGTGAAGTAGAGCGGAATGCCCTTGTTGACCGCGTCTTCCAGGCTGCTGTTGAGGTCGAAGTCGAAACGGGCGTCGAGGCTCCAGCCGTTGCTGTCGGCCTGGAGCGACGCGCGCTGCACCGAGATCGAGTCGGCGCGCGCCGGCGCGGCGGCCACGAAGCCGACGACGGCAAGCACCAGCCAGATCAGGGCCGCGAACCGCAGCGGGAAGAAGCGTTTGATGGTCACCGTTTCTGAAAGCGCGCGTAGAAGAATCCGTCGTGATCTGCGGTGCGATCGGGAACGGGAAAGACCGTCGTCGTCACTTCGGCCTTTGCAGCAGCATCGTGCCGCGCTTCGCCGGCTGCGCCGTCTTCTGGCCCCCGGGCCGGCGCGCCGAATGCCTCGGGCAGCAGTTGCCCCGGGGCGTCCAATCGTACCGCATCCGCATGGGTGCTTTCAAACCAGCGCGCCTGCGCCTCGCCTTCCTCGGGGAAGATCGAACAGGTCACGTACAGCAGTTCGCCGCCCGGCTTCACGAGCGGCCACAGCGCATCGACGATGCGGCGCTGCTCGGCGGCAAGCGCCGGGATGTCGCTCTCGCGGCGCAGCCAGCGAATGTCCGGATGACGGCGCACGATGCCCGAGGCCGAGCATGGCACGTCGGCGAGGATGCGATCGAAGCCTTCGCCGTCATGCCACGCGGCAGGATTGCCCGCGTCGCCGACCACGATCGATGCGCGCCGCATGGGGTGCGCGGGATCGTCTTGCGCGAAACCGAGGCGCGCGAAGTTTTCGCCGATGCGCGCAGCGCGCGTGGCGTCGCTTTCGAGCGCAACCAGATCGATGTCGGCAAGCTCGAGCAGATGGCCGCTCTTGCCGCCGGGCGCCGCGCACGCGTCGAGCACACGCATGCCGTCACGCACGCCGAGGATTTGTGCGGCCACTTGCGCGCCGGCGTCCTGCACGGACACGTCGCCCGCGAGGAACCCGGGGATGCGATCCACCGGCAACGCGGCGGCCAGACGCACGGCGTGTTCGCCGATCTGCGTGGCGGCGATGTTTTCGGCGGCGAGCCGCTGGACGTAATCGGCGGCGCTCGTGCGGCGCGCATTCACGCGCAGCGTGAGCGGGCCTTGCGTGTTGCCCGCGGCGAGAATCGCCTGCCACTGCGTGGGCCACGCGGCGCGGACCGCGTCGATCCACCAGCGCGGATAGTTCCAGTGGGCGGTTTCATCGGCCTGGGCGGCGGCAAGCGCGGTGTCGCGCTCGCGCAAAAATCCGCGCAGTACCGCATTGACGAGCCCCTTCGCGAAGGCGATCTCGCGGCGCGCGCCCCCGGCGCGCACGACCTGATCGACGACCGTAAACGGCGTGTAGGCGGCGCTCGCCTCGTCCTCGGCGAGCAACGCCAGCGCGCAGGCGAGCAGGTTCGCGACGAGCGGCGGCGGCGCCTTGCTCACGCGCTGCCGGATCAGCCAGTCGACCGTGCCGAGCCGCCGCATGGTGCGATAGGCGATGTCCTGCACAGCGCCGCGAGCCTGCGGCGCGACGTCGGCGGGCAAGGCGGCGAAGGCGCTCGCGAGCGCGGCGGGCAAGGCGGCGAAGGCGCTCGCGAGCGCGGCGGGCAAGGCCGAACCGGCGCGCACCGCGCCGACCGCATGAGCGGCCTGGTCGAGCGCAAAGCCCAGCGAATCGGGGGCCAGGTGCACGGCGTGGCTGCGCGCCGGCGCCGCGCCCTGCTGGCGCGCGGGCGATGCGGAACTCTTTTTGCCTTGAGACGGCTTGCCGGGTCGCCGGGATGGGCTGGATGTCATGAAGAAACCGGATGCGGGCCGCTGTGAGTCGCGGCGTCAGTAATGCACAAGCGAGCCATTGTAGCGTGGCGAGCGCGCAACACTGCGAGCCGGCGCGATTCCCGTTGACGGCACCGCGCCAGCGCGCGGATAGCAAGGCAAGCGCAGGGATACATATTGGCGGATACCGACTAACCGCTCGCCTCATGATGGCGACAGAAAACGCCCCTCCTCCCTGCGACGTAGCGGCCATCATGAAACGACTCGGGAAGAAACAAGACTTCGCGTTCCTCGCCTTCGTTGCTCTCTTTTCTGTGTACCAGCAGGGACGGGGAAAGCTGTTCTCGCCTTTCTGGGACTACAAGGTGTACGCGTACGCGCTCGATCAATTCAAGCGCGGCGCGAATCCGTATATTCCGCACGGATTCCCCTTCATCTATCCGCCCATCTTCCTGAATCTGTTCTCGCGCGTGCCGTTTCACTGGCTCTATCTGGCATTCGTTGTCGCGTCGCTGATCTATCTGGCCTACAGCATCAGGCATGCGGATTTCATCGTCGCTGGCGCGCTTGGGTTTCTGACCGGCGGCGCGGGCGTGGGAGGCATCCTCACGGGCAATTTTGCGATCTTCGGCCACCTGCTGATCATTGCGCTTTTTTATGCGGCTTCGGCTTCGCACGACAGCCGTGGCGCGACGGCAAAGTATTGCGCGCTGGCTTTTTTCATCGCCCTGTTTGCCTCCATCAAGATCTATTTCCTGACCTACGCCGTCGTGTTCTTTTTTATCCCCAAAGGCATGCGCTATTTCATCGCCGTGCCCTTGTGCGTTGCGCTGGCAACCATCGCGCAGCTCGCGCTGGAACCGCGCCTGTGGACCGACTTCGAAACCCTGCTGCGCTGGCAGATGCTCGCCCAGAACGATTCCGGACTCGTGCTGTTCGGGATACTCGAACAACACGTGCGTGCGCTGTCGACCCTGGACGACGTACTGCTCTACGAGCTGGTGGTCGTGGCGCTATTCATGTACGCGGTCAATCCATTGCGCGGGCGGCGGCTCATGGTTGCTGAAAACGCAAGCGTGCCTGGCAGGCTGTTCTATGCGCTCGCGTTCTGTCTCGCGCTGAATCCGAGAATGAAGGAATACGACATCGCGCCGTTTTTTGCGTGCTGCTACGTTTCGCTCTTCCAGAGCAGCAAAGAAGACAACCGGATGGATCGCGTGTTTTTCTACGCCGTACCGTTGGCGTTCATCGCCGCGTGGATCGTCGTCAAGTTCGGGCACGTCTACTACGCGCTCGACGTGTCCTGGTTCATCGGCGTTTATTTCGTATTCTTCGTGGTGTCGCTGCGTCAACGGGCGTTGCGGGTTTCGGCGCGAGCGGGCGCCCGACATATGGACGGCGACGCCGCGGCGACGGGCTGAATAAAAAACGCCTCCGAGGAGGCGTTTTTTTCGTCACCGGCTACCGGTCGTCGCTTTAGCGTTGGCCACCTGCAGCCATTTCCATCAAGCGGCGGATGCGCTCTTCCGTGGACGGGTGCGTGCTGAAGAGGTTCTGCAACCCGCCGCCCGACAGCGGATTCATGATCATCATCTGCGCCGTGGCCGGATGCTCTTCGGCCGCCGGGAACGGAATGCCCTGCGCGTAGCGGTGGATCTTGTCGAGCGCCGAAGCGAGCGCCTGCGGATCGCCGGAAATCTCGGCGCCGCCGCGGTCCGCCTCGAATTCGCGCGCACGCGAAATCGCCATCTGGATCAGCGCGCCCGCGATCGGTGCGAGCAGCGCCACGGCGATGCTCGCGATGGGGTTCGCGGGACGGCCGTTCTCGTCGCGGCCGCCGAAGATCATCGCGAAGTTGGCGAGCGCCGAGATCGCGCCGGCCATGGTGGCCGAGATGGTCGAGATCAGAATGTCGCGGTGCTTCACGTGCGCCAGCTCGTGCGCCATGACGCCGCGCATTTCACGTTCGGACAGCACGCGCAGGATGCCCGTGGTCGCCGCGACCGCTGCGTGCTCGGGATTGCGGCCGGTGGCGAAGGCGTTGGGCGCATCTTCGTTGATGAGGTAGACGCGCGGCATCGGCAGGCCCGCCCGCGTGGACAAATCGCGGACCATGCGATAGAACTGCGGCGCCGTGGTCTCGTCGACCTCCTGCGCGTTGTACATGCGCAGGACCATCTTGTCCGAATACCAGTACGAGAAGAAGTTCATGGCGAGCGCGAAGAACAGCGCCAGCACCATCCCGCGATGCCCGCCGATCAGCCCGCCAATCACGATGAAAAGGGCCGTAATCGCGGCCATCAACATCGCGGTTTTGACCCAGTTGAACATGTGCTGTGCTCCTTCACCCACCAGGGGATCAAATCGATCGTTGAACGCCCGCCGCCAGCCGGTCAGCTAGCTTTGAGCGAGCGCATTGTAAGCGATTTGTTATATATGGGCAGATGCGAAAAATTCAATCTCATCGCGTGGCGGTCGCGAGCTTCAGGCCCAGCCCGACAAACGCCGAGCCGACCGTGCGATCGAGCCACTTCTTGACGCCCGGCTTGCCCGAGAAGCGCTGCGTGACGCTGCCCGCCACCCACGCGACGAAGCTGTTCCAGACCGTGCTCATCAGCATGAACACGGCGCCGAGTGTGAGGAAAGCGAGGGCCTTGTGCTCCGTCCCCGTGGTCACGAACTGCGGGAAAAACGAAACGAAGAACAGCACCACCTTCGGGTTGAGCACGTTGGTGCAGAAACCCGAAACGAACAGTTGGCGGAGCGGGCGCGGGGCGGCGGCAGGGGCCGTGGCCTGCGGGGCGCCTTCGGCGGGCCTGGCTTCGTGCTTCGTGAGAACGAGGCGCACGCCGAGATACACGAGATAGATCGCGCCCACGATCTTGATGACCGTGAACGCCGTGGCCGACGCCGCGAGCAGCGCGGTCAGACCGAACGCGCAGGCGAGCGTGTGCACACAGCAGCCCGCCGAGATACCCAGTGCGGAAACGAGCCCCGCACCGCGGCCCTGCGCGACGCTGCGGCCGACGATATAGGCCGTGTCGGGCCCCGGCGTCACGTTCAGGAGAAATACGGCGACGAGAAAGAAACCGAAATGGGTAATGCCGAGCATGCCAACCTCAAAATCGAAAAACGCGCTTCAAACGCCATTGATTCTAGCGCGCCGGGAGCCGCGCAGCACTTGGCCTGGCGGCGCGTTTTCAGGCGCTGGCGCGAGCCCGGGTTCAGGCCGCCGGGGTCTCCGGCAGCTGGAACCGCTGCCCCGCCGCCAGCGGCATACCGGCCAGGAATTCGCGCGCGGGCAGCCGCTTGCCGCCCGGCTTTTGCAGTTGCGTGAGGCGCAGCGCGCCCTCGCCGCAGGCCACCACCACGCCCGCCGGGCTGACTTCGAGAATCTCACCCGGCTCGCCGGCGGCGGTCGACGTACGCTCGACCGGCTCGGCGGCCCACAGCTTGAGCTGCGCGCCGTCCAGCGTGGCCGCGCCGCCCGGGAACGGGTCGAACGCGCGAATCTGCCGCGCGAGCGCCACCGCCGGCCGGCGCCAGTCGAGCGCGGCTTCCTGCTTGCCGATCTTCTCGGCGTAAGTCGCGCCTTCGGCCGGCTGCGGCGTGGCGGGCAGCGCACCGTCGCGCTCGAGCGCGGCGAGCCCGTCCACGATCAGCTGCGCGCCGAGTTGCGCCAGGCGGTCGTGCAGCGTCGCTGTGGTGTCGCCCGGCGCGATCGGCGTGCGCACCTCGGAGATCATCGGGCCGGTGTCGAGCCCCGCGTCCATCTGCATGAGCGTGATGCCGGTTTCGGTGTCGCCAGCTTCGATCGCGCGATGAATCGGCGCCGCACCGCGCCAGCGCGGCAGGATGGACCCATGAATGTTGATGCAGCCGCGCGGCGGGATATCCAGCACTTCCTGCGGCAGCAACAGCCCGTAGGCTGCGACCACCATCACGTCGTGCGGCGTGGCGCGCAGCAGGTCCAGCGCCGCGGCGGCTTCCTGCGGATACTTGCCGGTCCGGCGCAGCGACGGCGGCTGGGCGACGGCCATGCCGTGCTCCTGCGCATAGCGCTTGACCGGGCTTGCCTGGAGTTTCATGCCGCGGCCTGCCGGGCGGTCCGGCTGGGTCAGGACGAGCGGCACGGCAAAGCCCGCTTCGTGAATCGCCGCGAGCGCCGCGGCGGCGAATTCCGGCGTGCCGGCGAAGATGACGCGAAGGGTGTGGCTCATGGGCGCTCGGTGCGTGGCGGCGGGTTGATGAAGAAAGAGACGGTCAGATCGCGATTACATCGCGCGTTCGAGCTTCTTCATCTTGCTGCGGATGCGCGTCTGCTTGAGCGACGACAGGTATTCGACGAACACCTTGCCCATCAGGTGATCCATTTCGTGCTGGATGCACACGGCGAGCAGCCCTTCGCAGTCCACCTCGTAGGTCTCGCCCTTTTCGTTCATCGCGCGCACGCGCACCTTTTCCGCGCGCTCGACTTCATCGTAGATGCCCGGCACGGAAAGACAGCCTTCCTCGTGCACTTCGCGCTCGTCGCTCGACCAGATGATTTCCGGGTTGATGAACACGCGCAGTTCGTCGTGCGCGTCGGACACGTCGATCACCACGACGCGCTCATGCACGTCGACCTGGGTGGCCGCGAGACCGACGCCCGGCGCGGCGTACATGGTTTCGGCCATGTCGGCGACCAGTTTGCGGATGCGGTCGTTGACCGCCTCGACCGGCTTTGCGACCTTGTGCAGACGCTTGTCCGGGTAATGAAGAATGTTCAGTAGAGCCATGATTTGACGGGTTTCTCGTTGGGCGCCTGAAAGAGCCTGGCACAGGGAACGATGCGCGGCCTGGCCATTCGGCCAGCTTGCGGGTCCCAGGCCGGATAGGGAGGATATCTCCTCATATTCGGACGAAAGGGCCGCAATTCAACGTTGAACGCGCGTGTCGCCCGTGCGGACGCGCTGCGCGCGAAGGCGTGCGCGCAATGCCACGGGTAAGGACGCCACGGTGTATTTCGGATGGTGAAAATTTTATCACGAGGTGCGGCAAACCGTCCGCGCCCGGGGAACGCAATGCCGACGACCTTGCCGCTGTCTGCCGAAGAACTGGCCGCCTGGCTGCGCCTCGCCCTCGCGCGCGGCCTGAGGCCCGCTGCGCTGCGTGCGCTGCTCGGCGCGTTCGGCCTGCCCCAACACGTGCTGGCCCAGCCGTTCGCCGCACTCGCCGCGGTGGCGGGTGCGCAAGCCGCCCATGCCGCCCTGGCCGAGCCCCGGCCGGACTTCGCGGCACGACTCGATGCCCTGCAGGCGTGGCGCGCGGCGCCCGGCAACGCGCTCATCACGCTTGCCGACCCGGCCTATCCGGGCCGCCTGCTCGACATGCCCGATCCACCGCCGCTGCTCTACGCAAAGGGCCGGCTCGAGTTGCTGCACGCACGCGCGGTGGCCATCGTGGGCAGCCGCAACGCCACGCCGCAGGCCGTCGAGGACGCCGCGCGTTTCGCACGCACTCTCGCCGCGTCGGGTCTCACCGTCGTGTCGGGGCTCGCGCTCGGCGTGGACGGCGCCGCCCATCGCGGCGCACTCCACGAGCAGGGCGGCACCGTCGCCGTGACCGGCACCGGCGCGGATCTCGTCTATCCGCCGGCCCATCATCCGCTCGCCGTGGAGATCGCCGCACACGGCGCGCTCGTCTCCGAATGGCCGCTCGGCACCCCGGCGCGCTCCGCGAACTTTCCGCAGCGCAACCGCGTGATTGCCGCGCTCGTCGAAGGCGTGGTGGTGGTCGAGGCCGCACAACGTTCCGGTTCGCTCATCACGGCACGGCTCGCCAACGAAATGGGACGCGACGTTTTCGCGCTGCCCGGCTCGATTCACGCGCCGCTCACGCGCGGCTGCCACGGGCTCATCAAGCAGGGGGCGCAGCTGGTCGAATCGCCCGAAGAGGTACTCGATGCGCTCGATGTCGGGCAACCCTCGAGTGCAGGCCGCACGCCTGTGTCGCCGCGGGAACAGCGCCGCGAGAAGATCTCCGTTCCGTTCGATCGCATACCGCGCGACGACGCAAACGAGACGCCACAGCTGGCGCTCGAATTCCCCCGTCCCGAGCCGCCGCCTGCGCATCGCGCTGAAGCACGAAAATCGCCCGCCAGCCTTGGCGCTGAAGCCCGGCGCCTCCTCGAAGCGCTCGGTCACGCGCCCGCCACGGTTGAAATCCTCGCGCAGCGCACCGACATGGCCGAAGCGGTGCTGCAAGGCACGCTGCTGCAACTCGAGCTCGCGGGACACCTCGACGCCCTGCCCGGCGGCTGGTTCGTGCGGGCCTCGCGCGGCTGATGCCGCGGATTGGGGGAGCATCACCGCTCCCGCGTCGCCGTGATACATTCGCGCCAAATACCCCGCTCTATATATAAGAGAACGCAAGGAACGACCATGCCCGCGCTAGACCTCGACACCGACGCCGACCAGATCGCCGAGCGCGTCAGCAATCAGGACACGCTGTTCGTCGCGTGCCTGTGCGCGCAATGGTGCGGGACGTGCCGCGACTACCGTGCCACGTTCGACCGCATCGCCGAGGCGCATCCCGATGTCTGCTTTGCGTACATCGACATCGAAACCCATGCCGACCGCTTCGACGATCTCGATGTCGAGAACTTCCCGACCATCCTGATCGAGGACGGTCACGCCACGCGCTTTTTCGGCACGGTCCTGCCGCACGCCGCCGTAGTCGAGCGCATGCTTTCGGACCTCACGGCGCTACCGGGCGTGTCCGACGCGCCCAAGCTGCGCCCCGTCCTGAGCGCGGTTTGAGCGCACCCAGCATCTGACCCCGATCAGGCACACTGCTTGCCGCGCGGCCTGGCGCCCCCTTATGATTGGGCGCCCTGGCGGGTGCGCGGGTGTCGTCATGAGATGACGCAAAAATCGACGCCGACGCGCCATGTGCTATAAAGCGGTCGAGAACGGCCCCCCGAGCGGGGCAGCAACGCCGGGCATCGCGCCCAAGCGCCCATTCAGGCGGCATCGGCCCCGGGGGCGCCAACCGGAACACCCACAAGCAACCAGTCATGTCCAAAGCTCTGATCATCGCCGAGAAGCCGTCCGTCGCGAACGACATCGCGCGCGCGCTGGGCGGTTTTACCAAGCATGACGAGTACTACGAGAGCGACGACTACGTACTCTCGTCGGCAGTCGGCCATCTGCTGGAAATCGCAGCGCCGGAAGAATACGAGGTCAAGCGCGGCAAGTGGAGCTTCGCTCACCTGCCCGTGATCCCGCCGCACTTCGACCTGAACCCGATCGCCAAGAGCGAATCGCGGCTCAAGGTGCTCAACAAGCTGATGAAGCGCAAGGACGTCACGCAACTCATCAACGCCTGCGACGCGGGGCGCGAGGGCGAGCTGATCTTCCGCCTGATCGCGCAGCACGCGAAGGCGAAGCAGCCGGTCCAGCGCCTGTGGCTTCAGTCGATGACGCCGCAGGCGATCCGCGACGGCTTCGCGAACCTGCGCAGCGACCACGACATGCAGCCGCTCGCCGACGCCGCCCGCTGCCGCTCGGAAGCCGACTGGCTCGTCGGCATCAACGGCACGCGCGCGATGACCGCCTTCAACAGCAAGGGCGGCGGCTTCTTCCTCACGACGGTTGGGCGCGTTCAGACGCCGACCTTGTCGATCGTCGTCGAACGCGAAGAGAAAATCCGCCGCTTCATCCCGCGCGACTATTGGGAAGTGCGTGCGGAGTTCGTCTGCGCGAGCGGCTTCTATGAAGGCCGCTGGTACGACCCGAAATTCAAGAGGGACGAGTTCGATCCGGAAAAGCGCGATTCGCGCCTCTGGAGCCTGCCGGCCGCCGAGACCATCGTTGCGGCCTGCCATGGCCGCGAAGGCACGGTCAGCGAGGAATCGAAGCCGTCCACCCAGCTCTCGCCCGCGCTCTTCGACCTGACGAGCCTGCAGCGTGAAGCGAACGGCCGCTTTGGCTTTTCTGCCAAGAACACGCTCGGCCTCGCTCAGGCGCTGTACGAAAAGCACAAGGTGCTCACCTACCCGCGTACCGACTCGCGCGCGCTGCCCGAGGATTACATGGGCACGGTGAAAGAGACGCTCGAGATGCTCAAGGAGAGCAACAACTACCTGCCGCACGCCAAGCAGGTGCTCGACAAGGGCTGGGTGAAGCCGAACAAGCGCATCTTCGACAACTCGAAGATCAGCGACCACTTCGCCATCATCCCCACGCTGCAGGCGCCGAAGTCGCTCTCGGAGCCCGAGCAGAAGCTGTACGACCTCGTCGTGAAGCGCTTCCTCGCCGTGTTCTTCCCGGCGGCGGAATATCGCGTCACCACGCGTATCACCGAAGTCGCAGGGCATCACTTCAAGACCGAAGGCAAGGTGCTGGTCGAGCCGGGCTGGCTGCAGGTCTATGGCCGCGACGCGGGCGGCGACGACGCCAATCTCGTGCCGGTGAAGAAGGACGAGAAGGTCAAGACCGACAAGATCGCGGCGCACCAACTCGTGACCAAGCCGCCTGCGCGCTACAACGAAGCGACGCTGCTCTCGGCCATGGAAGGCGCGGGCAAGCTCGTGGACGACGAAGAGCTGCGCGAGGCCATGGCCGCCAAGGGCCTGGGTACGCCGGCCACGCGCGCGGCGATCATCGAAGGTCTGCTCGGCGAAAAGTATCTCGTGCGCGAAGGCCGCGAACTGATCCCGACGGCCAAGGCGTTCCAGCTCATGACGCTGTTGCGCGGTCTCGGCGTGAAAGAACTGACCGCGCCGGAACTCACCGGCGAATGGGAGTACAAGCTTTCGCAGATGGAGCGCGGCAAACTCCCGCGTGACGCGTTCATGCAGGAAATCGCCCGCATGACGCAGACCATCGTGAAGCGCGCGAAGGAATACGACTCGGACACGATCCCCGGCGACTACGCGACGCTGCAAACGCCGTGTCCGAATTGCGGCGGCCAGGTGAAGGAAAACTATCGCCGCTTCGCCTGCACGAAGTGCGAGTTCTCGATCTCGAAGATTCCGGGCGGCCGCCAGTTCGAAATCCCCGAAGTGGAAGAACTGCTGCAGAACAAGACGATCGGCCCGCTCTCGGGCTTCCGCAGCAAGATGGGCCGGCCGTTCTCTGCCATCCTCAAGCTCTCGTTCGACGACGAAATCAAGAACTACAAGCTCGAGTTCGACTTCGGCCAGGACTCCGGCGCCGAAGACGGCGAAGCGCCCGACTTCTCGCAGCAGGAGCCGGTGGGCGCGTGCCCGAAGTGCAAGGCACGCGTGTACGAGCACGGCATGAGCTACGTGTGCGAGCACTCGGTCGCGAATCCGAAGACCTGCGACTTCCGCTCGGGCAAGGTGATCCTGCAGCAGGAGATCGCGCGCGACCAGATGGCCAAGCTGCTTGCCGAAGGCCGCACCGACTTGCTGACCAACTTCAAGTCGTCGCGTACGGGCCGCAACTTCAAGGCTTTCCTCGTCAAACAGCCGGACGGCAAGATCGGCTTCGAGTTCGAGAAGAAGGAGCCGAGCGCGAAGACGGCGGCCAAGACGGCCGCGAAGAAGTCGGCTGCCTCGGCTGAGGCGACGAACGATGCCGCGAACGACGCGGCGGATTCGGCCGAAGAAGGCAAGGCGAAGCCCGCGCGCAAGACGGCGGCCGCCAAAGCCGCACCGGCGCGCAAGACTGCCGCCCGCAAGACGCCGGCGCGCAAGACAGGGTCGTAAAGCCGTCCCTTCCCGGGCCGTCGCCGGCCCGCTCGCAACAGGCAAAAAGGCGCAGCTTCTCTCGAAGCTGCGCCTTTTTTATCGACCGATGAACGGCGATATCGGGCTTATAGCGGCGAGATCGCCGAAGTCCGGGTACGCGCTGCCGAAGCGCGCGCCGCCTTCGGCGCGCGTTCGCCGTCCGTGCCGTTGTGCTCGCTGTCGTGCAGGCTACCGCCCGGCGCTGGCTGCACGCCATCGTAGTCGTCGCCCGCAACGCCGTTGCGAGCCGTCACTGCCGGACGTGCAAGACCGTCCTTGACCCACTGCTCGCCAAGCTGGCTGTTCGGCGTCTGGCTGAAATGCTCGACGAGATGGTCGATGAACGTGCGCACCTTGGCCGGCAGGTGACGCCGGCTCGGATACGCGACGTTGATCTCCACCTGCGGCAGACGATAGTCGCCAAGCAGCCGCACGAGGCGCCCGCGCGTCATGTCGCGACCGATCAGGTAGCTCGGCAGGATCGCGATGCCCATGCCGAGCAGCGCGAACTGGCGCAGCATCTCGGTGTTGTTCGCCACGATCACATTGGTCGGACGCACGCGGATTTCGCCGTCCGGACCCGTGAAGACGCGCTCGTCCCCCCAGTATTCGGAGGGCAGCGAGAGGCTCGGGTGCTCCATGAGATGCTCGGGGCGCGTGGGCGTGCCGTGCTTTTCGAGGTACGCGGGCGTGGCGCACACCGTCATGCAACCCGTGGTGAGGCGGCGCGTGACGATGCTGGCGCTGCGCATCTGGCGTGCGGTCACGACGCCCAGATCGAAGCCCTCTTCGACGAGATCGACCTGACGGTCCACCAGCGTGACGTCGGGAATGACCTGCGGATAGCGCTGCGTGTAGGTCTGCAGCACCGGAGCGAGGTTGTGGAGCCCGAACACGACCGGCGCGACGATGCGCAGCGTGCCGACAGGTTCGTGATTGCGCGCGACGACCATCTGTTCGACATCCTCGAGCTCATCGAGGATCTGGCGGGCGCGCTCGAGATAGACCTGACCCGATTCGGTCAGGGAGAGACTGCGGGTCGTGCGGTTGAGCAACCGCGTGCCGAGTCGACCTTCCAGGTCGGCAACGTGCCGCGTCGCAACTGCGTTGGAGATATCCATCGCGGAAGCGGCCCGGGCGAAACTGCCGAGGTCGGCCACTTTGACGAATACTCGCATCGACTGCAAATGATCCATGAGACAACTCCTGCCTGTTACTACCCCGCTGTTAATCAGCGGAGGAAACCGCGAATTCTCCTACGACAGCAGAAATCGTGCAGAAGTTGCCTCCGAAGCCCTTATTTTCTTTACGATTTCTTCGACTGCACCCCAAAATGCATTAACAGAGGTCCGATTATTACTTCGAACGAAACAATTTTGCGCGTTGCAGCGAAATAGTCGCTCTAACGCCGAACAGACGTGCCTCTGCACCGCACCAATGCATTCGACCCCGGAAATAAAAATGGCCGCCCTCGGGCGGCCATCCAGATAGTGAGCGCTCACATTACATGATTAGAGACGCGTTTCCAGCGTCTTGCGAGCATCCTTCAACACTTGCGGCAACCCATGAGCGAGCTTGTCGAACAGCTCGGCGTGCAGCGCGAGTTCGGCGCGCCAGGCGTCGGCGTCCACTGAAATCACCTGTTCGAACTGCTCCTGCGTAAAGTTCAGGCCGCTCCAGTCGAGGTCGCCGTAGCGCGGCGACACGCCGAATGCATGCTCGTCGCCTATGGCCTTGCCCTCGATACGGCGCACCATCCACTCGAGCACGCGCATGTTCTCGCCGAAGCCCGGCCACACGAACTTGCCATCCGGCCCCTTGCGGAACCAGTTCACGCAGAAGATGCGCGGCACCGTCGCACCGGCCTTGGCGAGGCGCTCGCCCACGTCGAGCCAATGCCCGAAGTAGTCGGCCATGTTGTAGCCGCAGAACGGCAGCATCGCGAACGGATCGCGCCGCACCACGCCCTGCTGCCCCGCGGCCGCGGCTGTGGTCTCCGAGCCCATGGTCGCGGCCATGTAGACGCCCTCGGTCCAGTCGCGCGCCTCGGTCACGAGCGGCACCGTGGTCGAACGGCGGCCGCCGAAGATGAACGCATCGATGGCCACGCCCTTCGGGTTCTCCCACTCGGGATCGATCGACGGGCACTGCGACGCGGGCGCCGTGAAGCGCGCGTTCGGATGCGCGGCCTTGCGGCCCGTTTCCTTGCCGATGGCGGGCGTCCAGTCGTTGCCGAGCCAGTCGATCGCGTGCGTGGGCGGTTCGTCGGTCATGCCTTCCCACCAGACGTCGCCGTCGTCGGTGAGCGCGACGTTCGTGAAGATCACGTTCTCCTTGAGCGTCGCCATGGCGTTGAAATTGGTCTTCTCACCAGTGCCCGGCGCCACGCCGAAGTAGCCGGCCTCGGGGTTGATGGCGTAGAGACGGCCATCGCCGCCGGGCTTGATCCACGCAATATCGTCGCCGATCGTGGTGATTTCCCAGCCATTCATGGCAGGCGGCGGAATCAGCATGGCGAAGTTGGTCTTGCCGCACGCCGACGGGAACGCCGCCGCGACGTGGTACTTGCGGCCTTCCGGCGAACGCACGCCGAGAATCAGCATGTGTTCGGCGAGCCAGCCTTCGTCGCGGCCCATGGTCGAAGCGATGCGCAGCGCGAAGCACTTCTTGCCGAGCAGCGCATTGCCGCCGTAGCCCGAGCCGTAGCTCCAGATCTCACGCGTTTCCGGGAAGTGGACGATGTACTTCGTCTTGTTGCACGGCCACGGCACGTCCTGCTCGCCCGCTGCGAGCGGCGCGCCCACGCTGTGCACGCACGGCACGAATGCGCCGTCTTCGCCGAGCACGTCGTACACGGCGCGGCCCATGCGCGTCATGATGCGCATGTTCACGGCCACGTAGGGGCTATCGGAAAGCTCCACGCCGATATGCGCGATGGGCGAGCCGAGCGGGCCCATCGAGAACGGCACGACATACATCGTGCGGCCGCGCATCGAGCCTGCGAACAGGCCGTCGAGCGTCGCGCGCATTTCGGCGGGCGCGACCCAGTTGTTGGTGGGGCCGGCATTTTCCTTGGTGGGCGAGCAGATGAAGGTGCGATCTTCCACGCGCGCGACGTCCGAGGGGTCGGAGCAGGCGAGATACGAATTCGGACGCTTCTGCGGATTAAGGCGGCGCATCGTGCCGGCCTCGACCATCTGCGCACACAGGCGGTCGTATTCTTCCTGGGAGCCATCGCACCAGACGATGCGATCGGGCTGCGTATGCGCTGCGATTTTATGCACCCAGTCGACCAGTTTCCGGTGCCGGACCCAGGCGGGCACCTGTGCGGCGGCCTGGGCTTGGTAATCGGGATGGTTCATCGAGCTGTCTCCATTTTTAGGGCTGTAAAAAGAGAATCGGCCCTTTTCAACGCTGCACGCGAGAGGCGCAACTCATTGCGAACCGGATGTCGATGGCAGATCAACATGCGAATCGGTTCGCGCAGTTGGGCAGGTCGTCAAGGTCCTCTAGCCTGGGGTTCGAAACCGTCTGTAAAGCGGCTTGCATCGGAGCCCGACAAGCTGTTAAAAGTTGCGAATTCGCGGCTGATTGCCGCGTCAAAAACCTGCGTGCGTAGCCTCGGGCTTGCGCAATTGCAATGCCTGCTGCTGCACGCGGCGAGCGACGTGAAGGCTCCCTATATTCATACCAGCCTTCCCGGCGCTGCATAGTGGGATAACCACCAGATGAACACCGAAGTCGCGCTACGAAAGGCGCGATGCAAAACACGCAAAACAACCCGCCGCCATGAAAATTGCCATCCTTGACGACTACCAGGACGCCGTCCGCAAGCTCGACTGCTTTCAACTGCTCGCCGACCACGAGGTCAAGGTTTTCAACAACACGGTCCGCGGCCTCGGCCAACTCGCCAGCCGCCTCGCCGAAGTCGACGCGCTCGTCCTGATTCGCGAACGCACCCGCATCACCTCGCAACTGCTCGACAAGCTCCCCCATCTGCGCATGATCAGCCAGACGGGCAAGGCCGGTCCGCACATCGACATCGAAGCCTGTACCGAGCGCGGCATCGCCGTGCTCGAAGGCACTGGTTCGCCCGTCGCGCCCGCCGAACTCACGTGGGCGCTCATCATGGCCGCGCAGCGCCGCATTCCGCAGTACGTCGCCAACCTCAAGCAGGGCGCGTGGCAGCAGTCGGGCCTCAAGACCTCGGCGATGCCGCCCAACTTCGGCCTCGGCCAGGTGATGCGCGGGCAAACGCTCGGCATCTGGGGCTACGGCAAGATCGGCCGGCTCGTGGCCGGCTACGGCAAGGCCTTTGGCATGCGCGTGCTGGTATGGGGCCGCGAGCATTCGCTCGAAGCGGCGCGCGCCGACGGCTACGAAGCCGCCGCAAGCCGCGAGGCGCTGTTCGAAGAGAGCGACGTCTTGTCGCTACATCTACGCCTGCACGATGACACTCGCGGGATCGTCAAGCAGGAAGACCTGCTGCGCATGAAGCCCACGTCGCTGCTCGTCAACACGAGCCGCGCGGAGCTGATGGAAGAAAATGCGCTGCTCGGCGCGCTCGCGCACAACCGGCCGGGCATGGTCGCGATCGACGTGTACGAGAGCGAGCCGATCCTGCAGGGCTACAGCCTGCTGCGCATGGAAAACGTGATCTGCACGCCGCACATCGGCTATGTGGAGCGCGAGAGCTACGAGCTGTACTTCGGCGGGGCGTTCCGCAATATCCTCGCGTTCGACGCGGGCGATCACGTGAGCGTCGCGAACCCCGAAGCGCTGCAGGGCGGCCGCCGCAAGTAAGCGGGGCGGCGCGCGCCGCTCTTCGTGCGTCTTTCCGTCTGATTTCGATGCGGCCGCGTGCGCTCAGGCGTTAGCGGCCGCTTCCATGACCTCGGGCAAACGCGCGAGGAACCGCTCGCCGTCCACGCGGCCGAGGTTGTAGGCGTGCTGCATCTGCTGCGGGCTCGTGTAGTCCCAGCTCGAGATCGGCACCCTGGCCGACGGCTGCACGTAAAGGCGCTGCTGCACGCCCTGCGTTGCCTGATGCCGCACCACGAACATCTGCGGACGCGGATAGAGCCGCGTCACCATCACCAGCACACGGCCGGGCGTGTCGTCGAGCGCGCCGACCGGCACGTTGTCGACCATCCCGCCATCGAGCACCGGTCGGCCGTCACGCCGCAGCACCGGCGTGAACGGCGGCGTGCATGACGACTGCAGGATGAGATCGGCCAGATCCTCCACGCTCGCGCATTCCTGCGCCGTCACGAATTCCGGATGAAACCCGAGCCTGCGCCCGAGCGTCGGGTGCAGCGTCTTGCGGATATGTTTTTCGATGTTGTACGCGATGAGACCCGCCGCCACGGCGCTGCGCGCGCCAAGCCAACGCGGCACATGCGACACGCCGATGCGGATCTCAGGCGCGTCCTGAAGCTGCGTGAACGGCTCGCCGTAGATGTCGAGCAACGCCTGGCGATAGATGCGGTAATGCGGAAACACCGACTCGCCGCGCAGCAGATTGCCCCAGTAGGCGTTGCGCTTGTTGTGGCGCAGCGCTTCCTCGTAATAACGCATGACCCAGTCGGCGTCGCGCGTGTAGAGCATGCACGCGGTGGCCGCGCCCGCCGAGATGCCCGTAATGACGCGCGGGCGAATGCGCAGCTCGGGCTGGACGATGTCCCAGAACCCCGCCTGCCACCAGCAGCGATTGCCGCCGCCGGCGAAAACCACCTGATCGAACATGCCTTCTACGTCCTTCGAAGCGACCGAAACCGATCGGAAGCGCCAAGCTTAATCGAGCAGCGCGTAGGTCGAGGTCGCGTGCACGGCCATCCGGCCGTCTTCGTCGTAGAGTTCTATTTCACCGAACACCAGATTGCGGCCCATGCGCAGCACGCGCGCCGTCACGACCACGTCGCCCTTGCGCACCGCGCGCATGAAATTGGTGTTCAGCGCAACAGTCGTCATGGGCTTGAAGCCGCCGAGCGCGGCCGTGATCGCGACGATCATGGCCGTATCCGCCGCCGCCATGAACACCTGGCCGCAGATCACGCCGCCCGAATGGCGCAGCTCGCCGGAAAACGGCAGGCGCAAGGTGGCGCTGTCTTCCGAGACCTCGACGGGCTTCATCCCGAGCGCGCGCACCCAAGGGGCCAGCACGCGCTCCAGCAGCGCGTCGATTGCGTTGTCGTCCATCGTTTGCCTTTGTGGATTGCCGTGCGACGATTCCAGCCGATCACAGCCGACCTTGGCGAACCGGCGGTGCACAGCGACTAGCTCGAAACCTGGTTTGACCCAAGCGTGGCGACATCATACCGGGACGGCACGGCGCCCGTGGTGAAGGCACAAACGCCCGCGTATATACGGAGCCTGCACCGCATCGACAAACTATTTTCAGATAATTTGCAGAAGGGGCTTGCCAAGCCCGGAAAAGTCCTGCATAATCTTTCTTCTGTTGGGGGCGTTAGCTCAGTTGGTAGAGCAGCGGACTCTTAATCCGTAGGTCGAGTGTTCGAGTCACTCACGCCCCACCAGCGAATTCAGCCAAAAAGCCCGATCCTTGCGATCGGGCTTTTTGCATTTCTCCGCGGCCACGGGCCTGAACTACTTCACGCGCCTCACATGACGCGACGCCCGCTTCGGACGCGGCAGCCAGCGGCCGAGCGCCTCGAAGCCGTCGAGCTGGCGCAGCAGCGTGTCGACGGTCGAAAGCTGAACGTGGGTTAGATGGTTTTGCTTGAGAAGCGCGTGCAAGCGCTTGCGCCAGTACGCGACACCCATCACCGGCATTTCGAAATCGCCAGCCAGCGACGGTGGCATCACGCGCGCGATGTGCGCGATTTCCTGTTCGACGAATGTCATGGCCTTCCCCGTTGTCCTGCCGTGGTTTCTTATCGTATGAAGTACTGTAGGACGCTCCGGGGCGCTCGCCAGCCTACCCGTATAGATAGGTAACCAATAGTCCGACTAAATTGGGGATGGACGCCGCTGAAAGCGGCGCCTAGCTGCCCGACGCTTGCGCTTCGCCGGTCACCGGCAAGCCGGTCTTTCACTTTCCACGCTTGCCAGGTCCGAGACGCCATGGATGGCGAAAAACTTCGGAATCCGGACCATCGAAGTCCGCTCCGCATGCTTCGCTTTTCGGACTCTCTTCGGCATCACGCTCGCTATCCAGATCGTCCAGCCGCCAGCGCTCAGAGGAACGGCTTGCCGTCCACCTGTTCATAGACGACGTTGCCGTCGTCGTCTTCGAACTGCTCCAGATAGTTACGGGCGCCACACAGCGGACACCGGAACAAGGGCCCCTGCCCTTCGTTCTTGATCACGACCTCGCTCTGTTCCCACGGGGTGCCGCACGACTGGTTGCGGCAAACGAATGTACTCGACATGCAAACTCTCCTGACTGTTACGGGTGCAAAGCCTACCGCAAGTGCGGCCCGCGCGCCGCAAATCTCCGACTCCCGCCGCAATTACGCTCCCAGGCTGTTCACTTCCTGAGCAGTTGGCCGCCCTTCTGTTCCGGCCTGACGCAATCCTTTCTCCGACCTGAAGGCTCGCGCGCAGCGCATTCGCGCGGCATGACGCGCTGGGCCTCGACCGCCCGGCAAAGCGCCGCTGCGCCGCCGCGCTGGCATGGTTCTCGCGTTAGCGTGCCGCGGTAGCGCGGCCTCGCCGCGTCCATCCATATCGAGATCGAGAACACAGAGGAGCACGCAGATGAATCACGCGGACATGCAATTCCTGACTACCGAATTCCCGTACAAGAAGCAGTATGGCAACTTCATCGGCGGCGAATGGGTCGCGCCGCTCGGCGGCGAGTATTTCGACGATATTTCGCCGATCACCGGTCACGCGTTCACGTCCATCCCGCGCTCGCGCGAAGCCGACATCGAACTCGCGCTCGACGCCGCACACAAGGCCAAAGCCGCCTGGGGCAAGACTTCGCCCACCGAGCGCGCGAATATCCTCAACCGCATTGCCGATCGCATCGAGCAGAACCTCCACAAGCTCGCCGTGGCCGAGACCATCGACAACGGCAAGCCGCTGCGCGAAACGCTCGCCGCCGACATCCCGCTTGCCGCCGACCACTTCCGCTATTTCGCGGGCTGCGTGCGCGCACAGGAAGGCGGCATCTCGGAGATCGATCACGATACGGTCGCGTATCACTTCCATGAGCCGCTGGGCGTGGTCGGCCAGATCATTCCGTGGAACTTCCCGATTCTCATGGCCGCGTGGAAGCTCGCGCCCGCGCTCGCGGCCGGTAACTGCGTCGTGCTCAAGCCCGCCGAGCAGACGCCCGCATCGTTCCTCGTGCTCACCGAGCTGATTCAGGACCTGCTGCCGGCCGGCGTGCTCAACGTGGTGAACGGCTTCGGCCTCGAAGCCGGCAAGCCGCTCGCCTCGAACAAGCGCATCGCCAAGATCGCCTTCACGGGCGAAACCACCACGGGCCGTCTCATCATGCAGTATGCGAGCCAGAACATCATTCCCGTGACGCTGGAGCTCGGCGGCAAGAGCCCGAACATCTTCTTCGCCGACGTGCTCGACCATGACGACAGCTATTTCGACAAGGCGCTCGAAGGCTTCGCGATGTTCGCGCTCAACCAGGGCGAGGTGTGCACGTGCCCGTCGCGTGTGCTCATCGACGAGAAGATCTATGACCGCTTCATGGAGCGCGCGCTCAAGCGCGTCGCGGCGATCCAGCAAGGCCACCCGCTCGACACGAAGACGATGATCGGCGCGCAGGCCTCGCAGGAGCAGCTCGAGAAAATCCTCTCGTATATCGACCTCGGCAAGCAGGAAGGCGCGCAGTGCCTGATTGGCGGCGAGCGCAACAGCCTCGCCGGCGAACTCGGCGAGGGCTATTACGTCAAGCCCACTGTCTTCCGCGGCCACAACAAGATGCGCATCTTCCAGGAAGAGATTTTCGGACCCGTGGTGTCCGTCACCACCTTCAAGACCGAAGAGGAAGCACTGGAAATCGCCAACGACACGCTCTACGGCCTCGGCGCAGGCGTGTGGACGCGCGACGGCACGCGTGCCTACCGCTTCGGGCGCGCGATCCAGGCGGGGCGCGTGTGGACCAACTGCTACCACGCATACCCGGCGCACGCGGCGTTCGGCGGCTACAAACAGTCGGGCATCGGGCGCGAGAACCATAAGATGATGCTCGACCACTACCAGCAGACGAAGAACCTGCTCGTGAGCTATAGCGAGCAGCCGCTCGGGTTCTTCTGAACGCACTGCGTGCCCTGAGCGTCGCGCGCGTTGGTTGGCGGTCGAGAGGCCGCAATTGCGCGCGACGCCCCCTTCGTAGCCTCTCGAGAGGAGCGTCACGACATGGTCGAACGCGTTACCGCCACGCCGGCCGCGCTCGCGCTGATCGAGCAGTTGGCGCGCGAGCACGGGTCCCTGCTCTTTCACCAGTCGGGCGGCTGCTGCGACGGCAGCGCGCCCATGTGCTTTCCCGTCGGCGAGTTCATGGTCGGCAATGCCGACGTGCAGTTGGGAGAAATCGGCGGGATGCCGTTCTATATGACCCAGGCGCAGTTTGAATACTGGCAGCACACCCAGCTCATCATCGACGCCGTGCCAGGCAACGGCGGCATGTTTTCGCTCGAACGACCCACGGGCCTGCGCTTTCTCACGCGCTCGCGGCTCTACGACGACGAAGAGAACGCGTGGCTCGAGGCGCATCCGGTGACACGCGTGAGTTTGTGACGCTCGAGCGCCCGGCACGCCAGGGGCGTCGCACCGGGCGTGGTGCTATCTTGGTTCGCAGGCGCTGCGCCATCGCGCGGCCATCGCACCAGGAGACGCCATGATGCAAAACCACGACGTGAAACTACTCACCCTCGAGCCGATGGACCTGCTCGCCGTCAGCCACGTGGGTCCGTACATGAAGATCGGCGACGCGTTCTACACGCTCGCGCAATGGCTCGGCGAGCGCAACGTGCGCACGTCCGGCTCGAAGATGGTCGGCATCTATTACGACGATCCCAATACGGTCGAAGAGTCGAAGCTGCGCTCGAAAGCGGCGCTGCATCTGGGGCACGAAACCGACGTGGAGATCGTGGCGCCCGTTGAGAAGTTCCAGCTGCGTGGCGGCGAGCACGCGATGATGCTGCACAAGGGGCCGCATCAGGCGCTAGGCCAGGCTTGGATCTGGTTTTACAACGAAGGGCTCAATAAGCTCGGACGCACGCCGGACTTTTCGGCGCCTTCGTTCGAGGTTTATCTGAATACGCCCGATGAGGCGGCGCCGGACGATTTGAAGACGGAGCTTTATATCCCGCTCGCATAAGGCAGGCGATTCGCACACTTCGAACGATGCCGCCGGGACGTTTACGGCGGCATCTTCGTTTCCGATGCGAGGGTTCTAAGGTTTTAATAACGTATGTATACGTAAACGTAGTAATAGTTAACAAGCCCCTGGGTATTCTGTGGATAACCCCGGAAAACCATTGAGTAAACAAGGCTGTGGAAAAACCATAACCTTGCGGGCGTTAACGGGACAACACGAGGCAGCTGCTGGCAACTTTTCCACAGTTTGCGTGCAGACGAAGTTATCCCCGATTCATGCACAGTGATTTCCAGGGGTTTTCCGGCAGTTATCCGCCGGGGGCTGTGGATAGTGCAGAGCGCGAATTGCCGCTGTCTTCCACACAAAAAAATGGCGCCCTCAAGGGCGCTTTTTCGCTGCTGTAAATCGCGATGTTGAATCGGACCTCGCAATCTCGAATTTACGGTCTATAACTTCTGCGAGTGGGCCAGTGGTGACTATTGATCAAATTGCGCCATGGTCCGGGTGTCGCTCGAAAACGTGAAACAGTGAGAATCGCGAAGGCCATCGAGGCCTGCTCCGTCACTCATGGAGGCGCCGGATGAAACGCCGTGAACTGCTGGCCGCGCTGGCTGCGGGCGCAATGACCCAGGTTTCCACCAGCCAGGCGCAGGAGAGCCCGGCGAAGTACACCAATGAGATCGCACTGCCCAAGCCCAAAGTCTCCGGCACGGTCTCTCTCGAGGATGCCATCCAGCGGCGCAGGTCCGTACGCAGGTTCCGGTCCGACGCGTTGCCTGTCGAGACCATCGGCCAGCTGCTGTGGGCCGGCCAGGGCGTGACCAGCCCGGACGGCAAGCGCGCGGCGCCTTCGGCCGGCGCTTTGTTTGCGCTTGAACTCTACATGGTGACCGCCGCAGAGGTGATGCACTACGTGCCTCAAGGCCACCGCGCGCAGACGCGAGCGACGCCCGACATGCGCCCCAAGCTGCAAGCGCTTGCACTCAACCAGGCGTCTGTCGGGGCGGCGCCGGCCTTGATCGTGGTGGCTGCCGATCCCGGCCGGCTCAAGCAGCGGTATGGGGGGAGAGCCGGCGTGTATAGCGATCTGGAGGCCGGGCACGCCGCCCAGAACATGCTGCTGCAGGCCGTTGCGCTCGGGCTCGTCGCCGTGCCCGTGGGAGCGGTCGATGGGCCGCAGGCAGCGCACGCGCTCGGTTTGCCTGCCGGGCAGAGCGTCGTCTATGTCATCCCGGTGGGTTTCGCGGCTTGAGTTGCGGCGTGAGGCCGTACAAAAAACAAACGCCCGGGAAACCGGGCGTTTGTTGTTCAATGCAGGCGTAGACGATCAAACGTCGATATTCCCCGCCCGCAGCGCATTGCTTTCGATAAACGCGCGACGCGGCTCGACGTCGTCGCCCATGAGCGTCGTGAAGATGCCGTCGGCAGCGATCGCGTCTTCGATCTGCACGCGCAGCAGACGCCGCACCGTCGGGTCCATCGTCGTTTCCCACAGCTGCCCGGGGTTCATTTCGCCAAGCCCCTTATAGCGCTGCTTCGACACGTTGCGCTCGGCGTCGGCGATCAGCCACTTCATCGCGCTCTTGAAGTCGTTCACGGCCATGCTGCGCTCGCCGCGCTTGATCACGGCGTTCTTGCCGATCAAACCCTTGAAGGTATTGGCCGTGTTCACGAGCTGCTGATAGTCGGCGGTGAGCTGGAACTCCTCGTCGATCACCGAGACCTTCACGTTGCCGTGATGGCGGCGCTCCACGCGCAGCGAACGTTGCTCGCGCACCTGGTCGTACATCGGCACGACGCTCACTTCAGGCTTGAGCGGATCGTCGCGCAGCTGCGCTTCGAGTGCACGCGCCGAAGCCTCGGTCGAGGCTTCGCTCGACAGGTCGATCGCCACGCCGTCCATGATCGCTTCGAGCGCACGCTCGTCGTACAGACGCGAGAGACGATCCACCACGCCGCGCGCAAGCTGGTACGAGCGCGCGAGTTCGCCGAGCGCGTCGCCGGAGATCGGCGTCGCGCCTTCGCTCGGCACGAGCTCCGAGCCTTGCAGCGCGAGACGCAGCATATGCGCGTTGAGCTCCGAATCGTCCTTGAGATAACGCTCGTCCTTGCCCGCCTTGAGCTTGTACAGCGGCGGCTGCGCGATATACACGTAGCCGCGCTCGATCATCTCCGGCATCTGGCGATAGAAGAACGTGAGCAGCAGCGTGCGGATGTGCGCGCCGTCCACGTCCGCGTCGGTCATGATGATGATGCGGTGATAGCGCAGCTTGTCGAGGTTGTAGTCGTCCTTGCCGATGCCGCAGCCGAGCGCGGTGATCAGCGTGACGATCTGCTCGGAAGACAGCAGCTTGTCGTAGCGAGCCTTTTCGACGTTCAGCACCTTGCCGCGCAGCGGCAGGATCGCCTGGAACTTGCGATCGCGGCCTTGCTTGGCCGAGCCGCCTGCCGAATCGCCCTCGACGATATAGACCTCCGACTTCGCCGGATCCTTTTCCTGGCAGTCGGCGAGCTTGCCAGGCAGGCCCACGCCGTCGAGCACGCCCTTGCGGCGCGTCATTTCGCGCGCCTTGCGCGCGGCGTCACGCGCGCGCGCGGCGTCGACGATCTTGCCGCAAATGGTCTTCGCGTCGTTCGGCGTTTCGAGCAGGAACTCTTCGAGCGCCTTCGCCACGACGTCTTCGACCGGCGCGCGCACTTCCGAGGAAACCAGCTTGTCCTTCGTCTGCGAGCTGAACTTCGGCTCCGGCACCTTCACCGAAAGCACGCACGACAAACCTTCGCGCATGTCGTCGCCCGAGGTTTCCACCTTGGCCTTCTTGGCGATTTCGTTGTCGGCGATGTACTTGTTGATCACGCGCGTCATCGCCGCGCGCAGACCGGTCAAGTGCGTGCCGCCGTCGCGCTGCGGGATGTTGTTCGTGAAGCACAGTACGCTTTCGTTGTAGCTGTCGTTCCACTGCATCGCCACTTCGACGCCCACGCCGTCCTTCTCGCCCGAGATGTAGAAGATGTTCGGGTGCAGGACCTGCTTGGCCTTGTTGATGTACTCGACAAAGCCCTTCACGCCGCCCGCGAAAGCGAAATCGTCTTCCTTGCCCGTGCGCTGGTCGGTCAGGCGGATGCGCACGCCGTTGTTCAGGAACGAGAGCTCGCGAATACGCTTGGCGAGAATGTCGTAGTGGTACTCCACGCTGCCGAAGATGGTTTCGTCGGCCATGAAGTGCACTTCGGTGCCGCGATTTTCGGTGTCGCCGAGCAGTTGCATGGGCGAGACCGTGTGGCCGTCGCGCTCTTCGAGCACACGGTTCTGCGGCACGCCACGGTGAAATTCCATGAAGTGCTTCTTGCCGTTGCGGCGCACCGTGAGACGCAGGAAGCTCGAAAGCGCGTTTACACACGACACGCCCACGCCGTGCAGGCCGCCCGAGACCTTGTAGCTGTTCTGATCGAACTTGCCGCCCGCGTGCAGCTCGGTCATGACGATTTCGGCGGCGCTGCGCTTCGGATCGTGCTTGTCGTCCATCTTCACGTCCGTGGGAATGCCGCGGCCGTTGTCGGTGATCGAGATGGAGTTGTCCGCGTGGATCACCACGCGGATGTCGTTACAGTAGCCGGCGAGGGCTTCGTCGATCGAGTTGTCCAGCACTTCGAAGACGAGATGGTGCAGACCGGTGCCGTCCGACGTGTCGCCGATGTACATCCCGGGCCGCTTGCGCACTGCCTCCAGACCTTCGAGGATCTGGATCGACGAGGCGCCATAGCTGCTGTTGTCGGGTTGCGAGTTGTTCGTATCAGTCATGGAATTTTCCGGTTCTGCGTACTGCCTGTGTTACTGCTCGAGACTTTTTCAAAAAGCCATAAAAACGCCAAAGGGGCGCAGCGCCCCCTGGTGTTCTTCTTCTGTCGCGCTTTTTAGATGCGCATCGGCATCACCACGTACTTGAATTCCTCGTTCTCGGGAATCGTGATGAGTGCGCTGGAGCTGGCGTCGCCGAGGCTCACTTCCAGCGTGTCGACCTTCAGGTTCGCGAGTACGTCGAGCAGATACGTGACGTTGAACCCGATGTCGATGGTGTCGCCCTGGTAGGCGATTTCCAGCTCTTCCTGCGCCTCTTCCTGGTCGGCGTTGGTCGACATGATCTTGAGCTGGCCCGGCTCGATGATGCAGCGCACGCCCTTGAACTTGTCGGACGTGAGAATCGCCGCGCGCTGGAGCGAGCGTTGCAGTTCTTCGCGGCCGATCTGGAAGGTGTTCTTGTGCGCCTTCGGGATCACGCGCTGGAAGTCGGGGAACTTGCCTTCCACGAGCTTCGAGACGAGCTCGACCTGGCCGAACGTGAACTTGACCTGGGTCGAACCGATGTCGATCTTCAGCACGTCGTCGATGTCTTCGAGCAGGCGCTGGAGTTCGAGAATGGTCTTGCGCGGGATGATGACTTCCTGGCGCGCGAACGAGCCTTCGATCTTCATCGAGGAGAACGCGAGGCGATGGCCGTCGGTGGCGACTGCCATGAGCTGGTCGCCGTCCACGACGAGCAGCATGCCGTTCAGGTAGTAACGGATGTCCTGCTGCGCCATGGCGAAATACACCATGCCGAGCAACTGGCGGAACGTCTTCTGCGGCACCGCGAGGTTCGCGCCGAAGTCCTTGGCCTGCGCCACCGTGGGGAACTCGTCCGCGGCGAGCGTTTGCAGGGCGAAGCGGCTCTTGCCCGACTGCACCGTGAGGCGCTTGTCCGCGAGCGTGAGCGTGACCTGGCCGTCGGGCATCGCGCGCAGGATGTCGAGCAGCTTGCGTGCGGCGACGGTCGTGGCCACCTGGTCGTTGCCGACGCCGAAGTCGGCGGTCGTGGTGATCTGCAACTCGAGGTCGGTCGACAGGAACGAGACGTCGGAACCGGTTTTGGTGATCAGCAGATTGGCGAGGATCGGCAACGTATGGCGGCGTTCGACAATGCCGCTCACCGTTTGCAGCGGCCTCAGCAGGTTATCGCGTTCGGTCTTGACCAGTTGCATAGAGTTCCTTCGTTGATGTGACGGACTGCGCGCCCGCCTGGCGCCGGTTTTGCCGACGTGACCCCACGAAAGTCACGCGGCTTTGGCGCCGCTCAGGCGGTTAATGCGGCACAGGCCGCGGCGGTGGTTCCCGCCCCGGACCGCCGGGCGGTTAAACCCATATTGTGCCTGAAAACGGACCACTTCCCTAAATTGGGGGCGATCCGCGAAATAAACAGGGCAAACCTTTCGGGATCGACGTCCGCCCGGCCATTGCGCTGCCGCCTGATGCGTCTTACCCCTTCAGCGTCTGCTCGAGCACGTGCAGCTCGTGATTGAGCTGGGCGTCCTTGGTGCGTTCGTCGGCGATCTTGCGCACGGCGTGCAGCACCGTGGTGTGGTCGCGGCCGCCGAACAACTCGCCGATTTCCGGCAGGCTCTTCTGCGTGAGCTCCTTGGCCAGATACATGGCGATCTGGCGCGGGCGCGCGATGTTCGCCGGGCGCTTCTTCGAATACATGTCGGCGACCTTGATGCTGTAGAAGTCCGCCACCGTCTTCTGGATGTTTTCGACCGAAATCTGGCGGTTCTGCACCGTCAGCAGGTCCTTGAGCGCTTCCTTGGTCAGCTCGATCGAGATCTCGCGGCCGTGGAACTTCGAATACGCGAGGATCTTGCGCAGCGCGCCTTCGAGTTCGCGCACGTTCGAGCGCAGGTGCTTCGCGACGAAGAACGCCACGTCCTCGTTCAGGCTCACGCCTTCCGATTGCGCCTTGCGCATCAGAATGGCCACCCGCATTTCGAGCTCCGGCGGCTCGATCGCCACGGTCAGGCCCGAGTCGAAGCGCGAGATCAGACGGTCGTCGATACCCGAGATTTCCTTCGGATACGTATCGCTCGTGATGATCACCTGCGCCTTGTTGGCCACGAGCGCCTCGAACGCATAGAAGAACTCTTCCTGCGTGCGCGACTTGCCCGAGAAGAACTGAATATCGTCGATCAGCAGCAGGTCGAGCGAGTGGTAGTAACGCTTGAAGTCGTCGAATGCCTTGCGCTGGTAGGCCTTCACCACGTCGGACACATACTGTTCTGCGTGGATGTAGCGGATACGCGCGCCCGGCTTGTCGAGCAGGAGCTGGTTGCCGATCGCGTGGATCAAGTGGGTCTTGCCAAGGCCCACGCCGCCGTAGAGGAACAGCGGGTTATACGAGATCCCGGGGTTGTCGGCGACCTGGATGGCGGCCGCGCGCGCGAGCTGGTTCGCCTTGCCCGTCACGAAGTTGTCGAACGTGAGCACCGGGTTGAGCTTCGAGCGCTCGTAGGTCGGGTCCGGCTCGCCGCTCGAAGCGGCCGCAGCCGCGCCCTGGCCCGGACGCCATGTGCGGCGGCCGGCGGCGGCTTCGTTGGCGTCGAGGCTGGGCAGATCGAGGTCGGCGGCGTCATCGGCCGTGGCCTGCGCGGCGGCGGCCGACGCGGCATGCACCATGCCCGCGAGTCCCGTCCCGCCCGTCACGGCGGCCGGCTGCGGCGCGGCGGCTGCGCTCATGACCGATGCGGACGCCGGCGCGGTAGCCAGCGGCGCGCGCGACGCGGCGGCGGGCGCCGGTGCGACGTGAGGCGCGCGCATGCCCGCCTTCGGGTCGAGGACGAACTGCACGTCGACGGGGGTCTGCCAGAAGTCGCGCGCCAGATCGGTGATCCGGCCCGAGAACTGGCTCTTGACCCAGTCGAGCTTGAAACGGTTGGGAGCGGCTATCTGCAGCGTGTTCGCCGCAGCATCGAAGGCAACCGGGGCCAACGGTTTAATCCACGTCACGTACTGCTGGGGCGTTAGCTCACGCTCCAGTAGTGCGGAACAGTGTTGCCAGAATTCGTTCATCGAGTTGCTGTGGTCGTTTTGTTTGCATGCGTTGCGGTCGCCCCGCTCTTGTCGCACGGATGCGACGAGGCCCTGACGAGGCGACGGCAATGGCTCCGGAAGCCCGCGCGGCAAAGGTCTTGCGGCAAGCAGGCGGGCCGGAGCGGCATGCAGGATTCTTGGGATAGGCGAGATTCTAACGCCGAAATCCCCTCACCAGGAAGTTATCCACAGGGACGGATCAACGCACGCTCGTTCGTGCCCTCACCACGGCCGATGCAGGCGCTGCGCTGCCGTTCGAGAAGGTTCGATCGCCTAAGCTATTGACGGCCAACGAAAAACCGGCTTAAATAGCGGGTTCCTCGAAAACCAATCCCTAGTACCACCGGCCATTGCCTTTTTCCGCGATGCTCGCCGCGGTCATAACTCAACAGTGAGAGCAACATGAAACGTACTTTCCAACCTTCCGTTACCCGTCGCAAGCGTACCCACGGTTTCCGCGTGCGCATGAAGACCGCTGGTGGCCGCAAAGTGATCAACGCACGCCGTGCGAAGGGTCGCAAGCGCCTCGCCGTCTAAGTCGGGCAGCATCGCTATCAGCGAAATCACGGGTAGCGGCCCGCTCGCGAGCACGGCGAACAGGACGAACCTGGTAACTGATCGGGGCGTCATGCCGTCGCGAACGCAAGCCGCTTTTCCGAAAGCCGCAAGGCTACTGAAAACGGATGAGTTCTCATCCGTTTTTCGTTTGCGCCCCTGGCGCCGCACCGAGCACTTCGTCGTGTACGGCCGGCCCACCGGCAACGAGGCGCGGCTCGGGCTCGTGATCGGCAAGAAGTACGCACCGCGCGCGGTCACGCGCAACCTGGTGCGCCGCATTGCCCGTGAAGCGTTTCGTGTGCGCCGGGCGCAGTTCGAAGGGTTCGACCTGCTGCTGCGCCTGCATACGAAGTTCGACCGCAAGGCGCTGCCGGGCGCGTCTTCGCCGGGGCTCAAAGCTTTGTGCCGCGGCGAGATCGAAACGCTGCTCGAAAAGGCCGCGCGCGAAGTCACGCGGCGTGGCGGCGCTGCGCCTGCGACATCTGCGCGCACCCCTTGCGCAACGCAGGCTGCGGCACCAAGTGAGCAGGCAGCCGGGGAACCGGCGCAGGCCCAGGCCGGTAAAGATTTGCCGCCGGACGAGAGCAAGACCCGCGCATCATGAGCGGGGCGCGCGAGTCCGGCATATCCGACGTAGCCGCCGCGCAAGCGGCACGTGGTTCGTCATCGAACGCGGCGCAGCCAGGCCGCAACGCCATGCAAACGGTATTGATCGCACTGCTGCGTTTCTACAAGCTTGCCGTGAGTCCCCTCCTCGGCAGCCGGTGCCGTTTTTATCCTTCCTGTTCGGATTACGCACGCGAGGCAATCCAGTATCATGGCGCCGCGCGTGGGACTTACCTCGCCGCGCGGCGACTGTGCCGCTGCCATCCGTTTTCGGCGGGCGGCGTCGATCTCGTCCCGCCTGCATCTCCGAAAAAGCGCTGACGCGCCATTCCATCGACACTGAGACAACGCATGGATATCAAACGCACCGTCCTATGGGTCATCTTCTTCATGTCAGCTGTCATGCTGTACGACAACTGGCAGCGCGACCATGGACGCCAGTCGATGTTCTTCCCGAACGCGACGCAAACGCAGACGCAATCCGCCTCGAGCGGCCCTGCGCCGGCTAGCGCCGCCAACGGCGCGTCCGACCTGCCGACGGCCGCTGCCGCCGCGGGCCAGGCGCCGACGAACACCGCCCAGCCGGCTGCAGCCGCAGCACAGCTCGTTCACTTTCGCACCGACGTCTACGACGGCGTGATCGACACGCGCGGCGGCACGCTCGTGAAGCTTTCGCTCGTGAAGGAAAGCGCCGACGGCAAGGGTCCCGACCAGTACATCACGTTGTTCGACCACACGAACGACCACACGTACCTCGCGCGCACCGGCCTGCTCGGCGGCGACTTCCCGAACCACAACGACGTGTTCACGGCAGCCGAAGGCCCGCGCGAGCTGACCGGCGACGCCAACTCCTTCCAGATCGCGCTGCAGTCGCCCGAGAAAGGCGGCGTGAAGGTCACCAAGACCTACACGTTCACGCGCGGCAGCTACGTGATCGGCGTGGACTGGAAGGTGCAGAACGTCAGCGGCGCGCCGGTTTCGCCCACGCTCTACATGGAAATCGTGCGTGACAGCCAGCCGGTCGAAACGCCGCGCTTCTCGCACACCTTCATCGGGCCGGCGGTGTACTCGAACGAGCATCACTTCCAGAAGATCACGTTCGGCGACATCGACAAGAACAAGGCCGACTTCGTGACCCAGGCCGATAACGGCTGGATCGCGATGGTGCAGCACTACTTCGCGACCGCGTGGATTCCGCAGCAAGGCGTCAAGCGCAGCATCTACGTCGAGAAGTTCGACAACTCGCTCTATCGCGTGGGCATGAAGCAGCCGCTCGGCACGATCGCACCCGGTGCGACGAATACCGTGCAGGCACGCCTCTTCGCAGGTCCCCAGGAAGAGCGCATGCTCGAAGGCGTCGCGCCGGGCCTGGAGCTCGTGAAAGACTACGGCTGGGTGACGATCATCGCCAAGCCGCTCTTCTGGCTGCTCGAGAAGATCCACGGTTACGTGGGCAACTGGGGCTGGTCGATCGTGCTGCTCACGCTGCTCATCAAGGCCGTGTTCTTCCCGCTCTCCGCCGCCAGCTACAAGTCGATGGCGCGCATGAAGGAAATCACGCCGCGCATGCAGGCGCTGCGCGAGCGCTTCAAGAGCGACCCGCAGAAGATGAACGCGGCGCTCATGGAGCTCTACAAGACGGAGAAGGTGAATCCGTTCGGCGGCTGCCTGCCGGTGGTGATCCAGATCCCGGTGTTCATTTCGCTGTACTGGGTGCTGCTCTCGTCGGTGGAAATGCGTGGTGCGCCGTGGATTCTCTGGATTCACGACCTCTCGCAGCAGGACCCGTTCTTCATCCTGCCGGTGCTGATGGCCGTCTCGATGTTCGTGCAGACCAAGCTCAACCCGACGCCGCCGGACCCCGTCCAGGCGAAGATGATGATGTTCATGCCGATCGCGTTCTCGGTCATGTTCTTCTTCTTCCCGGCCGGCCTCGTGCTGTACTACGTCGTGAACAACGTGCTGTCGATCGCGCAGCAGTACTACATCACGCGCATGATGGGTAAGGGCAAGAAGAAGCCCGCCTGAGTGCCGGGGCGGCAGTGATGCCGCCGCCTGAATCCAGGCTCGAAAAAAAGCCGTCCGGTGCGAACCGGACGGCTTTTTGCGTTATCGGACCGCCATTTCCTTGACGGCGCAGAGCGCAGCGTTCGTGTGTGCGCGTTAGTTCTTCTCGGCGTCGCCGTAGAATTGGGCGACCAGTTCTTGCACGAGATAGCGGTGATGGGCGCTGAGCGATTCGATCTTCGAGGCCAGTTCGAGCGTTTCCTCGGAAACCGGATATTTGCCGTCAGGCTTGCGCGGCCTCGGCACGCCAGAGCCGGCATTGCCCGGAGGCCCGTAGTGCAGCCAGTGGATGTCCACGTCGAACCATTTCGCCAGCGTCTCCAGCTTGTCCTGCGTGGGAATGGTGCGACCGCTCAGCCACTTGTGAGCGGTTTGCGGCGAAACCGGATGCTCGCCGTGATGGCGCAGATTGAACCGGTTCGCCAGGTCGGTGCTGCCGCGTAGCTTTTCGGGCGCGCGCTTCATGGCGAATCTGAGACGTTCGGCAAAAGCGGCTTTTTCGTTGGTGGTCGGCATGGGCCAGATTGTGCAACCAGAAATTGCCGAAGATGACAACCAGTTAGGCTACATTTAACGTATAAAAGCAATAATTCACCTGCTTCTGGTTGCCGTATGACTTCGGTCGAGATCTCCCATGAATTCCCGTGTGGCACGATGTTGGCGAGATCCAGCGCCTGAATTATCTGAAATCCGACAGAATTCCTTAAAGACTAATCTTAGCTAAATTAAGATAAAACGAGACGGCTCTTAGCTGGGTGTCCAGTCGAAAACGCTCTGTCCGGCGCGTTACAATGCCTCGCGTTTTGCGAGTGCTTGCAAGACCGCAGTGAGTCCCCGCACTCCATCCCGATTCCAGTCCTGCCCTACGGTCCACGCCCATCATGCTCGCCACCGATTCCGATCCCATCGTCGCCATTGCTACCGCGCCCGGACGCGGCGGGATTGGTGTCGTGCGCGTGTCGGCCGGCCGCGCCGGCGCGGGGGCGACCGCTGCGTTGATGCAGGCCCTCACGGGCCAGGACCTGGTTGCGCGCCACGCGAGCTATGTGCCGTTCCTCGACGGCGCCGGCACGGTGCTCGATCGCGGTATCGCGCTGTCGTTCCCCGCGCCGCATTCGTACACCGGCGAGCACGTGCTCGAACTGCAGGGCCACGGCGGCCCGATCGTGCTGCAACTCGTTTTGCAGCGCTGCATCGAGGCCGGCCGCGAGTTCGGGCTACGCCTCGCGGAACCTGGCGAATTTACGCGACGCGCGTTCCTCAACGACAAACTCGATCTGGCCCAGGCGGAAGCCGTGGCCGACCTGATCGAGGCGAGCACCGAGGCGGCGGCGCGTTCGGCGGGCCGCTCGCTCGACGGCGCGTTCTCGCGCGACATCCACGCGCTCGTGGACGACGTCGTGACGCTGCGCATGCTCGTGGAGGCGACGCTTGATTTCCCCGAGGAAGAGATCGACTTCCTCGAGGCCGCGGACGCCCGCGGCAAGCTCGCACGCATTCGCGCGCAACTCGACCACGTGCTCTCCGAAGCGCGCCAGGGCGCGCTGCTGCGCGAGGGCCTTTCGGTCGTGCTCGCGGGACAACCCAACGTGGGCAAGTCGTCGCTGCTGAACGCGCTGGCAGGCGCGGAGCTCGCGATCGTGACACCCGTTGCCGGCACCACGCGCGACAAGATTTCCCAGACCATCCAGGTCGAGGGCATTCCGCTGCATGTGATCGACACGGCAGGTTTGCGCGACACCGAGGACGAGGTCGAAAAGATCGGCATCGAGCGCACGTGGAGCGAGATCGGCCGCGCAGACGTGGTGCTGCATCTGCTCGATGCGCGCACGGGCATGAACGCCGAAGACGAGGTGATCGCCGCGCGCTTTCCCGCCGGTGTGCCGGTCGTGCGCGTGCTCAACAAGACCGACCTGACCGGCGTGCCGCCAGAAGTGGCGCAGCGTCGTGCCGGCAACGGCAGCGAAGTGTGCGAGTTGCGTCTTTCGGCGAAACAGGGCGACGGTGTTGGGCTGCTGCGCGCCGAGTTGCTGCGCATTGCGGGCTGGCAGGCGGATGCGCAGAGCGTCTATCTCGCGCGCGAGCGGCATCTCATCGCGCTGCGCGCGGCGCGCGAGCATCTCGCGCAGGCGGCAGCGCACGCCGACCAGAATTCGCAATTGCTCGATCTGTTCGCCGAAGAGCTGCGGCTCGCGCAGGAATCGCTGAATTCGATCACCGGCGAATTCACGTCCGATGACCTGCTGGGCGTGATTTTCAGCCGGTTTTGTATCGGGAAGTAACCCGCAAGCGCGCCCAGCCCCGCCCCATTCTTCTCCAGCCTGGAACAATCCCTTCGAAGGCCGAGGGTTAACCCTCGGCGGCAATCCTCCTAGACTTTCGCTCATCGGATGCAGACACGTTGTCGCACCGAATCAAAAGCCAAAGGAGGTAGTTAGCATGAAGTCCCTGATCCAGACCGTAGCCGTAGCCGTTGCACTCGTGGTGCCAATGGCATCGTTCGCGCAATCGAATGCGCCCGTCACGCGCGCCCAGGTGCGCGCCGAGCTCGAACAGCTCGCGAAGGCGGGTTGGCATCCGGGCGCAGGAGCGGACCCGCACTACCCCGACGATCTTCTCGCAGCCGAAGCCAAGGTAGCCGCCGCGAACGGCGCAACGAGCGGCTATGGCGGCGTGGCAGCGGGCAACTCGGATGCAGGCCGCCCGGCGGTGCCGAAGGCCGACTGGAACGCGATGTATAACCATCCGTAACAAGGCGATACTGCTAAAACACCCGCGATGATCCCGCGCAGGCGTTTCGCATAGCTAAACGAATACCTCCGCCGTCGTTGACGCGACGGCTTCGCTCGGGCCTTCGGGCCTGGGCGCTTTTTCCAGCGACCGTCGATCAAACTGGCGACGCTGTTCAAAAGCGAAGCTTGTTCAGCCTCATCTCTGCGCACTACGAGTTAACTGCCGGGTCTTTAATTCGTAGTGCGATCAATAAAGAATCCCACTAGCGGGCGATTGTTTTGTGCTGGCTTCAACGCTTGTGCTCGCTAACGCGCCCTTCTCTGCCTCCACGAACGCCCAGCGCCCGCTGCGTGCGGCTGTAATTTGTGGACACACATCGTTGCTTTTCCAAACCCTTGCCGCATCGTGGCTCGTCGACAATCAGTGGCATAGGAGAACGACGATGAAAACACTCTTCTGCATTATTGCTCTGGCTGGCTTGTCGGCCGGCCTCACGGGTTGTGTGGTGGCGCCGCCTTACGCGTACGCGCCTGCGCCGGCCTACGGCTACGCGCCGGGCTACTATGCGGCGCCTTCGGTGGATATCGGGGTTGGCGTGGGCGGCTATTACGGCCGCGGCTGGCGACGTTAAGGGGACCGTAACAAGCCGTCTGAAAGGTTGACGTCCGACCTTTGAGCTTGACCTATCCGATGTGATAGCTGGACACGCGCCGCCGCCGAACTAAAGTGGCGAGACACGTCTTCACAAGACAACGAGGCGTTGGACCAGCGCACGGGGGCACTCATGAGATTCATCGACGAAGAGATCGCGCATATCATGCGCGCGACGGCTCCCTCGTTATCCGCCGGCACGACGCCGGCCGTCTTTTCATTCGATTACTGGTACAAGCGCCTTTGCACGCTGCTCGACCTCGCCCAGATTACGCCGTCCCAGTTCCGCACGGTCGACGCGCTCATGGTCGAGCTCGAAGCGCGTCGGGCCGCGACCGGCGCGGCGGTGCGCGAGGCGCTGGCCGCCTGACTCCCGAGTTTGCTTCGCGAGCGCCCGGCGCCGCGAATTCCCGCTTAACCTCGCCATGTCACCCGAGCATGGATTAGCCCGCGCGAGCGGGCTTTTTTCTTTTGCGAAGCGCTCGCCAGCGGGCTGGCAGCCGCAGTCAAGAGCTTGACGATTCGGCCGGCCCGGCGCCCGCTCTTGAAAACGTCGCGCGCCCCCTGCATGTAGAGCCCACTTTTTCGGAGATTCAGATCGTGGGCAGACGACCTTCCTTCATTGACGATCTGGCTCGCGGCGTCCCTTCCGACGGCGCGGGCCAGCGCCCGGGCTTCGATGACGACGTGCTCCTCGACGCCTATTCGCGGACCGTGATCGGCGCGCTGGAGCGCGTGCAGCCCGCCGTCGCGCATATTGCCGTCGAGCGCCGCGCATCGGGCCAGGCGCCTGCGCGCGGCGGTAGCGGCTCGGGCTTCCTGTTCACGCCGGACGGCTATTTGCTGACGAACAGCCACGTCGTGCATGGCGCAAGCAAGCTGAGCGTGACGCTCGCGGACGGCACGACACAAAGCGCCGACCTTGTCGGCGACGACCCGAGCACGGATCTCGCCGTGCTGCGTATCGGCGCGGCGGAGGCGCTGCCGCACGCGCAGCTCGGCGACTCGGCGGGCCTGCGCGTCGGGCAGATCGCCATCGCCGTAGGCGGCCCGCTCGGCCTCGCGCAAACGGTGACGACGGGCGTGGTGTCTGCGCTCGGGCGCTCGCTGCGTTCGGAATCCGGCCGCATGATCTACGACGTGATCCAGACCGACGCCGCGCTCAATCCGGGCAACTCGGGCGGTCCGCTCATCAATTCGGCGGGTCAGGTGATCGGCGTGAATACCGCAATCATTCCGGGCGCGCAGGCCATCTGCTTCGCCACGGCCATCGACACGGCAAAGTGGGTCATCACGCAGCTCTTCGCACACGGCCGGGTGCGGCGCGCCTATATCGGCATTGCCGGCACCACGGTGCCGATCGCACGCAAGGTGCAGCGCTACTTCAGCCTGAGCGCGACGACCGGCGTGCGGGTGATGGAGATCGTCAAGGGCAGTCCCGCTGCGCTCGGCGGCCTGCGCGTGGACGACACGATCGTGACGATCGACGGCGTGCCGGTCGACGGTATCGACACGCTGCAGCGTCTCTTCGACGTTTCGCGCATTGATCGCACAGTGGAAATCGGTGTGATCCGCTTGACGCAGCGGCTCAACCTGAGCGTGACGCCCGTCGAGCAGACGAGCTAGACGCGGGGAACCACCGAAGTGATGGGCGGCGCGCCGTGGCGTGCGCCGCTTCAAGCATTACCAGCCGCTGCCAGGCTGAGCATAAACCGGCTGTTGTCCGTAGCCGGGTTGCGCGTAGCCGTCGTCATATTGCGGCGGAGGCGGCGCGGGCTGGGCTGGCGCGCAGGGCACGTAGCGGCCCGAATACTGGTCGTAACACGCCGCGCCGGCCGGAGAGGCGGCATAGACCGGCGCCGGCTCGGCATACACGGGCGCAGGCTGCACATAGGCCGGCTGAGCCGGGTAGGCCACCGCCGGGCCGCTGTTGAGCACGGCGCCCACTGCGGCGCCAATCAACGCGCCGCCAACCAGCGCACCCACGACGTCACCGCCATGATCGTGCGCGCTCGCGGGGCCGGCCGCCACCGCACACCCCCCCAGCACCAAAACGGCTGCCATCTTTCGCATGTCGTTCTCCCTGAGAACCTTTGAAAACATGCGAGCGATTGTCAGCCTGATTGCTGGATACAGGTGCTGCAAGTGGTAACGCTGAATTACGGAGGTGTGGCTTGCCAGCGCGCGCTGGCCGGGAGTGATTCCCGTCAGCGTGCGTGCTCGCCGTGCGCGTCTGCCTCGTGCGTGTGCGGCGTGCTACCGCGCTGCCCGGCAGACGGACAGAGAAGGGTGAGCGCGACGGACAGCACCATCAGCACGAACAAGGCGACGAAGTACGATCCAGGAGAACTCGAAATCCACGAGTGCCACCCATGTGTGCTTCGGCGTGTTCATCCGCGCGATGCGTGCTCCCGCTCAGTGATGCAGAAGGCTGCGTAGCGGATGACGCCAGTCCATATGATGTCCGTCTCCCGCTTCTACGCGCTGTCGATGCTCCTCGAGGATTTCGTCGGAAAACAGGAAGACGACAATGACAAGGGGAATCACCAGAAACGCGCCCAGTATTACGTGCTCGATCACGATTACCTCCTGGTTGTCAAGCGGTTTGCAATTGCATTGTAGCCAAGACGCGACAGTTTGCACATTGGGCGCGCACCGAAGCTTGAAAACAATGTTCGCCAACCATCACAACCCGCGCTGAGCAGCCTGCGTGCCCGTTCACAGCCCGATTCGCGGGGCTCGGGGTGGGCCCCGCATCCCGGTCGCCGTCGATCCGCATGCGCCGCTTATGCCGCCGCCTTTTTCCACGCGGCGGCAAAGAGCCCGGCGCCGATGAGCAGCGTGCCGCCCGTACGATTGACGACGCGCTGCACGCGCGGGCTGCGCACGACCTTGCGCGCGGCCGCTGCGAGCAGCGCATAGACGAGCGCGTTGAGCGTCGCGAGCACGAGGAAGGTGGCTTCGAACACGACGATCTGCGATGTCATGGCCGCATGCGGATCGATGAACTGCGGCACGAAGGCGACGAAGAAAATGATGCTCTTCGGGTTGAGCGCGGTAACCGCGTAGGCATGCGCGAAGATGCGGCCGGTGCGCGTCTCGGAGGTGTCCGGTGCGTCGCCAACGCCGACGGGCGCGCGCCAGAGCTTCACGCCCAGATAGATCAGATAGGCGGCGCCAATCCATTTGAGCACCGAGAACAGCGTGGCGGATGCCGCGAGGATCACGCCGAGTCCGAGCATGGAAGCGGTCATCGCCGTGAAGTCGCCGAGCGCGACGCCGGCCGTGGTTGCGAGCGCGTAACGGCGGCCGTGGCCAAGCGCGTAGGAAACGACCAGCAGCACGGTGGGGCCGGGAATCGCAACGAGAATGGCCGACGCGATCGCGAACGGTAGCCAGTGAGCGAAAGTCATGGGGTTCCTCCATTGGGAAGCCCGATTTATCCACGAACTTTTGCCGTATGCAAGCGCGGCGCGCGGCTTCGTTTCGCGAGCCTCATGGAGCGCCTGGCATCCTTTTTATTCTGTCGCCAATCCATTAATGAGCGCGCGCCCGATGGGCGCTCGCGCGACTTTAGGTGCAATGCGTCATGGGCGCGCGGCGATCTATTAAATCGTTTAAATCAAAAGCGGATTCGATTTTCGTATCCTGGCTATAACCGCCCGCGCCTTGTTGGATAAGGCGCAGGACGATGTAATCGATGCTTCGAAGTGCTGCTGGACGCCCCTCAGCGCCAGGCTCGATGGGAAAGCGGTGCTCGACGTCATGCTGCAAGCCTCCACGGCTGTTGCGAGCGCACACAAGTCGGGCTTGCAGTCTTTCGGCAGTTTTCTATGTTTAAAGACGCGGGTGAGGCATGAGAGTTAAATACATAGCTAACCTGAGTAGAGACCCGCAGGAGGCAATCATGAAAAGGCTATCCGGTATCGTCGTCGCGGCTGCCAGCCTGGCTTGCGTCGTCGCGGTTCAGGCTCAGGATGTGAGCGTCAAGCCGCAGCAAACGGTGCAGCTCAAGCCGGGCTCCTATGGGTGCCTCACGAAAGACAAGCTCGACGCCGTCGCGCTTCACGAGCAGGCCGGCGAGCATCAGCAGATGCAGGAATACTTCACGGGATTCCAGTGTCTGTCCACACCCGACAACCAGTCGTTCCGCGTCGTACAGGTGGTGGGCCACGACGTCGAATTCGTCAACGCGGCGAATGGCGACCAGCAAGGCCTCTGGACCACGGACCGCTTCATCAAGCAGTAAGGCCGTCTCTCCCAACGCGCCGCTCGACACGGCCCGACGCACGCGCGTCGCGCGCCGCTGTCAAATCCCCGTCACTTTCTCGTCAGACCATCCGCATTGCGTCGCGCGACGCCTCGACGCGCGCTGCGCGTCCACTCGACCGGCACATGGCTTGCTAGAAACTTCGCTATCATGTGCGGCTTTCGCGCGACCGGAATTCGGTATGGCACTCAAATCGACCATTTACAAGGCAGAACTGCAGATCGCGGACATGGACCGGCACTATTACGCCGACCATGCGCTCACGATCGCGCGCCATCCGTCCGAAACCGACGACCGCATGATGGTCCGCATCGCGGCGTTCGCGCTGTTTGCGGGCGAGCGGCTCGAATTCTGCAAGGGACTCTCCGATACGGACGAGCCCGATCTCTGGCGCAAGGACTATACGGGCGCGATCGAAACGTGGATCGAGGTCGGGCAGCCCGACGAGCGCCGCATTGCCAAGGCGAGCGGGCGTGCAGGCGAGGTCATCGTGATCGCCTACGGCGGGCGCACCTCCGACATCTGGTGGCAAGGCGTGCGCAACAAGGTCGAACGCCTGCGCAACGTGACGGTCTGGTCGTTGGGCGAGGGCGTTGCCGCGTCGCTCGGCGCGCTGGCCGAGCGCACCATGCGCCTGCAATGCACGGTGCAGGACGGCGCGGCGTGGATCGGCAATTCGAGTGCTGAGCCAGTGGCTGTCGAATGGAGCGTGTTCAAGGCGCCCGAGAACGTCTGAAAGCAGGCTGCGCGCCCTTAAGCGTGCGGCGGCCCCTTGAGTTCCACCATGTTGCCTTCCGGGTCGAAAAGATACAGCGACGGCCCCAAACCCTCCGCCCCATAGCGCTCGACGGCATGGCCGGGACGCGCGCCATGCTGCGTCAGATGCGACGTGAGCGCCTCGGCGTCGAACGGCTCCACGCGCAGACAAAGATGATCCATGTTGCCGGTCGCGCCGGCAGGCGCTGCGCCGGAACCCCGGTCGAGCGGGCCGCCGATCGTCACGAGATCGATCAGCGAGCGTCCCGCGCGCAACTGCACGAGGCCGAGATCGCGCTGTTCACGCTCCGGCTCGCAACCGAGTACTTCGCAATAGAAACGCGTCATGGCGGCCATGTCGGCGGCCTGGATAACGACGTGATCGATCTCGCGAATCTGGATCCGCATGGCGTCCTCAAGGTCGTGCTGGGATTCTCATGATGAACCTGTGGACGCGGGGCTGCGCAGAAGGCGCGCATTTCACCGAGCCGCGCCAACCGGAATCGGCCGCAGCAGGGCGGCAGCAGAACAGTGGGAACCGGCGGAAAATAGCTTTGGGCGCTGCGGCCGGGGAAACGCGGGACGAAAAAAAGCCCGCTGCAGTGAGCGGGCTTAATCCATATCAGGAGGAGACATGGAGGAGACAGGAACGACTATACCGAGTCGGCTGTCGCGACGCAACAACTTTTTAAGGGAAAACCCGCAAAGTTGTCATTTTGTCGCACGGGAATCGGCGAGACGCCACCAGGGATTCACCGAAGGCCATAAAAGTACGCGATCAGGCGCGCCTTCACGGCCCATGTCGACCGCAATGAAAGCGCAAGATCCGGCGCGCCGTCGTCCGTACGCGAAGTTAGAGTAAGGGCATACAGACAGGCACTTCGAGGAGCCTCAAATGAGCGCCGTCCCTGCAATGAAACCAGCGATGAAACCCGCCAAACCGAGCCAGACGCCAGACAGCGAGTGGACGAACGACGCCGACCGCTGGCAAGCCGTCACGTCGCGCGACGCCCGCGCCGACGGCGCGTTCTTCTACGCCGTGCGCACTACCGGCGTGTTCTGCCGCCCGTCGTGCGCGTCGCGGCTGCCGCGGCGCGAGAACATCGAATTCTTTGCCGAGGCCGACGACGCGCGCGCCGCCGGCTATCGCGAATGCAAGCGCTGCCGCCCGGGCGGCCTGCCGCGCGAGCTGGAAATCGTGCGGCGCGCCTGTGCGGCGCTGGACGCCGACCCGCAAGAGCGGCTCACGCTCGCGCAGCTCGGCGAAGCCGTGCACCTGAGCCCGTTTCACCTGCAACGGCTCTTCAAGCGCGTACTGGGCGTCTCGCCACGCCAATACCAGGCGGCGCGGCGCGGGGCCGTGCTGCGCGACGCGCTCGGCGAGGGCGCCGACGTCACGCGCGCAAGCGCCGACGCCGGTTTCGGTTCGTCGTCGCGGCTCTATCACAGCGTGCCGGGCGAGCTCGGCATGGCGCCTTCCGCCTATCGCCGCAAGGGCGCGGGGCTGACGATCCACTACGCCGCCACGCCCACGCCGATCGGCTTCGTGCTCATCGCGGCAACAGAAAAGGGCATTTGCCGGATCGCGTTCGGCGACGATGCCGCGACACTCACCGCCGCACTCACGGCCGATTTCGCGAACGCGCAGTGCATCGAGGACAAGGCCGCGATCGCGCCGTTTGCCGCGCAGATCGACGCGTATCTGCACGGCCGGCGCGAGCGTTTCGATCTGCCGCTCGACATTGCCGCGACGGCGTTCCAGCAGCGCGTCTGGGACGCACTCCAGCGCATTCCCTACGGCGAGACGCGCAGCTACTCGCAGATCGCCGAAACGCTCGGCGCGCCGCGCGCGGTGCGGGCCGTGGCGAGTGCGTGCGCGTCGAATCCGGTGGCGCTGGCGATTCCGTGCCATCGCGTCGTGCAGAAGGGCGGCTCGCTCGCCGGTTATCGCTGGGGGCTCGAGCGCAAGGCGGCGCTGCTCGACAGCGAAGCACGCGCATCGCAAGGTGCGCAAAACGGTGCGAAAAACCCGAAAAGCAGCCGTTCGGCCCCGAACCGCGCCGACGCGCCGGAGACCGCCACTTGAGCGCCATCGCCTCGCAAACCGAAGCACAAACCAGCGCGCCGACGCACAGCGCCACACTCGAGCTGCCGTTTCGCGCGCCCTACGACTGGCCCCGCGTGCTGCGCTTCTTCAGCGGGCGCGCCACACCGGGCGTCGAAGCGGTGGAGGACGGCGCGTGGCTGCGCGCGATCGATTTCAATGGCGCGAGCGGCACGCTCGCCGTGCGCCGTCACGCGCGCAAGCATTGCCTCGTCGTGCAGATCGACGGACCCGTGAGCGCGCATGCGGCGGCGCTCGCCGCGCCGCTCTCGCGCATGTTCGACCTGCAGGCCGATCCCGCCGCCGTCGCCGCGCATCTGCGCAGCGACCCGTGGCTCGCGCCGCTCGTCACAGCCGTGCCGGGGCTGCGCGTACCGGGCGCGTGGTCTGGCTTCGAGCTCGTGGTGCGCGCGATCGTCGGCCAGCAGGTCAGCGTGAAAGCGGCGACGACGATCATCGGGCGCCTCGTCGAACGCGTGGGCAAGCGCATCGACGACCATGCGCACGCGCGCACTGCGTGGCGCTTTCCCACGCCCGCCGCGCTCGCCGCCGCCGATCTCGCGGGCATCGGCATGCCGGGCAAGCGCGTCGCCGCGCTGCAGGGCTTCGCGCAGGCCGTGGCGAGCGGCGCGGTGATCATCGAACGCGACTACGCGCAGAACGATCAGGAGAAGCCGCGCGGCACGCGTCAAAGCAGACAAATCGACGCGATCGCACCGGAACCCGCCGATCTCGACACCATGCGCGCGGGACTGCTCGCGTTGCCCGGCATCGGACCGTGGACCGTGGAATACGTCGCGATGCGCGCGTGGCGCGATGCGAACGCGTGGCCCGCGACCGATCTCGTGCTGATGCAGGCCATCGCGGCGCGTGACCCGGCGCTCGTGCGCGCGACCCAACAGCGCGCCCGCACTGACACATGGAGCCCCTGGCGCGCATACGCGGCCATGCATTTGTGGAACGAAATTGCCGATCGCGCGGGCGCGGCGCGCGGCGGCTAGGGCAGCGCCGGAAAGGCGCGCCATCACCGCGAGAAGCGCGCGCCGACGGGCCAAAACCCCGCCCGAGGCAGGCCCAAGCAGGTCTTTCGGCGAGATGTTAAAGTGCCCGCTACCGAAAAGAATCCCGGCCGGCGAGCGCGCGCCGCACAGCACTGCGCCGCCGGCCCGAGCCCGACTTGCCTCAATGTCAGACACGACCTCTACACGCACGAACGACGTTCTCGCACAGCGCCTTTCCGTGCTGGGCGACGGGCCACATCGCGGCGCGCTCACGCGCGGCCTGCGCGGCATCGAGAAGGAGAGCCTGCGCGTGACGCGCGACGGCCGTCTCGCCATGACGCCGCACGCGGCAGCGCTCGGTTCGGCGCTCACGCATCCGTCGCTGACCACCGACTATTCGGAAGCGCTGATCGAGATCATCACGCCTGCCGAGCCCGATGCCTCGATCACGCTCGCGCAACTCGACGAGCTGCACCGCTACGTCTATGCGGTACTCGCGCGTGACGGCGAGATGCTCTGGAACGAATCGATGCCGGGCCTCCTGCCCGACACCGACGACGGCATCCCCATCGCGCGCTATGGCAACTCGAATATCGGCCGCCTCAAGTACGTGTACCGCATGGGCCTCGCGCTGCGCTACGGCCGCACGATGCAGTGCATTGCCGGCATCCACTACAACTACTCGCTGAGCGACGAGGTGTGGCGCGTGCTGCATGCGCATCATCAGTCCACGGCCTCGCTCACTGACTATCAATCGGAGCGCTACCTCGCGCTGATCCGCAATTTTCGCCGCACGAACTGGCTGCTCATGTACCTGTTCGGCGCCTCGCCCGCGCTCGACGCGCGCTTCCTGCGCGGCCGCGAGCACAAGCTCGAAACGTTCGACGCCGACACGCTCTATCTACCGTATGCGACGAGCCTGCGCATGAGCGATCTCGGCTACTCGAACACGACGGGCCAGTCCGCCTTGCGCGCCGACTACGACACGCTGGCAGGCTATCTCGACGCGCTCGCGCAGGCCGTGAGCCAGCCGTATCCGCCCTACGAGGCGATCGGCACGCATCGCGACGGCGAGTGGGTGCAGATCAACACGAACGTGCTGCAGATCGAGAACGAGTTCTACTCAACGATCCGCCCCAAGCGCGTGACGCATCCGGGCGAGCGGCCTCTGCATGCCCTTGCCGCGCGCGGCGTGCAGTACGTCGAGGTGCGCTGCATGGACATCGACCCGTTCGAGCCAACCGGCATTTCGCTCGAGACCGCACGGTTTCTCGACGCCTACCTGCTCGCCTGCGCGCTCGATGAAAGCCCTTTCCTGCCTGCCGACGCCTATGCCGAATCGAATGAAAACTTTGGCCTGGTGACGAAGGAAGGGCGCCGCCCGGGTCTCGCGCTCAAGCGCGACGGCAAGGACGTGCCGATGCACGAGTGGGCCGAAGCGCTGTTCGAGAAGATCGGCCACGCAGCCGCCGTACTCGACGCGGCGCACGGCAGCGACGAACACACGCGATCGCTCGCGACACAGCGCGCGAAGCTGGCCGACCCGTCGCTCACGCCATCGGCGCGCGTGCTGCAAGCCATGCGCGATAACAAGCAGTCCTTCCTGCAATTTGCACGCGCACAAAGCGAGCGCCACGCAGCGCAATTCCTCGCGCGTCCGCTCGACGCCGAGGCCACGGCGGAGTTCGAAACGCTCGCGCGCGAGTCACTCGCGGAGCAGGCGCAACTCGAGCGCGACGAAGTCGGCTCGTTCGACGCGTTCGTCGCCGCCTATCGCGCGTATACGCTCAATCGCTTCAGCGTCTGAGCCGCCGCCGGTGCGCCGCTGCGGCGCGCACTCATCCCATCGAGATTTGTCCCGGGCACCGCATTTGCTCGCAACACCAGCGTGCAGATGCGGTCCAACCAGGGTAGGCGCCGCGTTACCGAAGCGCGCGGATGACGGGCGCGCCGGACGAACGAAGCTGAAAACACCAAAAATGCACGGGCCGCGCGCAATGCGGCTCACTCTGGGAGGAATCCACGCGATGAAACGAATTCTTGCGATCCTGCTGTGCGCGACGGCTGCGGCCTGCGCGTCGCGCGGGCAGGTCAATCCTGATGTCATGCAGATCGCGACCGCACCGCTCACGTGTTCGGACAAGACGGAATGCGATCTCTGGTGGCAACGCGCCCAGGACTGGGTGCGCAGTCATTCGAAGTACGAAGTGCAGACCGTGACCGACACGCTGATCCAGACGTCGGGCCCGGGCGGCGGCCGGCGTCTGCTCGCCTATGAAATCACGAAGCAGGCCAACGCCGACGGCACGGCCACGATCGGCTTCGCCGCGCATTGCGACAGTTCGCTCGGCTGCAAGCCCAACCCGTGGTCGGCAGGCGCGGCGTTCAAGCAGTACGTGCGAACCGGCGTCGATGCGCCGATTCCCGGCGATACGACCACAGGCGCAGGTGGCGACACCGCCGGCGTGAGCGGCGCGGCCGTGGCGGAGCCGGCTTCGAGCGCGCATTGATCGGCGCATGCCGATTTGGGCATTGTCTGATTGAGGGAGGGGTTGAGGAACCCGTATCTTGGGCTGGTTTCGGCCCGTGTGGTCTGGGCCGTTCATCCTCAACCACCACTCGAATCGACAATGAAACTGCGCTTTCTGTCTGCCAGTGCCGCGGCTGCCGTCATCGCCGCCGCCGCTGGCTGCACTACCGCCTCAGGCCCTACCCACAATCTCGACATCGTCACGCTCGCTAACGGCTCGCAAGCGTATCGCGTGCAATGTCTCGGCCTGTTCGAAAGCTCCAAAACCTGTATGGCCAGGATGAACGAGACCTGCGGCAGCAAGACGCCGCTACGCGTCTCGTCGGTGGATCGCGCCGTTGCCGGCTTCAAACCGGAAGACGACCCGCGTGAAATCACGTTCATCTGCCAGCCGCCGCAGTCGCCGGCACCGGCGCCGGCACCGATCGGCGAGACGCCGCCCCAGGTTCAGCCGCGCACGATCACGCTGAACGCCGACGCCAACTTCGCGTTCGACAAGGCCGATCTGCTGCCCGACGGCAAGCGCAGGCTCGACCGGTTCGTCACGGAAAGCAACGATGTGAACATCGGTACGGTCGTGATCGACGGCCACACCGACTCGGTCGGCTCAAAGGCCTATAACGATCGCCTCTCGGTGCGCCGCGCCGAGTCCGTTCGCCGCTATCTCCAGTCGCGTGGCCTCCACGCCGGCCAGTACGAAGTGCACGGTTATGCCTTCTCGAGGCCGCTTGCGTCGAATGCCACAGCTGAAGGCCGCGCGAAGAACCGTCGCGTCGAGATCCAGACGAGCGGCATCACACAGCGCTAGCAACGCAGCGCATCGCGCACCCGGTCGCCCGCGGCTTCGAGCGGGCGGCTCTTTCGCGGGACCGTCAATGACCCATTGCCGGTCCCGCGCCTTTTTTCGGCTTCGTCACCCACACCAGCAGAGCCAGCACGACAAACATCGCGCAGGAAATGCGGAAGAAGTCGTTGGTGGCCATCATGTAGCCTTGCGTCGTCACGACGTCGTTGAGCTGGGCGGTCAGGCTTTGCCCCGCGAAACCGAGGTTCGCGAGCGCGTCCTTGTAGGCGACGGTGTTCGGCGAAGACTGGGTCACCGATTCCGACAGCACGGCATGGTGATAGATGGCGGCGTCTTCCCAGAACGTCGTACTCGCCGCCGTGCCGATCGCGCCCGAGAGCGTGCGCAGAAAATTCGAGAGGCCCGCGGCGCTCGCGAGCCGCTCGTCGGGAATGCTGGAGAGCGTGATGGTCGTCATCGGCACGAAGAAGCACGCCACGCCGATGCCCTGTACGAGGCGCGGCAGGATCACGTGGTCGAACGGCACGTCGAGTGTGAACGTCGAGTTCCAGAGCGAGACGAGCGCGAACACGATAAAGGCGAAGCTCGCGACCATGCGCAGATCGAGCCGGTGCATGTTGCGTCCGATGAGCGGCGAGAGCACGAGCGCGAGCAGGCCCACCGGCGCGGTAGCCAGACCCGCGAGGCCCGCCGTGTAGCCCATGACAGTCTGCAGCCAGAGCGGGAAGATCACCACCGAACCGAAGAAAGCCATGAAGCCGAACGAGATGATCATCGCGCCGAGCGCGAAATTGCGGTCGCGAAAGAGCGAGAGATCGACCACGGGCTCCTTTTCCGTCGCCTCCCACACGAGCATGAACGCGAGCGCGACCACCGCGATGATGGCGAGCGTGACGATGAACGTCGAGTTGAACCAGTCGCGGTCCTTGCCGAGGTCGAGCACCATCTGCAGGCACGACACGCCGATCACGAGGAGCGCGAGGCCCACGGCGTCGATGCGCTGCTTCGTCGTTTTCGTCTCGCGGCCGCGCAGCAGCAGGTACGCGCAGATGCCCGAGAAGAGGCCGATCGGCACGTTGATATAGAAGATCCACGGCCACGTGTAATTGTCCGTGATCCAGCCGCCCATCACCGGTCCGAAGATGGGCGCGACGATCACGGTCATCGCCCAGAGGCCGAGCGCGAGGCCGCGTTTGGCGGGCGGGTAGGAGCGCATGAGGATGGTCTGCGAAAGCGGGACCATCGGCCCGGAAACGAGCCCTTGCACGAGACGGAATGCGATGAGCGTCTCGAAGTTCGTGGCGAAGCCGCAGGCGGCCGAGGCCAGCGTGAACAGCAGCACGGAGAGCGTGAAGAGGCGCACTTCGCCCACGCGGCGCGCGAGCCATCCGGTGAGCGGCACGGCGATCGCCGAGGCGACCGAGTACGACGAGATGACCCACGTGCCTTCGCTGTTGGCGACACCGAGGTTACCCGAGATGGTTGGCACCGCTACATTGGCGATCGAGGTGTCGAGCACTTCCATGAAGGTCCCGAGCGCGAGCCCGACTGTGAGGAGCGCGAGCGTGCCGCCGGAAAACGGTGCGGGTTCGGCCTGCGCGGGCACCGCGGTAGAAGCTGCCATGTTCCGTGTCCTTGGTGAGTCGGCCGTTGCTGCCGCTCCACGGGAGCAGCGCACGCCAGCTTGTTATTGCGTGTCTGTGCATTTTCTGCCCAGACAGTGATTGGATCAAACTACGCCAGGTGTTGCGCTGCCGCGCACCGTGCGCCGTTGCTAGCCGCCGTCTTCCTGCGCCGGCGCTTCTGCGTCCTTGCCGGCGCCGATCATCGATCCGCACAGCGGTGTGGTCGAGCCGTCATTGGCGATGAAGCGTTGCAGCAAATGAATCAGCGTCGCGACTTCTTCGGGCGAGAAGCCGCGTAACTGCTCGGACATCTCCGCGGCAATCAGGTCGGGCAATTGCTGCGCCGCCGCGCGCCCCTGGTCCGTCAATGCGAGTTCCACGACCCGGCGGTCCGCCTGGCTGCGCTGCCGCTCGAGAAAACCCTTTTTCTCCAGCCGGTCGAGCATGCGCGTCATGGAGCCGGTGTCGTACGAGAGCGCGCGTGACATCTCGTTGGGCGTGCTGGCGCGCTCGAACCACAATAAAAGGATCACACCAATTTGCGAGGATGTGAGTCCAAGCGGTGCGACCGCACGGTCGATGCGTCCGGCCAGCACGTTGCGCGCGGTAGAGAGGAAATAGCCGAGACTTGGCTCGACGCCCAGACTCGCCGGGACGAAAGGTCCGTCGCTCATGGCAGTTCGCTTTCCAGCATCTCAAAAAACGAGCGGATTATAACGGGTTACTTCGCTGCTCAGGCAGATAAATCAGCTAGCAGGTCGCGGTCGCCTCTGTCGCCGCGATCGGCGCATAAAAACAACAGTCGCATTGATGCGCTGCAAAGTATGTTGTGATTTGATTGCATAGTCAATATTATGACAGGCAACCAGTTTCGTTCTTCTACGTCCACCCGTTTCCGCACCATGCTTTTTCTCATCAACGCGCTTGGCGGCCTTGGCCGCTCCGTCACCGACACCGCCCGCCTCGCTTTCGCCAAGGCCGGTGAGTCGTCGCGCTGGCGCAAGCTCGCGTTGTATGCGGCCATGTTCGCGCTGCCGGGCGGCTCGATCGCGGTGGTGGCCGTGGTGTGGGCGCAGCGCCGGCGCGCGCAGCCCGAACCCGCCGCCGCAAGCGCTGTCATGGCGGCCACGTCCGCGGCCGCAACCGCAGCAATACCGGCAGCGGATGCACCCGCGTGCGGTGGCGGCCAGCTCGCCTGCCGCGCACCGAAGCGCCGCCGTAACGACGCGTAACCTGTGCGTCTCACGCCGTAACACCCGCGAACCCTTCCAACGCGTAAGCTTTCGGATTCCGTGCAGTGACTAGCGTGTGCGCTACCATTGCCGCAACGCGACAACCCCGTGCGCGACCGGCCGCCCGAGCGCGCGCCGGTTGCATCGACAGGAATCCTTGCATGCCTTGCCGTTTCGTCCGCTCCGGCGCGACCACTGGACCCGCCGGGTCTGTGGCGCGCCGCGCGCCCAAGCCGCTTTCCATCCTGACGCTGTGCGCGGCCGCTGCGCTCACCTTCCAGTTGACCGGCTGCGCCGTCGGCCCCGACTATCACCGGCCCAGCGCTGCCGTGCCCGCTTCGTTCAAGGAAGCGCCCGAGGGCTGGAAGGTCGCGCAACCCGCCGATACCACCGACCGCGGCGCCTGGTGGCTGATCTACGACGACGCGCAGCTCAATGCGCTGATGGACCAGCTCAACACCAGCAACCAGACGGTCGCGCAATCTGCCGCCGCCTACCGCCAGGCGCGTGCGCTCGTGGGCGAGGCGCGGGCGGCGTACTTCCCCGTGATCAGCGGCTCGTTCGCCGGCACGCGCTCGTACACGCCCACGCGCGTGGCCAACTCGAGCCGTGGATTGTCGAGCGGCAGCATCAACAACAACGTCAACCTCGGGCTCGACGCCACCTGGGAACCCGATCTCTGGGGCAAGGTGAGCCGTACGGTCAGCTCGCAGGAGGCGAGCCAGCAGGGCGCCGCCGCCGATCTCGCGAACGCGCGCCTGTCGGCCCAGGCCACGCTCGCGCAAACCTACTTCACGTTGCGCTCGCTCGACGCGCAGCAGAAGCTGCTCGACGATACGGTCGTCGCGTACCAGAAGTCGCTGCAGCTCACGCAGAATCAGTACGCCCAGGGCGTGGCGGGCCGCGCCGACGTGATCCAGGCGCAAACCCAGCTGCAATCTGCGCAGGCTTCTGCGATCGACAACGGTGTGGCGCGCGCCCAGGACGAGCATGCGATCGCCGTGCTGGTCGGCCAGCCGGCCTCCACGTTCTCGATCCCGCCGTCGCCGCTCGCCGCCACGCCGCCCACGGTACCGCTCGCCATGCCTTCGGCGCTGCTCGAGCGCCGGCCCGACATCGCCTCGGCCGAGCGCAAGGCGGCCTCCGCCAACGAGCAGATCGGCGTCGCCATCGCGGCGTACTTCCCTACGCTCACGCTGTCCGCGAGCGGCGGCTTCGAAAGCTCGGTGATGTCGCAGCTGCTGCAGCTGCCTTCGCGCTTCTGGACGCTCGGGCCGTCGCTTGCCGGCACGATCTTCGACGCCGGGCTGCGCAAGGCCCAGACCGAGGCCGCGCGCGCCGCCTACGACCAGCAGGTGGCCGCGTACCGGCAAACCGTGCTGGCCGCGTTCCAGGACGTGGAGGACAACCTCGCTTCGCAGCGCATCCTCGGGCAAGAGGTCGGCGTGCAGCAGCAGGCGGTGGAGTCGGCGCAGCATGCGCTCGCGATCGTGACGAACGAGTACAAGGCGGGCACGACCGATTTCCAGAACGTGCTTTCCGCGCAGGCCACAGCCTTTACCGCGCAGCAGAAGCTCGTGAGCATCGGCGGGCAGCGCATGGTGTCGTCGGTGGGGCTCGTGAAGGCGCTGGGCGGCGGCTGGGATGCCTCGCAGATGGATCGCGAGACCGGCAGCGTCGCCGCGCCGGCAGTGGTTTCGGCCGCTTCGGCCCCAGCGGCAGCGACGACGGCTACGGCGGCCGCCCAGCCGCAGTAAGGCGTATGCACCCGCGCAGGCGGGCGCACGCTCAGACCACGAACCTCAGCGCATGAACGTCAGCGCGACGGTGCCCGGCCCGACCGGCCGGCCCAGCAGGTTCAGCAGGCCCGCCAGGTTGTCGCGCTGATCCGGCGCCGCGCTCGCGGTGCCCTGAAACGATGCCGAAGCCCGCGAGAACGAGCCGCGCCCCTCGAGCATCAGCGGTCCTTTTTGCGTCGAGAGCTCGAGCGTCGACGTCGCCCCTTGCGCCTGCAGCACCACCTGATACGTGCCGAGCGGCTTCACGAGCGAAACGCGCGAGCTCATGTCGGCGAGCGAGACAGTCAGTCGTCCGAATGCATCCGTGCCGAACACGCGCCACGGGCTCCACGCGAGCCGCACCTTGCCGTCCAGATCGAGCGTGTTGAAGGGCGCGCCGAGACCCGCGAGCAGCGACGCCGGCACCGCGATCGTGCCCGCGCTCACGTTCGCGCCGCGCAACGACGCATCCACCGTGACCGGGTCGGGCATCGCCTCGGTCTGCAGCATGTCCATGCGTACGCGCGCGACGAACAGCGGCCAGAACGCCGTACGCCAGACGATGCGCCCCGGCAGCAGCGTTGCGCCGCGTGCGTCCTGGCCCGCAGCGAGCATCAGCGTGGCGGAGCCGTGCCAGAGCGAGCCTTCCGGGTCGATCAGATTCACGTGCCCCTGAGTCGCGCGCGCGAACTGCGGCGCGATCCAGGCCGCGGGCAAGCGGGCGAGCAGCACGACAGCGCTCGACAGCAGGCCCACGATCAGCCAGGGCAACGCGGCGCGCAGGCGCCGCATCCAGTAACTCATTGCGTATTTCTCCGGCGATTCTCATTGCGCGCTTTTCGATGCGCGCTTTTTCTTCTTAGTGCGTATTCGCCGGTTGCAGCGAGGCCGTCAAGTCGACCTGGCCATCGGCCTTCAGCGCGGTGATGTGCGCCTCGACCACCTGCACCTTGAACTGCTTGCGCACGTCGTCGAGCCACGCGGTCCACGCCGGAAACGACACGTTCTTCATCTGCACCTGCACAGTCGTGCCGATCAGCTGAATCTGCGCGCCCGTGAGCGAGTGATCGGCGAGCGAGGCGGTGACTGCGTCCTTGAGCGCCTGGCCGCCCGGCGCCACGCTGGCCGCCGCGCCAGCCAGCGAGCGCGCCTCGTCGGCCTCGGCCGTCATCTGCGCGAGTTCACGCTGCATGCCGGGCAGGCTCTGACGCAGGCGCGCGCGGCCGTCGGCGGCGGGCTGCCACAGCACCGACCACCCGATCGCCAGCGCAAGCACCGCGCCGCCCCACGTGAGCAGCGTCTTTTCGCGCGTCGAGCGCGCCTCCCAGAAGTTCGTCCAGGCCTCGGCCCACGCGCCGCTCATAGCCGTTGTTTTCACGATGCGCTCCTGATGGTCCATTTGCCCGTGCTGGCATCCACCGTGCCCGCCAGGCCGTTGCCCGCGAGGCGTTTCGCGAGATCGGCGTCGACGTTGACGCCTGGCTTGAAGGTCACGTCCAGACGCCGGTCGTGATAGTCGAGGGCCGCGATGCCGTTCGCGGGCACCGGACCGAGCGAGCGCGCGAGCCCGTCGGAGAGCGCGAGGAAGTCGTCAGGCGAGGGCTCGCCCGCGGCCAGGCGCAACTGCTGCAACTGGCGCGCCATCTGCCCGGCGGGATCGAGCACGACGGTCGTCTTCGGGAACGCGTTGAGGAGCAGCTCGGTCATCTGCGCGCTGATCGCGTCGCGCTGGCGCGCCATCATGAGCCACTGGATATTCGCGCCGACGACCGCCACGACGAGCGACGCCGCCACGAGCACGATCGGCACGCGCAGACGGCGCAGCGTCGCGCGGTCGAGCCGCCACGGCTGCGAGGCGAACTCGAACTGGCAGAGGTCGAAGCGGCAGGCAAGCGCGCGGCGCGCGAGCGCCTCGAACGTGAGCGGCTGCGCACCCGGCAACGCGGCGGCCAGCGACGCGCGCGCGGCGGCGCTCACGGGCTCGCCCGGCAGATGGGTGAGGACGTAGCCCGAAACCGGCGCGCCGCCGGCGAGCGCCGTGACGGTAGCGGCGACGCTCGCGGCAGGCACCGCGAAGCCCTCGGCGAGCGCGCCGCGCACGATCGCGAGTTCGAGCGCCGCTTGCGCCGTAGCGGCCGCCGGCTCGGGCGCGACGCCGGGCAGCAG
>NZ_JBFRCN010000032.1:0-99045 GCF_040965835.1 Paraburkholderia sp. BR10872
GACTCGTACATTCGCTGGTACAACGAGAAACGGATCAAGATCTCGCTTGGCGCACTCAGTCCGATTGAATACCGGGAGAGCCTCGGGCTGACGACATAAACCCGTCCAAGAATTCCGCCGCACCCCCTTCTGGCTCATTAGTGATGTCCGATTCCTGCCCTGGTTGAGGCGCACGCTCGCGTGAGGCGTCGACCAGGGGCAAACCATGAACGGACGTGAGCTGATCACGGCAAGCATGCACGAACTCGAGCGGGTCAAGGTCATCGAGGCGGTCGTTGAAGGCCGCCTGCGGTGTTTTCAGGCGGCTGAGCGGCTGCAGCTCGGTGAACGGCAGATCAGCCGGCTGTGCCGGCGCTATGAGGCTTGTGGCCCGGCGGGCCTGGTGTCGGCCAGACGTGGGCGGCCCGGCAACCGGGAGCTGCCTGTTGACCTGCGTGCCCGGGCCGTGGCGCTGGTACGTGAGTATTACGCCGATTTCGGGCCGACGCTGGCGTGCGAGAAGCTGCGCGAGTGTCACGGCATCCGGCTGGCGAAGGAGACGGTACGTCGATGGATGCGCGACGCGGGGCTATGGATACCGCGCGCGCAGCGTCCGCCGAAGGTCTACCAGCCGCGCGCACGGCGGGCGTGCCTGGGTGAGCTCATCCAGATCGACGGCAGCGACCACCGCTGGTTCGAGGAACGCGCCGCGGCCTGCACGCTGCTGGTGTACGTGGACGATGCGACCAGCCGCCTGATGCACCTGCACTTTACGGCGACGGAGTCGACCTTCAGCTACTTCGAGGCGACCCACTGCGCGCCGACGAGGATCTGGACGCCCTGCTCACCTGGCGCGAAGCGCGACGCGTGACGAAGTCGCTGACGGTGCAGTACGACCGCGTGATGTACCTGCTGGACGACACGCCGCAGAACCGCAAGCTGGTGCACCGCCACATCGAGGTGTGGGAGTACCCGGACGGGCGTATCGAGCTGCGGGCCGACGCTCGTGTGCTGCCATACCGCGAGTATGACCGGCTCACCGAGGTGGATCAGGGCGCGGTCATTGAGCACAAGCGGCTGACCCACGCGCTGCAGGTGGCGCAGGCGCTGCAGGCGCAGCGCGATGGCCGGCGGGCCTCGGGCTCGCCCTCACGCACGAACCGCGGCATCGAGGTACGCAGGGCCGAACGTGTTCCGGGCACGAAGAAGTCGCGCGAGTTCACGCAAGCGGACATGAACGCAGCAATCGTGGCCGTGACGCAACGTAAAACGCCAACCATCCAGTCCGGTAAACCAGGCAAGCGGTCTGCAACAGTTCGCTAAACGAACTCAAGTGCCCTGCTGCTTCACACCTGCCCCTTCAACACGCTGGAGGCTTAACACCAGAAAGACAGAAAACCCTTTAAAAACCGGACATTTCTTATATGGTCGCCTCCCATTTGCAAGGTGATTGTGCGTGGCGAGGAGGGTGGTTGCGGACTTATATCCGGACTCGATCGCGGGCATGCCCGCCGGCCCCGATGGATTTCGCCGCAAAGGTCCTAATCTAATTAGCGGACTCGAGGTCCGAGAAATGTCTCAGGCTTGCCTTTGCGCGGTCCAACCTGTCTTGCCATCACTCAGTACACCTGTGCAACCGTGAATGGGGTTACTGCCTTTGAAGCGTGGTCACTGCGCTTGTGCTGCTTCATACGTTCGGCCGTACGCGAGGAGCGCCCAGATTGTTCGCGCCATCTTGTTGGCGAGTGCAACAGCTACGACGTTCGTTGGACGACGGGACAGCATCTGGCGCAAGCGCTCCGGCAAGTGCCTTGCGCTTACGATGACCGATCGCGCACCGTGGATCAGCAGCGTTCGCAGATACACGTCGCCACGCTTGCTGATGCTGCCGAGCTTCACCTTGCCGCCGGAGCTGTTCTGTCGCGGTACGAGCCCCAGATAGGCGGCAAATTCCCGTCCGGAGCGAAACGTCTGTGCCTGTCCGATGACCGATACCGCAGCGGTTGCCGTGAGCACGCCCACGCCGGGAATCTCCGAGATGCGTTTGCATGCATCGTCATTGCGGCGCCAGCCGAGAATGCGCTGTTCGATCCGCGCGATCTCTTCGTCGAGCGCACGAAGCCTCGAGAACTGATCCTGCAGGCTGTCTGCAAGCATGGCTGGCAACTGGTCGGGCTGTGACGCGAGCGCGACTTTGGCGGCCTCGATCGATGCCCGGCGACCTTGCGGCAGCACGATACCGAATTCGTAGAGCAGCCCTCGAAGCTGGTTGACCTGCATGACGCGGATCCGGACCAGTTGCTGGCGTATCCGGTGCATCGCCAGCATGGCCTGCTGGTCTTCGGTCTTGACGGCCACGAACCGCATGCCGGGACGCTGGGCAGCTTCCCAGATCGCCGCAGCGTCGGCCGCGTCGTTCTTGTTTGACTTCACGAATGGCCGTACGAACTGGGCTGCGATGAGCCGGACGTCGTGCCCAAGCCGCGCGAGCACCCGTGCCCAGTGATGGGCGCTGCCGCAGGCCTCCATGACGACACGGCTCGCAGGCCGGTTGGCGAAGAACGGCACGAGCTGGGCGCGTTTGAGTACCTTGCTGCGGATTGCGCCGGTCTCGGTCTCGACGTAATGAATCTGGAAAACGCGCTTGGCCAGGTCGATGGCAATGGTCGTGGGTTCCATCTGGTTCTCCTTGGCGGCTGGACTGCCGAACCAGCAATGTCGCATGTTCAGGACGCGAGACTGCGGCGCTGGACGGCCCATTAAGGCGGGAGGCGACCATTCCATCTATTGAGCCGGAGATCGGACATCTGTATCTGGCCGGGACATTATAATGTTCGCAAACGACAAAACTCGTTGCATCCCATCCCATCTCACCGATCACCTTCAACGACCGCGGGCTTACCGCCCGCGGACCTCCGCCCAATCTTTCTAGCCGTAACGATAGACCCCGCGCCCAGTCTTCCGACCCAGACGTCCTGCGGCCACCAGTTCACGAAGCAGCGGGCACGCGCGGTACTTCGAATCGCCGAAGTCATGGTAAAAAACGTCCATGACCGAAAGCACCACATCGAGTCCAACGAGATCGGCGAGCGCCAGCGGCCCGATCGGCTGATTCGCTCCGAGACGCATGCCGGTATCGATATCCTCGGCTGGCGCGACGCCTTCCGCGAGCAGGAAGAAAGCCTCGTTGATCATCGGCACCAGAATGCGGTTGACCACGAAGCCCGGCGAATTGCGCACGCTGATCGGCGACTTGCCGAGCCGCACCGTCAACTCGTGGACCGCCTCCGCTGCGGCGCTACCGGTTTCGAGGCCCCGGATGATCTCGACGAGCGGCATCAACGGCACCGGATTGAAGAAGTGCATGCCGACAAGGCGCGACGGGTCGGCAAGCGCGGCGCCAAGCGTGGTGATCGAGATTGAAGACGTATTGGAAGCCAGAATGGCGTCGGGACGCGCGACTGCTTCAATCTGCTTCAAAATGCGCAGCTTCAGTTCGAGGTTTTCGGTGGCTGCTTCGATGATCAGCCCAGCAGCACCGAGGCGCTGATAATCGGTGCACGTCTCGATGCGGGCAAGCGCGGCCTCGCTCGCCGCCGCGTCCAGCTTGTCTTTCGCGATGAGCCGATCGAGGCTTCCCTTCAGCGCGGTAAGACCTTTGTCGAGCGCGGCTTCGCTGACGTCGACCACAATCACGCGCACGCCAGCGAGCGCGGCGACCTGCGCGATGCCGGAACCCATCGTCCCGGCGCCCACGATTCCCAATGTTTCGATTTGCATGGCTTTATTTGGCGCGCCCGAAGGTGCACTCATCTCACTGGACGTTTTCGAAAATGGCGGCAATGCCCTGCCCGCCGCCAATGCACATCGTGACGAGCGCGTAACGGCCACCAATGCGCTTGAGTTCGTGCAGCGCCTTCACGGCGATCAATGCACCGGTCGCGCCAATGGGATGGCCGAGCGAAATACCCGAGCCATTCGGGTTCACCTTTTCGGGGTCCAGACCCAGCTCCTGCGTGACCGCGCATGCCTGGGCGGCAAACGCCTCGTTCGATTCGATCACATCGAGGTCCGCGACGGACAGCCCCGCGCGCTGCAACGCAAGACGCGTAGCCGGCACCGGGCCGATGCCCATGTAAAGCGGATCGACGCCCGCATGTGCATAGGCCACGAGTTTTGCCATCGGCGCGAGGCCGCGCGCCTCGGCCGCTTCGCGCGACATCAGCAGCACGGCTGCGCCTGCGTCGTTGATGCCGGAGGCGTTGCCCGCCGTGACCGTACCGTTCTCCTTCGCGAATACGGGCTTGAGCTTCGCGAAGTCGTCGATCGTTGCGTCGTGGCGCAAATGTTCGTCGGTGTCGAAGACGGTCTCGCGCCCTTTCACCGTGCGCTTGACCGGCACGATCTGGCTGGCGAAGCGGCCCTCGGCGATCGCTCGCGCTGCGCGGCGATGCGACTCGAGCGCAAGATTGTCCTGTTGCTCGCGCGTGATGCCGTAACGGCCCGCGACATTCTCGGCGGTCACGCCCATCGGCACGGTGTGAAAAGGATCATTGAGCGCGCCCAGCATCATGTCGATGAGGCGTGCGTCGCCCATACGTGCGCCGAAGCGCGCCTCGGTCGTGATATACGGCGCGCGGCTCATGTTCTCGGCGCCAGCGCCGATCGCCACGTCAGCATCGCCGAGCAGAATGGTTTGCGCGGCGGAAACGATTGCCTGCAGGCCGGAACCACACAGCCGGTTGACGTTGAACGCAGGCGTCGATTCGGGAATGCCGGCATTGATCGCGGCGACGCGAGACAGGTAGAAATCCCGCGGCTCGGTGGCGATCACGTTGCCGAACACCACATGCCCCACGTCCTTTGCCTCGACGCGGCTTCGTGCGAGCAGTTCGCGCACGACGATTGAACCGAGTTCGGTTGGCGGCACATCTTTCAGGCTGCCGCCGAATTTGCCGATCGCGGTCCGCACACCGCCCACCACCACGACTTCCCTGCTCATATGGATTCCTCAGTTATCTGTCTGTCGCCTGTGAAGCGCCGACGCAGCCTGTATCTACCTCTGGTCCCGACCTGTTCAGGAAGTACCCAAGGCACGCCGTGGCAATCCTAGCGCCAACCGGCGCCTGACAGACTGATCAAACCGGCCGACATACTGACAAAACTGGCCATGTCATGCCGTCCACGGCGGCCGGACCGTGGAACGCGGTCACCCCTGTTAAGGTTTTGTTAAGGGGCCGATGCGTAGAATCGCCTTTGACAACCGGAACCCCCTTCAAGTGTTAACGCAAGAACGGGCGTGAAAACAGAGGGCCCCCATGGACGCAGTCGAAACACTGAACCGAACGTTTTTTATCGCACTCAATGCCACCCCCGCGACGCCACATTGGCTCATTACCGCGGGCACGCTGATCGCGGACTATGCGATCCTGCTGGTCCCGGCCATTCTGGTGGCGCTATGGCTGACAGGCTCGGACGAACGCCGCGCGTTGGCGGTGCGCGCCTGCTTTGCCGGCTTGCTGGCTCTCGGCATCAACCAGTTGATCGGTCTGGCGTGGTATCACCCCCGCCCTTTCGCCAGCGCAACGGGCCATACGTTTCTCGCCCATGCGCCCGATTCTTCGTTTCCTAGCGATCATGTGACGCTGCTTTGCGCAGTCTCGTTCACCCTCCTGTACGCCGGGAAGCGGGGAATCGGCTTGCTTGCCTTGTTCGTCGATATCGCCGTTGCCTGGGCTCGCATCTTCGTCGGCGTGCACTGGCCATTCGACATGATCGGCGCGGCGATCGTCGCGTGGCTGGCCTGCATGATTGCCAGCCCGTTCTGGCGCCTCGCGGGCGTGGCGGCGACCGGCGCGTTGATCGCGCTTTACAGGAAGGTTCTCGCTGTACCGATTGGCTTGCGATGGTTACGGCCGTAGTGAGCCCACCATCTTCGCGTTTCCTTTGTTTTCCAGATCGGAGAGAATCGGACTCCCGCGGCGGATAGCGGCTATCGCACCTTGAATATTCGATCGCGCGACAGCAATTCCCATATCCAGAATGATCTCGGCCGGCGCGCGCGAGTCGATACAACTGAGGACGATTGCTGCAGGATACTGGCCGCTGGCGCTCGCCCTCTTCTGCGCGAGGCAGTCCTGCTTTTTCATTTTGCCGGTACGAAACCGCTCGTTGCCGGCTTTCATCATTTCGATGATCTGATCGGGAGTCAGCGCATTGCGCTGCGATTCGGACAATGCCGCCGCCTGGATATCGCCCGCCGTGAACGGCGTGCCGGCAACGAGCGTCGCCACACTTATGCCGGCCTGGCCAGCGTGAAAGAAACGTGAAGATGGTCAGACAGACCATATACAACTAGAAAGATAATCCTTCTTATCACTAGAGGCTTATTTCTACGCTAAACTTCGTCAGATGAAAACGCGTCACACACCCCTTGCCGTACCCGCTTCCACCGAGCCGCCCGGATTCCCCGACGCCGACGAACTCGCCATGCTGCGCGCGTGGTATGCAGGCCTCGCCGTGCGGCCCGCCGTCGAGCGTTATCTCCCCTCGGCGCTCGGCGACGGGAAATCGGCGCGTGGCGTGCTCGGACGCATCCGGCGCAGGCTCGTCGCTCTCGCGCGCGCGGCGCATCGCGACGATCTGGTGGCGCTGTTCGAACATCCCGTGGAGGAACGCGAGCGGCACGCCAAGGCTGTCGCGCAGGCAATCGACAGCCTGCGCAACGCCCGCCCGCCCGAACCCCAGATTGCTGACGACATCGCGCAGTGGTTCACGCCGCGCGCCGTGCGGGTGCTGTACGCGCACGGCATCACCACGCTCGCGGACCTCACCGTGCGTATCCCGCGCCGCCGCCAGTGGTGGAAGGCCGTGCCGGGACTCGGTGTGGCGAGCGCCCGCGCGATCGAGGCGTTCTTTGCGGCCTGGCCAGCACTCACGGAAAAGGCGCGCGCGCTCATCGTGGCGAGCCAACGCGGCGACATCGCACCGTGGGAGTCACTCAAACTGCCGCACGAAGTCGACGGCTCCGAAGGCACTTTCCGTGCACCCCGCGCGACCTGCACGCTGGATGCGTCGAACGACTATGAAGCGATCCAGACCTGGCTCGCGCTGCACGAGTCGCCCGCCACGCAGCGTACCTACCGGAAGGAAGCCGAACGGCTGATCCTCTGGGCGATCGTCGAGCGGGGCCGCGCGCTCTCGTCGCTCTCGACCGAAGACGCCATCGCCTACCGCGCGTTCCTGCGCCATCCCTCTCCGCGCGGACGCTGGGTCGGCCCCGTGCGGGCACGCACGTCGCCGGACTGGCGGCCGTTCAACGGCAGCCTCTCGGCGCGCTCGGTCGCGCATGCGCTATCTATCCTCGGCGCGCTGTTCCGCTGGCTCATCGAGCAGCGCTACGTGCTCGCCAATCCGTTTTCCGGCGTGAAAGTGCGCGGCGCGAGCGGCGCGCAAGCACTCGATACATCACACGCATTCAGCGAAGGGGAATGGGCGCTCGTGCGCACGATCGCAGACGGCCTCGAGTGGTCGTACGGCTGGTCAGCGCCGGCGGCTCAGCGGCTGCGCTTCCTGCTCGATTTCGGCTATGCGACCGGCCTGCGCGCGAGCGAACTGGTTGGAGCCACGCTCGGCCACGTCGAAACAGATGCACGCGGCGATCACTGGCTGCGCGTGACGGGCAAGGGAAACAAGCTTGCGCGCGTCGCCTTGCCGCCGCTCGCGTGGGAGGCGCTCGCGCACTATCTGGCCGAACGTGACCTGCCGGTCGTGTCCGTGCGCTGGAATCCGGCGACGCCGGTCATCGGCAGTCTCGAGGCCGACAGCGACGCCGCGATCAGCAGCGTGCGTCTGTGGGGGGTGCTGCGGCGCTTCTTCCTGCTGGCCGCCAAAGCCATCGAGGCCGATCATGCGCCGCTCGCGGAAAAGCTGCGCCGCGCGAGTCCGCACTGGATGCGCCACACGCACGCCACACACGCGCTCGGGCGCGGCGCCGAACTCACCACGGTGCGCGACAACCTGCGGCATGCTTCCGTTTCGACGACCTCGATCTATCTGCACAGCGACGAGGTCAAGCGCGCGCGGCAAATCGCGGACGCATTTGGCAAAGCGAAATGAATCCACGTTCAGCCGAAGTAAGCGACCCGACAGCCGCTTATTGGGCCGGCTTAGTCGGGTCTTCCTGCGCGAGCCGGGTCAAGACGTCGGCGAGTGCGCGAATCCTGGCCTGAGCGGCGCGTTGCGAGGGATAGACGAGGAAATAGCCCAGTCCATTTTGCACAACCTCGCTGAACGGCATAACGAGTGCCCCCGCCTCAAGGCGCTCCTTCGCCATGCGAGGGTCGCCGATTGCGACGCCATGCCCCTGTGCCGCGGCGGTGAGCGTTAATTCGAGGGTATCGAACACGAGCCCGCCATCGGCGTCGCTCTGGGGCGCGCCAACATGATCCAACCAGCATCGCCACTCTCCATGACCGTGTCCCGGATGAAGCAATTTGACTCTAGTGAGATCCGCTGCGGATTTCAGCGATGCGGCCAGCTCGCTCGTGCACATCGGCGTCAAGCGCTCTTCAAACAACGGTATCGCGTCCATCCCCGCCCAATGTCCGGCTCCGCGCACGACCACGGCGTCGACATCGGGCGTAGTGAAGTCCGGCGTATCGTCCGCCGATGTATAGATGCGCAACTCTGTGCGGGGCAGCGCGAGATTGATCGCCGACAGCCGTGGCAGCAACCAGCGAATCGCAAACGTGGACGGTAACCGCAAGGTGAGAACCGCCGCGGATTGAGTGCGGTCGCATCGAGCAGATGATCATCGTCTACGACACGCATCCCATTCGCAACACGGTAGGCGACAAATACGCGTAGCAGCGGCGGAAGCTCTGCCGCGCGATGCAATAGTTGGACGATGCGCCGATGGCCGACTCGTTGTTGTTCGCCCAGTTGAAGTTGTTCAGGAACAGGCCCCCGCTTCCGAATAGTACCGGTTCGGCGCGGGAAAGACCCCTGTCATGACTTCAATCAGGAACGGGCCGTCATATCGACTTGCTTCACCAAGAACATCGTCCAGCTCGTCGATTCCGCTAACCACGCGTGCCGCCACACCAAACGACGATGCAAACGCGGTCCAGCTATGACGGGGCAGTCTGGTGAACTGCTCCGAAATCAGACCGCCCCTCATCGCATCGATGTGAATTGCACCGTGCGCAGAGTTGTTCAGGACGACGTAGATCACTTTGACGCCGTAGCGAGCTGCCGTCTGAATCTCCGTTCCGTGCATCATCATGCATCCGTCGCCTGTGACTACGACGCAAGGGCGTTCGGGGGACGCAAGCTTGACGCCAATTCCGGCTGCAATAGCCCAGCCCATCGGCGCGAGAGCGTTGGACGAAAAGTAGTTGCCCATACCCGACGACAGCCAGTAGTGGGCCATGAATATACGATGGGCACCGGAGTCCACCACGACGTTGCTGTTGGTGGGCAACAGTTTGCACAGGCGCTTGATGACGGCGCCAGGATAAAGCGATTCATTACCGCTGGAGGTCTGCTGCGCGGAAAAATCCTCGAATTGGCCGTCGTACAGGGGAGTCTGGCTGACCCCGGCGATCCATGCCCTCCTTCTTTCGAGCACTTTCTGGAAATCGTCGCTGGCGCCCGTGTTGATCCGGGCAAGCAACCGGAAGCTAGCCCCGATTCCCGAGAAAATGCTGCGCTGGGCAATGTGCCCCATCGGCGGCTGATCAAAGCCATCATCGAAGACAAGCAGATCCTTCCCCTCGGTCAGCTTCCTGCTCCAGTTCATGCTGTCGCGCTGGTTCAGATCGCTGCCAAATACAACGAGCGCGTCAAGCTCGTCCGAATTGATCACACGTGCGGCGCGCGAATGGCTTGAGAACCCGTAGATGCCCAGCGCGAGTTCGTGTCCCTCGGGAAAGGCACCCTTGCCTGCCAGCGTCGTCGCGACCGGAACGTGAAATTTCTCGGCAACCTCAAGAAGCGCCCTTGCAGTTTCCGCGTCATTCCCGCGACTACCAATCAGAAACGCGACTTTCTTCGACTGGAGCAGATAGAGGCGGCACAGGGCATCCAGCGCGGTACGGTCAGGGGGCGCTTCACCCAGATTGAATTCGTGCTGGGCGTAGGGTCGCCGTGCTACCTGCGGACCGGGAGGGACGTCCTGCTTTTGAACGTCAACAGGGATACTGATGAATGACCGCGCCCGACGCATCCAGTTCAGCCCGTCCGTCGCACGACGTAGCTCCGCCTGAACATTATCCTTGTTCTTCAGCTCGACCACGTCCGTCATCAGACCTCTGACCACGCCACTTTCATAGATGCCGCCTGATGTCGCATCCTGGAACGCCCCTTTACCCTCCGCTGTCGACGAAATCGCTCCCGCAATATAGAGCATCGGAATCCGGTCTGCCTGCGCGGCTGCCATGCCGGGCACGAAGTTCATGGTACCGGGACCGGAAATTCCTGCGCAAACGCCGAATTTGCGGCTAGCGCGCGCATAGCCATCGGCCATGAAAGCGCTGCCCGTCTCATGAGCGCCAACGATGCCGCGAATGGATGGTGAATCATCAATCGCAGCCAGAAGCGGGTAAATCAGCTTTCCGGGGACCAGAAACACGTGGTCTATTCCCGCGGACTCGAGCGACTTCACAACTACCTTCGATACGTTGGGGGAAGCGGAAGATCTCATGGTCTTTGATTGCGATCCGGACAGAAGTTAACATTCGGATCCTGCCGCTCTCCATCGCGGGGTAATGCACGGCCTTGCGGATTTGAAATGCACCGAAGCCGGCGACAACCGAGGCCTGGAGACAGCAAGATGGCCTTTGACACACTGCACTTGCTGCTGCAGTCGTGTCTCGCGCTACTTCAACGGGCCCGCTCGTAACGCGGCCCGCGTGTCTCCATCCGGGAGTTCCTCGTCGCCGGCTACGGCAACATACGCCGAGCGTCATCGTGGCTCTTCGTCCACTCGACCTGCCTGCGCTCTGTTCTGAATCGCCGCCCAAACCTCGCAGCCCGGTTCAGAATGTCTGCCAGTCCGATGTGCCGGCAGCGGTGGCAGCCAGAACCTTACTCCCGCCCCCGGACGGCTCAGCCACCACGGCGACCTTTCTCGTTGTTGCCGGAGAGGACGTGAGGCGGTTCCGGGAGACGGTTTGCGAGGCCTTCTGCAGCTTCGTCGCCGGAGATGAAGTCGTTCCGTTGCCATTGAACCTGAAAAAGGCCACCGCTTTGCGTAGGCTCTCCGCCTGCTGCGCCATCGTCTGCGCGGCTGCCGAAGCCTCTTCCACGAGCGCGGCGTTCTGCTGCGTGACCTGGTCCATCTGGTTGACCGCCTGATTCACCTGCTCGATACCGGTGCTTTGCTCGCTCGATGCCGACGAGATTTCGCCCACGACGTCGGTCACGCGCTTCACCGATTGCACGACTTCCTTGATTGCGCCGCCTGCTTCTTCGACGAGCCTCGAGCCTGCTTCCACCCGGTGAACAGAGTCGGAAATCAGTTCCTTGATTTCCTTCGCGGCAGTCGCACTGCGCTGCGCGAGCGTGCGAACCTCGCCCGCTACGACGGCGAAGCCGCGCCCTTGCTCTCCAGCGCGCGCCGCCTCGACTGCTGCATTCAGTGCGAGGATGTTGGTCTGAAAGGCGATGCCCTCGATGACACCGATAATCTCGGACATTCGCGTCGAACTCGTGGAGATGTCGCGCATCGTCTCGACGACGCGACCAACGATCTCGCCGCCGCGCTGCGCCACACCCGAGGCTGTACCCGCGAGCGTGGCAGCCTGCGTTGCATTGTCCGTGTTGTGGCGGACCGCCGCGGTCAGTTGCTCCATGCTCGACGCGGTTTCTTCGAGCGACGCGGCCTGTTCTTCGGTGCGGCTCGACAGCTCGAGATTGCCTTGTGCGATCTGCGCGCTCGCAGTCGCGACACCTTCAGCGTTTTCGCGCACCTCCGACACAACCCGCATCAGGGCCTCGCACATGGACTTCAGCGATGCCATGAGGCTGTTTGTGTCGCCGGCGCGCAGGTCGATGCTCACGTTCAGGTCACCCGCGGCCACGCTTCTGGCCACGGCGGCGGCGGTTGCAGGCTCGGTACCCAGTTGCCGGGTGACGCTACGCATCATCCAGATGCCGATACCGAGGCCGATCGAGACGGACATCGCCACGAGGACAAGCATCAGATTGCGGCCTTCGCCGTACACGGCGTCGTTGGATTCCGCCGTCCTTTGCGCGTCGCCCTGTTTCAGGGTAACCAGATTGCCCATCAGGACGAGCGTCCTGAAACCCTTGTTGTGATACTCACCCAGCATGTATTCAGTCAGGCCATCCCGGTCCTGTAACGCGGCAGAATTGATCTTGCCTTTCATTTCGTTGAAGGCCTGGATGTAGTCCTGCCAGCCCTGATCAAGCTCGCCGAAGGTCGCCTTCCCCTTGTCGGTATAGACGAGCGGTTCTGCCTGGTTCAGGTGATCACGCGCCTGGGCCAGTGCCTTGTCGGCCTGGTCCAGCGAGCCAGCCCGCTGCTCGGCCGTTGTGGCCAGAACCGCATTGCGCAGATAAGTTCCGACTCGCAGTACGTCCGCGTTAGCCTGCTGGATCAGGTTCAGTCCAACAAGATCCTCTCGATACGTCTTGTCTGCATTTGCGCTGATTTGCGCCATGTTGCGCAGACCGATCCCGCTAACCGCAGCGCTGATCGCCGAAACCAGGATGAAAGCGCTGATCAGTTTGGTGCCGAGCTTCATGTTGCTGAAATTCATGATTCACTTTGGTGAGAATGAAAGAACCAGAATGCTTAAGCGAGTTCGTGCCCAGCTCGACGCGGTATCAACGTCGAAAAGTCCGGCAATCGTGTTTCGACTCAACGAACAAGCGCAAACGCCTGGCGTCCGTGACGCCTGACACCGGTGCACCGCCACACGAACACCGGAAGCAGCACGGGACATATCTGGGTTATCGGCGGCATTATTTATTTCTTCATACAAATTGTTCATCTGCCGGCGAGATTTTTATTACATCGCTGCACGGTCCTTACGGGCGCGTCCTGGGAGTCCGAAAACGTTTCCAGCAACACAGCTGTCATAGACTTGCCATCGATTTCATTACACAAATCTTTCATTATTGCCCGATGTAATTGCCGAAACATTTATCCTTAAGACGTTTTCCAGGGTTTGGGTATTGACGCTGCACGCGCCATTCTTCTTGCCGTCCGGCTGCCGGCATTCCAGGTGCTCGTTTCTCCAGGAGAACTCTCGCGGCGTGCGGGGTCGGTGGCAGCAGCGAGTCGACAACGTCCACCTCGACGGCCACTCCTTCGAGCATCGGCGGCACCGTAGCAGTCGGCGACGCGCTAGCAGGTGCGAACGTCACGCTGATCGATTCGACGGGCAAGAGCGTCACGGCAACGAGCGACGCAGGTGGCAACGACTCGATGCCCTCACGAAGTACAACGACTAAACGTTGTCGACCACTGGTTTCCTGAAGCAGAGGTGCGTGGGTGCCCCGCAAGCGGCATCCACGCTTTTTCCCGGCATGCTCCACGCCGGATCGCCTATCAGCTAGCCGAGCCCATCGCCGATTGCTGATAGTTTTCCAGGCCGATCTTGTCGATCAACCCGAGCTGGATTTCCAGCCAGTCGATGTGATCCTCGGTGTCGTCCAGGATCTCGACGAAAATTTCCCTTGAGACAAAGTCCCGAACGGATTCGCAGTAAGTAATGGCTTCCTTGCACTGTGCCTGCGCAGTGCGTTCGAGCTTGAGATCGCCCTCGAGCACTTCGCGAACGTCCTCGCCGATCAGAAGTTTGCCAAGGTCCTGCAGATTGGGCAGGCCATCGAGCATGAGTATCCGCTCGATCAGTTTGTCCGCGTGCTTCATCTCCTCGATCGACTCGTCGTATTCGTGTTTGCCGAGTCCTGCGAGACCCCAGTGTCCGTAAAGTCGTGCGTGCAAAAAGTACTGATTGATCGCCGTCAGCTCGTTCTTCAGTTCCGCATTGAGATATTCGATGACTTTCGGATCTGCTTGCATGACTCCCTCCGGGGCGCTGTGTCGGCACAATTACAACGAGCATAGACAGTTGACGCGCGCAGCGCGCGAACGAAAGCATCAACGAGAAGAATTCAGCGTTTTACCGGCTCGATTTACGCAGAGGAATGACGCTTTAAACCGTCCATTGGCGTGTGTTGTTTGCGAACCACCGGATCAACGCTGTGAAAGTCCCGGCCTGCGATCGTGCCAGCGGATCGGGTATGATCGCCGCAAAATCGATCTATGTTTGTATTCGTTACGACTGAGTTCCATGGAAACAGATATGTCGACGTCAGAGCCGGACCGTGCAGGCTCCGCGCTTGAAGTCCTGCGAGTCTTTCTGAAGCTGGGCCTGACGTCCTTTGGCGGTCCCATCGCCCATATCGGCTACTTCCGTCGCGAGTTCGTCGAGCGGCGTCGCTGGCTCGACGACGCAACCTTCACGGATCTGCTCGGTCTCTGCCAGTTTCTCCCCGGTCCCGCCAGTAGTCAGACCGGATTTTCGATCGGTCTGCTGCGCGCCGGCTGGCGAGGCGGCCTGGCAGCCTGGTGCGGCTTCACGTTGCCATCCGTTGCACTCCTGATCGCCTTTGCCATCGTCGCGCCTGAACTCGGCGGCCCCGTGGGGAACGGGCTGATTCACGGACTGAAACTCGTCGCCGTTGCCGTCGTCGCGCAAGCCGTATGGGACATGGCGCGCCGCCTGTGCCCCGACCACCGCCGCGCCGGCATCGCACTCATTGCGGTCGTGCTTCTCGCTGTCATGACGACGGCGTATGCACAGTTGATCGTCATCGTGCTGGGCGCCGCGCTCGGTATCGTGCTGTGCCGGTCCACGACTGCGGGAACCATCGCCGGCACGCGTCAGCATACGCAGCAGTTCCGCGTGTCGCGTACCGCCGGTCTGGTCGCGCTCGTCCTCTTTTGCGCCCTGCTTTTCGGGCTTCCGGCGCTTGCCGCATTCGACACGACGCATACCGTCCGCGTGTTCGACGCCTTCTACCGCTCGGGCGCCCTCGTGTTCGGCGGCGGTCACGTGGTGCTGCCGTTGCTGCAGCGTGAGACCGTGGCGACGGGATGGGTTTCGCCGAACGACTTTCTTGCCGGCTATGGAGCCGCCCAAGCGGTGCCCGGTCCGCTCTTCACGTTCGCGGCTTTCCTTGGATGGATCATGAGCGGCCCATCCAGTCATGCGCTGGGCGCCTTCGTGGCACTAGCAGGCATCTTTTTACCAGGCCTGCTTCTCGTGCTCGCCGCGCTGCCTTATTGGCAAGCGCTTCGCGCCCATCCCTCCATGGCGGCCATGCTGGCGGGCGTGAATGCAGCCGTGGTCGGGCTGCTCGCCATGGCGCTCTATTCGCCGGTGTGGACGAGCGCCGTCCAGTCACGGATCGACTTTGCGGTCGCGGTCATCGGTTTCTTTTTGCTCACGCGCTGGAAGGTGCCGCCGCTCGTTGTCGTCGTGTTTTTGGCGGCGGCCGGCGTGGCCGAGATGCTTGTTCGTTGAGTGGCGAAGCTCACCCTCGCCAGGCTTGAAGAAACCTGAGCCAGGCCGTTGCGCCGGGATCGGCGTGACCGATACTGCGTTCCTGCACCCACGCCGCGCGTCCCTTCTTCGACTGCAACGCGGCCGTGGCGAGCACCTGTCGCTCCGCCGTGTCGATCATCGCGTCGAGGAGCGTGCGCTCGTCGGCGCCCAATTCGAACGCTTCTAGCGTATCGAGACTCGGCACGAGTGCATCGAGCACCGTCTTGTCGCCGAGCTGCGACTTGCCCCGCTCGGCTATGCGCGCGGCCACCGCGCGACCCATCGCGAGCGCTTCGGGCCGGCCCGCTGCATGGCTGCCCGTCACGGTCTTCGCCGCAGCGAGCAGCCCGCCGCCCACGAGCGCGCCGAACGTCGAAGGGTTCGCCGTCGAAAACGCCTTGCCCGTGGCGATCAGCACGTCGCCCAGCGCGGCGTCGGGCGGCAGCTTCGCAATGGCATCGGCTGCCGCGAGCGAGCCCGCCTTCACGGTGACGCCCAGGTCGCCGTCGCCGAGCGCGGCGTCGAGTTCGCGCAGTTCCTCCGCGCTGGCGGGCATCGCGTTCAACGCATCGATGAGCCGCGCCCGGACTTCGCTGACCGAAAGACTCATCGCGCACCTCGCTCGTCCACGCGCCAGCCTTCGCGCCAGAACGGCGAGCGCACCGGCGCATCGAGCAGCGTGTCGAGTTCCTCGTCGAGTTGCATCACGGAGATCGAGGCGCCCGCCATTTCGAGGCTCGTCACGTACTCGCCTACATAAGCACGCGCCACGCGCAGCCCGGCGGCGGCAACGGCCTGCGCGGCGCGCCGGTACAGCAGATACAGTTCTTCGAGCGGCGTCGCGCCTAGCCCGTTGACGAGCAGCGCCACGCTCGCCCCCGCCGTGGCCTGCAAGTCGCCGACTATCGCGCCCGCAAGCCGTTCGGCGATGGCATCCGCGCTCTCCAGTTTGCCGCGGTGCGTGCCCGGCTCGCCATGAATGCCGATGCCGATCTCCATTTCGCCATCGGGCAGCGTGAAGGTGGGCTTGCCTGCCGCCGGCAGGATCGTCGGCGAAAGGCCCACGCCCATCGTGCGCGTCGCGCCGTTCGCCTTCGCGGCAATGCGCGCGACTTCGTCGAGCGTGTCGCCGCGTTCGGCCGCCGCGCCCGCGCACTTGAAGCCGAACACCATGCCCGCTACGCCGCGGCGATCAGAAGCCCGCTCGGGCGGCGCGGAAGCGACATCGTCGGCAACGAGCACGGTGCGCGTCTCGATGCCGTCCGCGTCGGCCAGGTCCGCGGCGAGATCGAAGTTGAGGACGTCGCCGCCGTAGTTGCCGTACAGGTAGAGCACGCCCGCGCCGCCGTGCACCGCCTTGGTGGCCTCGTAGATCTGCTCCGACGATGGCGACGAAAACACGTTGCCCACTGCCACGCCGCTCGCGAGCCCCTTGCCCACGTAGCCGAGAAAGCCCGGCAGGTGCCCGGAGCCGCCGCCCGTCACGATGCCGACCTTGCCCGCGTTCGGCGCGTCGGCACGCACGAGCGCGCGGCGGTCGGCCGTGACCGGCTTGAGCCAGCCCGGATGGGCGAGCAGCAAGGCGTCGATCATCTCGTCGACAAATTGATCAGGATGATTAATGATCTTTTTCACGTGTCGCGTCTCCAGTAATGGGTGGCGTTCGCACCACCGCTCACGTTGACTTCTCCGTTCAAAGCTTGCGCCGTTGGCTCAGCGCGTCGAGCAAGACGGCCGCGAGAATCACGCCGCCCTGGATGAACTGCGTCCAGAACGGATTGACGCCGAGCAGCGAGAGCCCGACATTGATCACGCCGATCAGCACCACGCCAATGAACGTGCCGACGATCGAGCCGCGCCCGCCCGCGAGCGAGGTGCCGCCGATCACGACGCCTGCGATCACCTGCAGCTCGAGCCCGTTGGCCGCCGACGGCAACGCCGAATTGAGCCGCCCCGCGAGGACGATGCCCGCGATGGCAGCGGTCACGCCCGCTAACATGTAGGTAAGAAAGATCACGCGGCTCACCGGAATGCCCGCGAGCCGCGCCGCTTCCTTGTTGCCCCCCACGGCGAACACCTGATGGCCGAATTCGGTCTTGCGCAGCAACACGTGGCCAATGACGAATACGGCCAGCATCACGAGCATCGGCGCGGGCAGGCCCGCAAACGTCTTCGCGCCGAACGCGGTAAACACGGTGGGAAAGTCGAATTTCGTGCGCCCATCCGAAATCGCGAGCGTAAGGCCGCGCCCCATTGCCATCATCGCGAGCGTGACGATGAACGGCACGAGCCGCAGCCACGCAATGCCAAAGCCGTTGAGCGCGCCCACCGCCGCGCCGGTGACGAGCGCGATCACGAGCCCTGCTACGCCGAGCCCGACCGCGTCCGGGCTCGCGCCGGCCATGACAGTCGCGGCCACCATGCCGCTCAGCGCGACGAGGGAGCCCACGGAAAGGTCGATGCCCGAGGTGATGATCACAAACGTGCCGCCCACGGCCGCGATGCCGACCACGGACACCTGCACCATGATGTTGGTGAGCGTGCTCGTGGTGAGAAATTCGGGCGACGCCAGCGAGAGCGCGATACAGATCAGCACGAGCGCCGCAATGAGCGGCCCCAGGCCGCTGCGCAGCTGGCGCAGCACGCGCTGTTGCAGGGTTGGTGTTTCTTCACGCGGTCGAACCGTGGTGGACGTCATGCTGCAACTCCGGTGGTAGCCCATTGAATGATCGTCTCCGAGCTCGCGTGCTCACGCGCCACTTCGCCGACGATGCTGCCGCGATACATCACGAGCACGCGGTCCGACATGCCGAGCAGTTCGGGCAGTTCGGAGCTCACGAGCACGACGGCCGCGCCCGCGCGCGCCATCGCGACGATATGTGCATAGATCTCGGTCTTCGCGCCGACGTCGATGCCGCGCGTGGGCTCGTCGAGCAGGATCACAGCCGGCGAGGTCGCGCTCGCGCGCCCGAGAATCACCTTCTGCTGATTGCCGCCCGAAAGGTTGCCGGTGAGCGACGTGACCGAAGGCGCGCGCACCGCGAAGCGCTCGACCGCCTCGCGCGCGAGGCGGCGCTTTCTCGCCGCGCTCACGAAGCCGCCGCGCACCAGCGCCCGCAGGCTCGAAAGCGCGACGTTTTCTTCGATGCTCGCGTCGAGCACGAGCCCTTCGAGCTTGCGGTCCTCGGCGGTGTAGACAATGCCCGCGCGCATGCCTTGCGCGGGCGAGCGCAGCGCGAGCCTGCGCCCGCGCAGCCGCAGTTCGCCACGGGTAAGCGGGAGCGCGCCGCAAAGCGTCTTCAAAAGCTCGGTGCGCCCCGCGCCCGCAATGCCACCGATGCCCACGATCTCGCCCGCGCGAATGCTGAAACTCGCGTCGCGCAGCACGGGCTCGCTCGCCACGTTGTGCGCTTCCAGCACGACGTCGCCATAGGGCCGCGCCTCCCACGGATAGAACGAGTCGAGATTGCGCGCGACCATTGCCTGAACGAGCGCCGGTTCGTTCCACTCCGGCATGGGCCGCGCGCCGACCGTCGCGCCGTCGCGCATCACCACGGCCGAATCGGCCAGTTCGAACACTTCTTCGAGATGGTGCGAAATGAAGATGATGCCCATGCCCGCCGCCCGCAGTCGCCGCACGACGGCGTAAAGATGCTCGATGTCGTGATGCTGGAGCGCGGCCGTGGGCTCGTCCATCACGAGTATGCGGGCGTCGCGCGCGAGCGCCTTGGCGACCTCCACGAGTTGGCGCTTGTTGAGCGGCAGATCACCGAGGCGCATGGCGGGTGGCACGCCTTCCAGCCCGACCTGGGACAGCGCCTCGCGCGCCATGGCGTTGGCGCTGCGATGATCGACGAGGCCATAGCGCCGCGGCATGCGGCCAAGAAAGAGGTTTTCGGCCACCGTCATGTCGTTGACGAGCGAAAGCTCCTGATAGATCACGGCCACGCCCGCGTCGATCGCGGCCTGGGTGCCGCGCGCGAGTCGTACGCCGTCGATCTCGATCGTACCTTCGTCCGGCTCGTAAGCCCCGGAGAGCGTCTTGATGAGCGACGACTTGCCCGCGCCATTCTCGCCGACGATCGCCATCACGTGCCCCGCATGCAACTCGAGGCTCACGCCTCGCAGCGCCTTCACGCCGGGAAAGCTCTTCACGATGCCGCTCATGCGCAACAGCGGCGACGCGCCCCTCTCGCCGCCTGCGCCGGTGTTCTCCTGCTGCGATACGTCCATTGCCGAACCTGATTCGCGTTTCATCCGTTCATCCCTGGCGCCGGCGCACACGTCACGCGCGGCCGGCGCTTAAGACCGCCCGTTACTGCTTGACTTCGAGGGCCCACAGACCGTATTGCTTCACGCCGTCCGAATCGATATTCGACTTGTCGATCAGATAGGTCGGCCACGCGTAATTCGAGGGCACGTCCTTCTTCGCCTCGTAGTCGGTAATGAACGTCATCGCCTTGGCGGACATGCCGATCGGGTTCTGCGAGATCGTCGCGTCCTGCTTGCCCGCACGGATCGCAGACAGCGCCTGCGCCGTGCCGTCCGCGCCGATCACCATGATGTGGCCGGGGTCGCCGAGCGGCTTGTAGCGGCCCGCATTGTCAATGGCTTTTTCCGCGCCCACCGTGTTGTCGTCGTTCGCGCCGAATACCGCGTCGATCTGCGGATACTTCTGGAGAATGCTCGTCATCGCGTTGAGCGACTTCTCCTGATCGAAGCCACCTTCCTGACGCGCGACGACCTTGATGTCGGGATACTTCGCGATTTCTTCCGAGAAGCCCTTCTCGCGATCGGTCGCCGCCGTCGTGCCGATGAGGCCGATCAGATCGACCACGTTGCCCTTGGGCGAGCCATAACGCTTGCTCAACTGGTCGGCGATCCACTTTGCGCCGGTGGCGCCAAGCGCTACGTTATCCGAAGCAACGAACGAGGTCACCTTGCCGCCGTCCGAGCCGCGGTCGAGCATGAACACCGGGACGTTCATCGAGTTGGCCTTCTCGACCGCCGGGATGATCGCCTTCGAATCGATCGGGTTGAGCACGATCGCCTGCACGCCCTGACTCAGCAGATTGAGCGTGTCGTTGACCTGCTGCTGCGCGTCGCCGTTCGCGTTCGTTTGCACGAGATCGAAGCCCTGCTTATCCGCGCCGCGCTCCACACCATTCTTCAAGCCGACGAAGAACGCGTTATTGAGCGTGGCGATCGAAAAGCCTACCTTGATCTTCGTGACTGCCGGCGCCGCCGCCACGGCCTGCGCCGGTGCACTCGCCGCGGCGGCGTCGGACGCAGCCGCGCTGGTCGAAGGCGACTCGCTCTTCGAGCAGCCTGCCAGCATTGCCGCGGCGGCGAACATCGTCACGCCGGCCGTAGCTCCCATGCGCGCGCTGCGCGCCACCCAACTGTCGAACCCTGCTGAACTCCACGCCATCACCGTCTCCTGTCTTTGATCTGCTGGTTTTTGACTGACCTGCGAACCGCCAACCGACTGCGTAATCGTTTGTACCGCGTGTGTTTTGCAATGCAACGACTGCCTGGACGCGCGCGAGCGCGTATTACTTGCGCGGGCCGTAGCCCTTGAACTTCTCGATGACTTCCTCCATTTGCGCGTCGGAAAGCAGCGGCGGCTCGCCGAGCTGGCAGGCCAGCAAATATTGCTTTGCGAGCACCTCCACTTCGTTCGCCAGCCACAACGCCCGCGCGAGATCGCGCCCGAGCGCGATGACGCCGTGATGCGCGAGCAGGCACGCGAGCCGCTCGTGCAGCGCTTCGAGCGCGTGATCGGAGAGCGCCTGGCTGCCGAACGTCGCGTACGGCGCGCAGCGAATCGAATTGCCGCCCGCCGCGGCCACCATGTAGTGATGCGCGGGTATGCCGCGACTGTGAATGGCCAGCGCCGTCGCGGCTTGTGAATGCGTATGGACCACGGCGTTCACGTCGGCGCGCGCGCGCAGGATGTCGCGATGAAAACGCCACTCCGACGAAGGGCGTTGCGCTTCAAAGAGCGGATCGTCGTCGCGCACGTCGAGCGGCATCCAGACGATGCGCTCGCGCGTGAGCGCGGCGCTCGGCACGCCGCTCGGGGTAACCAGAAGTCCGTCATGCCAGCGCGCGCTCACGTTGCCCGAGGTGCCCTGATTGATGCCGAGACGCTCCATCTCGCGCGCGGTATCGACGATCTGCTGGCGCATTTCGGTTTCCGCCCGCACATCGCGCGCACGTTCCGCCGTTTCGCCCGCACGACGCCCTTCGCTCGCGCCGCTCACGCCGCGGCTCCGTTAGCGAAGAGTGCGGCAAGGCTCTCCTCGAACGGCGCGCGCACGATGCCGCGCTCCGTCACGATGCCGGTCACGAGTGTATGGGGCGTGACATCGAACGCGGGGTTGCGCACCTGAATGCCTTCAGGCGCGGTGCGCTGTCCCGCGAGATGCGTCACTTCCGCCGCTCCGCGCTCCTCGATCACGATGTCCGCGCCGCTGGGGGTACGCAGATCCAGCGTGGACGAAGGACACGCCACATAAAACGGAATGCCGAAATGGTTCGCCGCGATCGCCACGCCGAGCGTGCCGATCTTGTTCGCGACGTCGCCGTTCGCGGCCACGCGATCGGTGCCGACGATCACGAGATCGATGAGCCCCTGGGCCATCAGGGTCGGCGCCATACTGTCGGTGATCAGCGTGACGTCGAGCCCCGCTTGCTGCAATTCGTAAGCGGTGAGCCGCGCGCCTTGCAGGAGCGGCCGCGTCTCGTCTGCGTAGACGCGAAACGCGACGCCGTCGCGGTGCGCGCAATAGAGGGGCGCAGTCGCCGTGCCGATACCCGCCGTGGCCAGTGCACCGGCATTGCAGTGCGTGAGCACGCCGCTGCCGGGTGCGATGAGCGCACGTCCGGCTTCGCCGATCCGCGCGCACAATTCGATATCTTCTTGATGAATGCGCTTAGCCTCGGCAACGAGCGCTTCATAAAGCGCGGCGCCCGTCGCACTGGACTCGGCGCGTGCGCGCGAGAGCATCCGCTCCAGCGCCCAACGCAAATTCACAGCAGTGGGCCGCGCGCTGTCCAGAAACGCGGCGTGCGCTTCGAGACGCGCGAGGAACGTATCGCGCGGATCGGTTGGCTCGTGCCGCATCGCCACACACAGGCCATAGGCGGCCGCCACACCGATCGCAGGCGCGCCGCGAACGCGCAGCTCGTGTATCGCGCGCCAGACCGCCTCGACACTGCCCACGGCTTCGACCACACATTCGCGCGGCAAACGCGTCTGGTCGAGCAGATAAAGGGTGCCGTCGCGCCACTCGATGGTGGGCGGAAGACTCGATTGTTGCGCCTGCAACGTCATACGTTCTCCGTCGATGCCGGTTGTCCGGACGCTGCCGCTCATGCGGCAGCCTGTATTCGATTACGCCGATTCGGTGAGGACCTGTACGGCCAGCGCCGTGACCGCCTCGATCGACACCAACTCGCGGCGCCGTGTCAGCAGCGCTTCGGCGAGCTTCAGGCAGCGCACTTCCACGCGCGCGCGCACCGTATCGTCCTCGATACTCGTAATTTCCGCCACCTTCGCCATGCCGACGATGCGGCGGATCATCTTGCAGCCCGCAAAGCCGAGCGTATCGGCGAAGAGGCGTTTGATGAAATCGTCGCGGAAGGCCTCCGCCGCACGCGTGCCCGCCGGCCCGCCAATGTACGCGTGGCCGGTCTCGCGCTCGTGCAGCCGCCAGATCTGCGCGAACTTCTTCGCGAAGGCGTTCCACACAGCCTCGACCTGTTCGAGCAGCCAGCCCTGGTAGGCGGCCGGGTCGCGCCCCGTCTCGCGGTCGTGCCAGTCGCGCGCGTAATACGCGAGCAGCAGGTTCGCAATGAACGCGCCCGTGTCGAAGCCCATCGGCCCATAGAACGCGAACTCGGGATCGATCACATAGGTCTCATGCTCGTTCGCCATGATCGAGCCGGTATGCAGGTCGCCGTGCACGAGCGTTTCCGCATGGTTCATAAAGGCCCACTTCATCTCGCCTGCCGCGAGCCTCAGCGGCTCGTGCGTGCGCAGCCGTTCGATTGCAGCAACCGGCAGCGCGGGGCTGTAGACATTCGAGGGATGATCTTCGAACGGAAACGTGAAGACGAGTTCCTCGGTAATCTTGCACAATTCCGTGTTGATGTCGCCGCCGACGGCCGCTTTCTTGGCATCCGGCGCCAGATAGAGATCGGACCCGTGAAAGAGCGTGCGGGCCAGAAACGTGGAAATGTGATCGGCGAGCCGCGGATACACGATGCCGTCTATCAGCCCCCCGCGCAGCACGCGATGCGAATCGAGCCGCTGCATCACCATCAGGAACTTCTCGCTATCCGCGTGAAAGACGCTCGGCACGTGCTCGGGGCACAACGCGCCGAAGCGGCGCAACGCCGCCACTTCGCGCTCCATGCGCTCGCGCGGCAAGGGCCACGCTTCGCCAACCAGCCGCAGGTACGGCGGCGCCTGCTTCACGACGACGCTCAAACGCGGGTCACGCGTGCTGCTCACGAAGTAGACGTAGTTCAGGTTGCCGTCGCCCACTTCGACGACCTGCAATTCCCTGTCGTCGCCAAGCCTTGCACAGACGGCCGGAATGCCCAGCAGATACTCGGTCAATTCGGCAGAGCTGAAAGCTTCGAAGTGCATACGTTCTTCCTGTCCGGAAATGGGCCGCTGGCCCGCCTAACGTCGCTTGCGCACGAGATCGAACTTGAAAATGCTGGCGTTGTAGTAGTCGTTGCTGTAGCAGACCGCGCGGCCGGTCTCGTCGAAATCCACTTCGTCGATCAGCAGGAACATGCCGATGTTCTCCTGCAATTCCGGCAAATCCCGCGGGGTGAGAACGGTCGGCTGGATCGAACTATGGGTGTGGGAGAGCCGAACGCCCGCGCGCTCCAGCGTGCCGAACAGCGACTCGCCCAGTTCCTGCCCTTCGAGCAGCGCCTTGGGCACGATGTCGATGCAGTAAGCGGCGATTGCATCGTCGGCGCGCCGCACGCGCTCGAAGCGCACGCAGGGTTCGCCTTCGGCGATGCCGAGCTTTTGCGCGAGGCTGCCGGAAGCCGCGATCGTCCGCACCTGCAGACGGCTCGTGGAAGGCACTGCACCAACACTGCGTATCATGTCCGTCACAGACATCAGATCATCCAGACCGCCTTGCAGCTTGAGTGTGATTTGTCTGACGAAGGTCCCCTTGCCGTGCACGCGCGTGAGCAGACCGTGGGAAATCATCTGCGCGACCGCCTCCCGCAGGCTCGAGCGGCCCACGCCCAACAGCTCGCAAAGTTCGGGCTCCGGTGGGATTTGATCGCCGGGCTTGAGCGAGCGCTCGCGGATCATTTCCAGCAGCGAATCCTGGATTCGCTCGCACATCGACTGATCGACGCTCAGGCGCATGGCTTCCGCAAGATTGCGTGGGTTGGCGACATTGGGCTCCAATCTACATCAGACGTCTGATGTTATGGGCTCGTGGTTTTCCCTTTCATGCGGTGCAACACGACGAGAAGTGTGGGCGCACTGCGCTATTTGACGCTCACCGAAAGCGGCACCGACTCGAGCAGATCCTCGATCCCGAGCCACAAGATCTGCAGGCCGATGCACAGCAGCACAAACGCGAGCAAGCGCATGAGCACTTCGGTCCCGACCGGTCCGAGCCGCTTGCCGACATGCCCCGCGAAGCGCACACACAGATAGATGCAGCCGCAAAGAACGACCAGGGCGAGCAGCACGCCGACGACATTGACGAGTTGCACGTGACCGCGCGGCCGACCCGTACCAAGCGCAATCGCGACCGCAATCGACCCCGGTCCGACAGTGACCGGCAGCGTGAGCGGATAAAACGCCATGGCGCGCAGCGTCGCCTGGCGCGCCGAATCCGGCGGCGCCTGCGAGTGTGCCGCCTCCGCGCCTTCGCGCGATTTGTGAAGCAGGTTCCAGCCGGCGAACGCGATGACCAGCCCGCCCGCAACCCGCAACACGGGTATCGATATGCCGAAGAACGAGAGCACATAGGCGCCCATGAGCAGCGCCCCGAGCAGAATGAACAGGCTGTTGATGGCAATGATCCGCGCGCGAAATGCGCGTTCGCCGGCCGTCGCATGCGGCAGCATGCTCAGTACGATGAACCCCGCCGCGGGCGGATTGATCACGGGAAAGAGTCCAGCGAAGACGAGCAGGAAGGTGTCGGAGAGTTGATTGAGCATCCCTGTTCCCCCTTGGCATGACGGAGTATACGGACCCGCTCGCCGCCCGTTCAATACGACGATGATCCCACTGAAAGACGATTATGGAACCGGAATGGAACTTCATCGGTCGATCCCGCTCGAACAATGCCGCCAAAATCTCGACGCGCACAGCGCAGACCCCAACGTTCAAGCCCATCCGTCGATGCCTTTCGCTTCCCGACTTCGATTGCTGCCCAGCCCGCTCGCCCTGATTGTCGCGGCCCTCGCGGCAGGCGCGGTTCCAGCCAGCGCCCATGCCGCCGCTCATCGCAGCGCGGCCGAAAGAACCCACCACGCAACGGCCACGAAGAAGAAGAGAGTCGCGCACAAGACGAAGCCCGCACATCGTTCGATGCCCGCCGATGCGCCCTCCACCAAACTCTCCGGGCCGAAGCGCCGCACCAAACGCGCGAAGCCCAGACATGGGCCGCCGCCCGCGCCGCAACACGCCGTGCACGCGAGCGCCAAAAACGCGCACGCTCCTCGCCTGCTCGCCCGCTGCGGCTTTACGCCGGCGTCGCGCAAGCAGCTCTTTTCGCATGCCGTCTACGTTGTGGACGAAAACACCCACACGCCGCTCTACGCGCGCCATGCCGACACGGTGGCGCCCATCGCATCGGTGTCGAAGCTCATGACGGCCATCGTCTGGCTCGATAGTGCGCATGCGCCCCTGCAACAGCGGCTCTCAGTCACGGCCGCCGATCTCGACACGCTCAAATTCACGCATTCGCGCCTCGGCGTGGGCGCGTCGCTCACGCGCGCGAATATACTGCACGTTGCGCTGATGTCGTCGGAAAACCGTGCGGCTTCGGCGCTCAGCCGCGATTATCCAGGCGGCCAGCCTGCGTTTATCGCGGCAATGAACGCGAAAGCGCAGCGCCTCGGCATGAAGCACACGCATTTCGTCAACGCGACGGGACTCTCGCCGCAGAACGTTTCAACCGCGCGCGAACTGGCGAGCCTCGTGCGCGCAGCCAATGGCTACCCGCTCATTCGCCGCTATTCGATCGATCATGAGGAACGCATGGCCACTGGCCAGGGGCAGTTGCAGTATGTGAACAGCAATCGTCTGGTGCGCTACGGGCAGGTCCGCGCGAGCGTGCAGAAAACCGGCTTCATCAACGAGTCCGGCCACAACATGGTGATGCGCATGATGGTGCACGGCCGGCGGCCCGTGATCGTCACAATGCTAGGGAGCGCCACGCCCGAGGGTTCTCGTCTGGACGGCGTGCGCATCGCGCACTGGCTGTCGTGCTCCTTGCGCTGAGCGAGCGCGCGCGTCAGGAATTCTTTACATCAACGCCCTGCGCTCGCCGAGCGCATTCCAGCGGCGGATGGCGCGGCTTTCGTGGTCGAAGCCGAGAATGCTCACCGAAGCCGTGTCGAGATACAGATGCTCGCCGAGCGCCGCCGAACCGGAAGCCCAGCAGCCCCCCAACGCGCGCAGGAAATGCGCGTGTGAAAAGAGTGCCACGCGGCCCCGCATGGCCAGCAGGCCCTCGATTACCGACGCCGCCCGCGCCTGAACCCGCGCGAGATCCTCGCCATGCGCGATGGGCGAATGCCACACGCTCCAGTCGGGTTCGGTCTTGCGGATATCCGCTGTCTTGAGGCCTTCGTAAATCCCATAGTCCCACTCGTGCAAGTCGGCCGAAATCGTCATCTGGTCGCCGAGGCCCGCGAGCTGGCAGGTCTCGATGGCCCGCGCCATCGGGCTGCAAAGCACCGCGTCGAAGTGCTGTGCGGCGAGCGACGGCGCCAGCGAGCGCGCCTGCTCGCGTCCGTGACCGGTGAGCGCGATATCGGTGCGGCCGGTGTGCTGCCCGGAGAGGCTCCATTCCGTTTCACCATGACGGATCAACCAGACTTCGCGCAGTCCGGAGGACACACTGGCAGGATTGGCAGACATCGGGAGCTCCACGTTCGTGCCCCGCGCGGAACACACGGGATGCCTGCAGCATACCTGTTTTGAGGGCGTTTCGCCGTGCCGCTGTCCTCCTGTTGCACATGGCAAAATGAAGGCAGATCGAGGCTGTCATGCCGCGCCGCTATCTATTTGCACTCCGTAGTAATGTGTTTCGGAAAAGATGCGAGATGCCAGGCACGGCAAGCGTTTGCGAAGAATGCGGGGTCGTGACGGAAATGCCGGGCCAGCTCATCATCGCCTGGCCGTGGTTCTTCAGATAACCCGCACGCGCGTAAAGGCTCGTGCGCTTAGATATCCGGTGATCGCAGCCAAGCTCCACACCCAGCGTCTCGTCGCTAACGCCGTGAATGTTGCGCTGAATACCGGCGATCTGGATCGCGTCGAACGAGGTGGCCTGAATCGTCGCGCCAACCTCCGTGACGTTATACGCATGCGCGGTGCCGAGCGCAGCAGCGAGTGAATGCGACGGTGGCGTTTTCGGCCTCGCATACGAATAGTTCGCCTGCAGCCGCCGTTGTTCAGGTACTGGAAGAACGTGTCGGCCACGCCGTAGAGCGTCACGCTCGTCTGGGCGCAAGCGGCGCTCGCGGCCATTGCGAACGTCGCGCCCATCACACCCTGGCTAATCAGCTTCAAACGCATGCATGTCTCCTCTTCTATTGTCGGTATCCGCTCGTTGGCGGAATGGATTGCACTGCGAATTACCAGGAACCCGGCCGAGATAATCTTTCGGTCGAATCGGGCACGCGGATGTCAGCGCGCCCCGCGGCCCTCCTTTGTGGGCTGCAGCCACAGAAAGCCCGCCACGGGCGATGCGCGTCGAAACGTTGCGCCTGAGCAGCGCGTGCGAGAGCGTGGCCAGCGCGAACCCGACCGGCACCTGCAAAAGCACCTGGAGACCGAACAGCCAGCCTGCGCGTGCGGGCGGCAAGCCCAGTCCGAGGCGGAAATACACGGGCATCCACGTGATGCCGCAGGCGACGACTGCATAGCCCGCGAACGACTGGAACAAGACGGTCAGCACCGTGGCGCTGCCGAAGTGCGAGCGCAGCACACGCCAGCCGGGCGTGACCGTGCGCTGCGCATGGCGAGCCACGAAGGCTTCGTGCGCGCGTTCCTCGATGAAGGTGAAGCATTGATGCGCCTGCTTGACGCATGGGCCGAGCGCGGTCCCACGCAAATCGGCTCGCTTGGCGTGGTGCCCGCGTTCGTCGCGCAGTTGCTGGACGGCGTGGCGCCCGCCCGCGCGCGCATGGCGGACTCAACGGGTGCCGCCGATCTTTCGCCCTACGCCGCGGACTCTCCCGCCGACGCGCTCACGGCGCGCGAACTGGACGTGCTAAGGATGCTTTCGGCCGGCCACCGCAACCGCGTGATCGCGGAGAAGCTGTTCGTCTCCGAGCTGACGGTGAAGTCGCATCTTCGAAAGATCAACGCCAAGCTCGGCGCGGGCAATCGTACCCAGGCAGTCGCCATCGGCCGTGCGAAAGGGCTGATTCCTTGATTGTGGATCTCGCCGGCCTGAGCGCCGAACGCGCCACGCGCGGACAGCATGACGCCGCCGCCCCTTTCGAGGCGGCGGCGCGGTGGGTTAGCGATCGTTTATCAGTGATGGCGCTTCGTGTCCTTCTCCACGTCCTTTGCGGCCTCCTTCATGTCACCAACGTTCTTGCGTGCCTGGCCAGCTCCCTGCTGGAGGTCCCCCTTCACTTCGCGCGCCGGGTTGTCGGTTGCGCGGCCTACGGCCTCATTGACCTTGCCCTTCATCTTTTCAGCCGTGCCCTTCACCTGGTCCTTGTTCATGGTCACACTCCACGTAAAAGCGACGGTGTGTCGCGACGCTTCACATAGCGCATGCACCGTGCCCGCGGTTCCGGCGCCCGTATTCGGGGACGCAACGTCACACGTCAGTCGTGCGCCATGGCGCGGTCGATCGAGATCTGCGTGGGCATCATGTTGACGTTTGCGTTGTGCATGACCCACAGCGAAAGCCCGACGATCACCGCGATCAGGAACGCCGTGCAGATGAAGATGCCCGTGTTGGCGCGCTGGCTGCGCGATGCGCCGATATGCAGGAAATACACGAGTTGCACGACGAGCTGCGCGATGCAGAGCACGACGATGGCCGCAAGCCCGAAGGCCGGCGAAACGACTCGAAACATCACCACGCCGAACGACGCGAGCGTCAGCACGAGCGAGAGCACCGTGCCGATCATGTAGCCCTTGAAACTGCCGTGCGACGCGTCATGCACGGCGTGGTGGGTGGCATGGGACTGGCTCACAGGAAACCTCGCAGGTAAACAAACGTAAATACACAGATCCACACGAGATCGAGAAAGTGCCAAAAGAGGCTCAGGCAGGCGAGGCGGCGGCGGACCGTGCCGGTCAGACCGAACTTGAAGGTCTGGTGCATCATGATCGCGATCCACAACAGACCCGCCGTGACGTGCAGCCCGTGCGTGCCGACCAGTGTGAAGTACGCCGAAAGGTAGGCGCTCGTGCCGGGCCCCGCCCCATCGGCGATGAGCTTGGCGAACTCGTTCACCTCCATCGCGACGAAGCCCGCCCCGAACAGGAACGTGACGGCGAGCCACACGTTCACCTGTCCGCGCCGCTGCGCGTAGAGATTCAGCATGGCCATGCCGAAGGTGACGCTGCTCGCAAGCAGCAGCAGCGTTTCACCGAGCACGTAAGGCAGTTCGAATAGTTCCTTCGCGCCCGGACCGCCTGCCGTCGCATTCGCGAGCACGCCGAACGTGGCGAAGAGCGTCGCGAAGATGAGGCAGTCGCTCATCAGGTAGATCCAGAAGCCCAGCGTGGTTCTGGCGCTGTCGTCGTGATCATGACCATGGGCATGACCATGGGCGTGAGTAGTAGCAGCGTGAGCCATGGTTTATGCCATCTCCTCGATGTGCTCGGATTGATCGAAACGCTGGATGCCGAGTTGCCTGAAGCGCGCGTTCTCGATGCGCTCGACCTCGGCGGCGGGGACCCAGTAATCCACGTCCTGGTTGTAGGTGCGCGCGATGAACGTGGCGATCATGCCGATGAGTCCCGCCGCCGCGAACAGCCACATGTGCCACACGATCGCAAAGCCGAACAGCAGGCTGAACGCGGCGATGATGAAGCCCGCGCCGGTGTTGCGCGGCATATGGATATCCTCGTACTTCGCCGGCTGCACGTAGGCGCGGCCCGCTTCCTTGTTGTCCCAGTGCTGCTCCGTCGAAGTGATCTCCGGCAGCACGGCGAAGTTGTAGAACGGCGCAGGCGAAGCGGTCGACCACTCGAGGCTGCGGCCATCCCACGGGTCGCCGGTCACGTCGCGGTTGGCCTCGCGATCGCGCAGGCTCACCACGATCTGCACGATGAACGAGAGAATGCCGAGGCCCACGAACACCGCGCCCACGAGCGCCACCACGAGCCACGGATGCCACTCGGCCACCTCATAATGATTCATGCGGCGCGTCATGCCTTCGAAGCCGAGGATGTAGAGCGGCGTGAACGCGAGCCAGTAGCCAATCAGCCAGCACCAGAACGACACCTTGCCCCAGAACTCGTTGAGCGTGAAGCCGAACACCTTGGGGAACCAGAAGCTCACGCCCGCCAGACAGCCGAATACCACTCCGCCGATGATCACGTTATGGAAGTGCGCAACGAGAAAGAGCGAGTTGTGCAGCACGAAGTCCGCGCCCGGCACGGCCAGCAGCACGCCGGTCATGCCGCCCACGGCGAACGTCACCATGAAGCCGATGGTCCAGAGCGTGGCGCTGTGATAGCGGATGCGCCCGCGATACATCGTGAAGAGCCAGTTGAAGAGCTTCACGCCGGTCGGGATCGAAATGACCGTGGTCATGATGCCGAAGAACGCATTGACGTTCGCGCCCGAGCCCATCGTGAAGAAGTGGTGCAGCCACACGAAGAACGAGAGGATGCCGATCGACGACGTGGCGTAGACCATCGACTTGTAGCCGAACAGCGGCTTGCCCGAGAACGTCGCGATGATTTCCGAGTACGCACCGAACGCAGGCAGGATGAGGATGTAGACCTCCGGGTGACCCCAGACCCAGATCAGGTTGATGTACATCATCGCGTTGCCGCCCAGCTCGTTCGTGAAGAAGTGCATGTCGAAGTAGCGGTCCATCGTGAGCAGCGCGAGCGTGGCGGTGAGCACCGGGAACACCGCGACGATCAGGATGTTGGTGATGAACGCCGTCCACACGAACACCGGCATCTGCATCATCTTCATGCCCGGCGCGCGCATGCGCAGGATCGTGACGATGAAGTTGATGCCCGAGAGCGTGGTGCCGAGACCCGATAGCTGCAGCGACCATATGTAGTAGTCCATACCGACTGTCGGACTATAGCCAAGCTCCGATAGCGGCGGATACGCCACCCAGCCCGTGGCCGCGAAATCGCCCACGAACATGGAGACCATCACGAGCACCGCGCCCACGACCGAAAGCCAGAAGGAGAGCGAGTTGACGAACGGATAGGCCACGTCGCGCGCGCCGATCTGCAGGGGCACGACCACGTTCATCAAGCCGAGAATGAGCGGCGTCGCCACGAAGAAGATCATGATGACGCCGTGCGCCGTGAAGATCTGGTCGTAGTGATGCGGCGGCAGATAGCCCGCGGCGTCGCCATACGCGAGCGCCTGTTGCGCGCGCATCATGATCGCATCGGCGAAACCGCGCAGCAGCATGACGACCGCGAGAATGATGTACATGACACCGATGCGCTTGTGATCGACCGACGTGATCCACTCGCGCCACAAATAGCCCCACTTGCCCGCGATCGTGATCGCGGCGAGCAAGGCGAGGCCGCCGAGCGCCACGACGGCGCCCGTGCCCATGATGATCGGCTCGTGCCAGGGAACGGCGTCGAGCGTGAGTTTTCCGAACATGGTGTGATTACTCCGCTGCCAGGATGGCGCTACGGTTGAGCGTGAGCGCCGGGGCGCCTGTGCCAGGGACTGCGCTGGGGGCTGTGCCCGGGACCGCGGGGACCGTGCCGCAAATCGGGTTGCCGTGTACGTCCCGCATGTATTTGCCGACCACGCCGTCGAACAGGCCCGGCGCGACGTTCGAATAGAGCGTCACTGGGGTCTTTTCGCCGGGCAACGCGAGCTGTTCGTAGGCCGCCCGGCTCAGCATCGTGGGCGATGCCTTCGCCTGCGCGATCCAGGCGTCGAAGTCGGCGCGGCTCTTGGCCAGCGTTTCGAAATGCATGTCGGAGAAGCCCGGGCCGCTGAATGCCGCCGACCGGCCCGCATAGATGCCGGGCTCGTTCGCGATGAGATGCAGCTTCGTCTGCATGGCCGGCATCGCATACACCTGACTGCCCAGCTGCGGGATGAAGAACGAATTCATCAGCGACTCGGCGGTGAGGTTGAACTCGACGGGCGTATCCACGGGAATCGCCAGCTGGTTCACAGAGGCCACGCCGTAATCCGGATAGATGAAGAGCCACTTCCAGTTGAGCGCAACCACGTCCACGCGCACGGGTTTCGTCTGCGATTCGATCGGGCGATACGGGTCGAGTGAATGCGTCGTGCGCCAGATCAGCACGGCGAGCGTGAGCACGATCACGCAGGGAATCGTCCACACCACCACTTCGATGACCGTGGAATGCGACCAGCGCGGCGCGTAAGTCGCGTTCGGGTTGGAGGCGCGATAGCGCCACGCGAACCATAACGTGAGCACGATCACGGGGATCACGACGAGCAGCATCAAGCCGAGCGCGATCAGGATCAGATTCTTTTCCTGCACGCCGATGTCGCCCTTCGGGGCGAGCAGCGCCATGTTGCAGCCGCTGAGCAGCACGAGCGGGATGCCCGCCGCGCCGAGAGCGGCGCGCCGCAGAAAGCGGGTAATGAGGAGTGGACGTGATGAAGAAGGCGGGCCGGCGGTAGCGGCCCGCCCCGAGCGAGGGTCTGGATTGCGCATGTCTGGTTCCAAGGTTGACGTTCGCGCAAACCCATCCATACGTGCTCACTCTGCTGCCGCACGAGCGGCTTTGGAGGGCCGCCGCAGAAGCCATACATAGCCTATATGTATGGATTTACGCGCTTCATGCACGCATGCTAGAGTAAGACATGACGCATACATCCGCGACAGAATGACACACGACCGACCTGCTGAAAGCGCCGGAGATATCAATGCATGGGCCACGGCGATGCAGTCCGGCAACGGCCCGCGCTACCTGCGGCTCGCCGATTTCATCGAAGCCGCGGTGGCGCACGGCACGCTGCGCCCCGGCGAGCGCGTGCCCGCGCAGCGCAGTCTCGCCACCCTGCTTGCGGTCGATCTGACCACCGTCACGCGCGGCTTCAACGAAGCCCGGCGGCGCGGCCTGATCGAGGCGCGCGGGCCGCTAGGCACGTTCATCGCCGCGCCGCGCGCCGAGCTGCTCCAACGCGTGGACCTCAGCATGAACATCCCGCCTGCGCCAGCCGACCTCGACATGAACGCGCTGCTGCGCGAAGGCATGGCGCGCGTGCTGGTGCGCAGCGACGCCGATCTGCTCATGACTTACCACATGGGCGGCGGCGGCCGCGCCGACTGGCAGGCGGGCGCGAAGTGGCTGCAGCCCGTGCTCGGCCACGTCGCGCCCGATCGCGTGGTGGTCTGTCCCGGCGCGCAGGCGGCGCTGGCCGCGCTGATCCTTGCGCTCACGCAGCCGGGCGAGGTCATCCTCGCCGAGCCGCTGCTCTATCCGGGTCTGCCGCACGCGGCGGCGCAATTGGGCCGCCGCATCGCCCCCGTTGCCGTGGATGACCACGGCATGCGCCCCGACGCGCTCGAAGCGGCTTGCCGCAAGCACGCGGCGCGTTTCATCTACGTGAACCCCACGTTGCAGAACCCGACGACGGCGACCATGCCGGAGACACGCCGCCTGGAAATCCTGCGGGTGGCGCAGCGCTGCGGCGCGTTGATCGTCGAAGACGATCCTTACTGGCGTTTCGCGCCCGATGCGCCAGCGCCATTTGCCCGGCTCGCGCCCGCTCAGGTCTGCTATCTCGCGACGCTTTCCAAGACGCTCTCGCCCGGCCTGCGCACGGCTTATCTCGCGCTGCCCGACGAAGACGCGCGCACCCGCCTCGTGACCGCGCTGCGCACGTTCTCGCTGATGGCCGCGCCGCTCACCAACGCGCTCGCCACACACTGGATCGAGGAAGGCGTGGCCGAGCAGATCTTCGCGGACGTGAAGGCCGAAGCGCGCGAGCGCCAGCGCATCGCGGCGCATACGCTGGGATCGTCGGCGGGCGCGGGCATTCACCTCTGGTACGCGCTGCCGCGCTACTGGCAGGCGCGCGAACTGGCGGCGGCCGCGAGCACCGAAGGCCTCGCCGTGGCGCCCTCCACGGCTTTCCAGCAAGGCCCGGAGACCGCGAACGCGATCCGCATTTCTCTGGGCGCGACGGGCGGGCGCGAACAATTGCAGGCCGCGCTGCGCAAGCTCTCGGCGCTGCTCGCGAACGACCGCAGCGCGCAGGCGCAAGTCATCGTGTGACGGCGCTTGCCGCGATCTTCCCTGGCACCGTAATTGCTGCGGTTTATCGTTCCCCCTGCTTCAGCGCGGTTGCGCGGCCATGCCCACATAATGGCAAAGACGCGGCGCAGCGGCGCAAGTACACTCGTCGCAGCAGGCGGCGACCCGATTCGAGTAACCGCGCCCGCAAGGGCGCCCCAAATACGGGAGATACGACGATGGCAAACGAGCAAATGCTGGCGCAGATGCGCGACAAACCGGGCTTCATCGCCGCGCTGGACCAGAGCGGCGGTTCGACGCCTGGCGCGCTGCGCCAGTACGGCATCCCCGAAAGCGCGTATAGCGGCGACGCCGAAATGTTTCGCCTCATCCACGAAATGCGGGTGCGCATCGTCAGCGCCCCCGCATTCACGGGCGAGAAGGTGATTGGCGCGATCCTGTTCGAGGCGACCATGGACGGCCAGGCGCAAGGCAAGCCGGTGCCCGACTTCCTCTGGAACGAACGCCGCGTCGTGCCGTTCCTCAAGGTCGACAAGGGGCTGGAGGCCGAGTCCGACGGCGTGCGCCTCATGAAGCCGATTCCGGGCCTCGACGCCCTGCTCGAACGTGCGGTGACGGCCGGCATTTTCGGCACCAAGATGCGCTCGGTGATCGAGCACGCCTCGCCTTCCGGCATCGCTTCCATCGCCGCGCAGCAATTCGCATTCGGCGCGCAGATTTCCGCGCACGGACTCGTGCCGATCCTCGAGCCCGAAGTCTCCATCAAGGCCCCCGACAAGGCCAAGGCCGAGAAGCTGTTGCGCGACGAACTGCTCAAAGGGCTCGACGCGCTGCCCGCCTCGCAGAACGTGATGATCAAGCTCACGATTCCCGATACGCCCGACTTCTACCTGCCGCTCATCGAACATCCGCGCGTGGTGCGCGTGGTGGCGCTCTCGGGCGGCTACTCGCGTACTGACGCGTGCGAGCGTCTCGCCAAAAACCATCGCATGATTGCAAGCTTTTCGCGCGCGCTGATCAACGACCTGACGAAGTCGATGAGCGATGCCGAGTTCGATGCCGCGCTCGCCGCGAGTATCGACGAAATCTGGAAGGCTTCGGTGCGGAAGGACTGAACCCGGCCTGAACTCGGCCTCAAGCCGCGCCGGGCGCCGGGCGCCGCGCCCGGCACGACACCTGTCAGGGATGTGAAAACGGGATGACACGCAGCCGGCCTCATTAATCGGGGCCGGTTATACTTGCGCCTTCTTTTTCTCCTATGCACCGGCCATGAGGCAGTTCCTCTGCCTGCTCGTCCTGTTTCCGGGCCTCGTGCAGACCGCGGCCGCGCAGGCGCAGCAGCAGGCGCCCGCTAGCGACGTCGTCAGCGCATCGGCTGCGAGCGAGGTTGCTCCCGCAAGCTCCAGCGCCATGTCCGGCGCGGTTTCGAAATACCTCACGCAAAAGTTCGGTATCGCGAAAGGGAAAGCGGCGCAAATCTCGCAAGCCGTCACGGGCGCCGCCGAGAAATATTCGCTGCCGCCCGCGGTGCTGCTCGCCATCATCTCGATCGAGTCGCGCTTTCGCGAGAAGGCGCACGGCGCGAATGGCGCGACCGGACTCATGCAGGTCGTGCCGTCGGCGCACCGCAATCTCCTGCACAACAAGGATCTCACCGACCCCGAGGTCAACATCGACGTGGGCTCGTCGATCCTCTATGGCTACCAGCGCGCGGCCGGCGGCGACCTCAATGCCGCGATGAAGAACTATGGCGGCTCGAAGGCCTATGCGGAAAAGATCCGCACGCGCGCCGTGGAGTTCAGCCGGGTGCTCGACACCGCTAGCACGCCTGCCGCGAGCGATGCGCGGGCGAGCGTCGGGCTGGCGGCATCGGCGGCTTCCGCCTTTGCGGCTGCGGCGGCAACGGCCGCGATCGGCGCATCCGGCCCTGCCGCTGCACCCTCCGCGACATCGGCGGCCTCCGCGCAGGCTGCCGCGCAAGGCACCGCTTCGGCCAGCGCGCGCTAACACTGCTACCTGCTTCGCTCAGGCTGCCTCGCGTGGGATCGGCGGCCATGCGATGCGCATCGAAAGCACCCGAGTTCCCGATACGAAGGCCGACGTGCGCGCCGAAGGTTGCGCGCGCATCGATCGGCAGCGCCTCGCCAGACGTGCGAACGCCCCTCGCGCGGCGGTGCCGCGAGAGGGGCGTTTCGACGAGGGAACTTCCGGCGCGCGGGCTCAGGCGCCGCTTGCGGGCGTCTCGCCGTTTTCCGGTTGCTGTACCGCGGCTTCCGGCGCGCTGGACGGCGCTTGCGGTTCTACGCTCTGGGCTTCGAGCTGGGGCGCGGGTTCGGTCTTCGCCTCGGCCTTGGCCTCTGTCTTGACCTCCGGCTGGGCGTTGCCCTCTTCGCGCGCCTTGGCTTGCGCCTCGGCCTTGGCCTTCTGGCGCGCCAGCGCCGCATTTGCGCGGCCGACGTGCGACGGGTCGATGCCCGGACCTTCCGAAGCCGTGCCGTCGAGTTCGTAGCGCGAGCCCCCTGCGGCCACGCGCTCGTGATAGCGCGGATGGTTCACATGGCGCTTGAGCACGGCGACGATCATCGTGCGCTCGTACTCGGGGTGACGCGCGACGAGGTCCTCGGCCACGCCGATCTTGAGCGGCAAACGGTCGCGGAAAGCCGGGTAGTGCTTCGCGAACACATTCCAGACCGTGTTCAGTTGGCGATTGCGCTCGATGCGCGCCTTTTCGGCCTCGCTCAGATTCGCGGCCGGCGGCTGCTGGGGACGCGCCGGACGGCGGCGTTGCTGCTGCCCGGAACGCTCGGCCGCCTCAGGTCCGCGGGCCGGCTTCGGCTGCTGCGGCCGGCGCGGCTGCTGCGCGCGCTGCCCCTGCTCACCTTGATTCTGCTCCTGCGCTCGCGCGCCCTGAGGCCGGCCATGGCGCGAGCGCGCACGCTCGTCCTTGCCGCCGGCTGCGCCAGCAGCCGCCGAACCCTCTCTCGGCGCACGCGGGCCCTTCGGGGCGTGCGAGCCGCCATGGCCCTTCGCGCCCTTGTGAGCGGGCTTGCCTTGCGATTTTTGCGCCTGTTCTTCGGCTGGCTGGCCTGAGCCGCCCCCCATGCTCTTCTTGATCTCAAGAAGACCTTCCTTGAAGCTCAGGGTACGGCGTTGTTGCGATGCGGCTTTCACGTCCAGATCTCTTCCATATGGAACCGGACGCTATGATACCGAAAACACGGCCGATCCAACCGGGCAATCGTTTGTTGCGCCCCGTTTCGCGTCCGCCGTCGTGTGCCGCGCCACACCGCGACTGCACGCGGCGCGCGGCAAAATCCCTCGATTTCATGCATCGACACCTTGCGCACGCAAGGATCGCATCCCTTTATCATCACGACACCATGACGATTTCGACATCCGCCCCCCGTTCCACCATTCGCGCCATCGTGACCGGCCATACGCGCGGATTGGGTGCGGCGCTCGCGCAATCGCTGCTGCAACGGGACATCGAGGTGCTCGGCCTCGGCCGTGGCGCGCATGCGGAACTGGCTTCCCGCCATCCGGAACGGTTCGCCGAGGCCGTCGTGGACCTCGCCGATCCCGCCGCACTCGAACGCTGGCTGGCGGGCGACACGCTCGATGCGTTCGCGCTCGGCGCGCAGTGCGTGCTGCTCTTCAACAACGCGGGCAGCGTCGAGCCGATTGCCCCGCTCGGCGCGCAGGACCCGCTCGCCATCGCACGCGCCGTGACGCTCAACGTGGCAGCGCCGTTGATGCTCGCGAATGCGCTCGCCGCCACGTCTGCGCCCGGCGCGAGCGCATCACGACGCATCGTGCATATTTCGAGCGGCGCCGCGCGCAACGCGTATGCGGGCTGGAGCGTGTATTGCGCGACCAAGGCCGCGCTCGACCACCACGCGCGCGCCGTCGCCCTCGATGCGCCGGCCGGCCTGCGCATTTGCAGCATCGCACCTGGCGTGATCGATACCGGCATGCAAAAGATGATCCGCGCGACGAGCGTCGACCAGTTCCCGATGCGCGAGCGCTTCGAACAGCTCAAGCAGAACGGTTTGCTGTCCACGCCCGAAGCGGCCGCGCAACAATTGATCGACTATGCGTTGAGCGATGCCTTCGGCTCGTTGCCCGTCACTGATGTGCGCGAACCTGGCAAGGCGTGAGCGCGTCGTGCGTTGAATCGTTGCCGTCGCGCTTCACGTAAGCGCGACGCGCGGCCGTACCGCTTTCAGGCGCCGCATGCCACCCGCGAGCGCGAGCAATGCGCCGACCGCGAGCACGTCGCCCGCGAGCCGTGCGGGCAACGAAGCGGTGACATGCGTTGCACGCAGCAGCGTGTCGATGACGTTCGAAGCCACCGCGCCCCCCACGAAACAGACGAGGCCCTGCTGCCCCACGGTGACGACGGCCGGCAGCCGCTGCGCAAGCCACGCTATCCAGCCCTTGCGCACCGCCTGCGCGGCGAGCCACGCCACGGCGGCGAAGTTCACGATGCGCACGCTCGCGAGATTCTGCTTCATGTAGCCAGGCTGAGGGTCCAGATCGGCGAACAACTGGATGAACGCGAACGTGGCGACGAGCACCAGCGCGAACGCTGTCAACGCGCGGCCCGTCCAGGAGACCTGGAACGCATGCGACACCGGATAGATGCGGCACAGCAGCCCCAGCATGAACATGGCCTGCCAGGCAAACGGGTTGAACGGCCAGATGGCGCCGGGCGCGGTAGGCAAATACCCCACGAGCCAGCACCCGCCGAACCACAGCACGAAGCTGCCCACGAGCACGAGATCGGGCGAGCGGCGCGCAAGTGGCATCACGAATGGCAGGAGCATCACGAGCACGATGTACATGGGCAAGACGCCGGCCAGATACGGCTGGTCGCGAAACACCGCGATATTGGCGAGCATCGTGAACGGCTGCGCGGCGAAGCGCAGATAACCCGACTCTGCGACCAGCGGCGAATCCACCCGCATCATTACCGCGGCGGCGCCCGACAGCAGCATGAGCGCAGCGGTGCACAGGTAGGCGGCGTAGATCTCGCGCCCGCGACGCCAGAAGCGCCGGTTGGCCGCGCCCTCGCCCTTGCGTCCGGCAATGGCGAGCCAACTCGCCGCGCATACATAGCCGCTCACGAACACGAACACTTCCGCGGAGTCGCAGAACGCGAAGTTGTGCAGCATCGCATGCGAAAGCACGCTGGAAGGAATGTGATCGAGCGCGATGGAAATCAAAGCGAAACCCCGGAAAAAGTCGATTTCGAGCGATCGCTTCGCTGTCTGACTCATGGGTGACGACTCCCGTTCGTGTCGAAGATTACGATTGAAGGGGTGCGCGACTTCGATTCGATGAAGCTGTCAGCTTTACGGCTATTTTTGTAAGGATGCCTGATCGATTCATGGCCACACGCGCAACGCATGAAAGGGTTCCGTAAAAGGCCGCGCCGGAGCGCCGCCTCACCAAGCGACTTTAATGCCAGCTCGACGCGCAATGGGCCTGCGTAACCCATGGTAAGCATTTCGCCCACTTCACGGTTGCACGCAGTCGCGCGCGCAGCCCCGGACGGTGCGCGCCATGCACACGGAATCGGCGTCCGCCCGTTTCTGGTGCCACATCCTATGGCGTCCCGGCGTCTGCACCGTCGCGGCATTTGGGCCGTCGCGTCTCGTGGAAAGGCGCACGAAAGCCTGCGTGTTCCCTTTGCTTGCGTCATTGGCGAGTTGACGCCGCGCCGCACCAAGGGTTCCACAAATATTCAGATGTTTCGCCGCTGCGCCCAGGGTCATCCCGCCCTCGCTCGCATATTACTTGACACCTAAAGTAATTGAACCTACATTGGCCTTGCAGACTGAACGAAGGAGCGAGCATGCGCATTGTTTGCATGGGTGGCGGGCCCGCAGGCCTCTATTTCGGCCTTTTGATGAAGCGCCGTCACCCCGACTACGAAATCGCCGTAATCGAACGGAACCGCCCGTACGACACGTTCGGCTGGGGCGTGGTGTTCTCGGACCAGACGCTGGGCAACCTGCGCGCGGCCGACCCCGAAAGCGCGGACGAAATTCTCGACGCCTTCAATCATTGGGACGACATCGAGATTCACTTTCGCGGCAGCGCAATCCGCTCGTCGGGCCATGGCTTCTGCGGCATTGGCCGCAAGCGTCTGCTCAACATCTTGCAGGCGCGCTGCGAGGCGCTCGGTGTGAAGCTCGTATTCGAATCGCAGATCACCGACGACGACGTCGCCCACGCGGACCTCATCATTGCGAGCGACGGCCTGAACAGCGCCACGCGCCAGAAGTACGCCGCCACGTATCAGCCGGATATCGATTTGCGCAACTGCCGCTTCGTCTGGCTCGGAACGTCGAAACTCTTCGACGCGTTCACGTTCGCGTTCGAAGAAACCGAATGGGGCTGGTTCCAGGCGCACGCCTACCGCTTCGACGACAACACGTCGACGTTCATCGTCGAAACGCCCGATCAGGTGTGGCGCGCAGCCGGCCTCGACACCATGAGCAAGGAAGACAGCATCGCGTTCTGCGAGAAGCTGTTCGCGCGTTATCTCGACGGCCACGCGCTGCGCTCGAACGCGTCGCATCTGCGCGGCTCGTCGCAATGGATCCGCTTTCCCCGCGTGGTCAATCGCGAATGGGTGCACTGGAAAACCGCGGCCGACGGTAAGCAAACGCCTGTCGTGCTGATGGGCGACGCGGCGCACACCGCGCACTTCTCGATCGGCTCAGGCACGAAGCTCGCGCTCGAAGACGCGATCGAACTCGCCAACAGCATGCAAGCGCATCCCGGCGATCTGCGCGCGGCGCTCACGCACTACACGAACGTGCGTAGCGTGGACGTCCTGCGCATCCAGAACGCCGCGCGCAATTCCACGGAGTGGTTCGAGCACGTGGACCGCTACGCGAAGTTCGATCCGGAGCAGTTCGCCTATTCGCTGCTCACGCGCTCGCAGCGCATCTCGCACGAGAATCTGCGCGAGCGCGACGCGCATTATCTGTCCGGCTTCGAAACGTGGCTCGCGCAACGTGCGGGTGGCGAGGCGCGCGCCGTGCCGCCCATGTTCACGCCTTTTACGGTGCGTGGCGTGACGTTGAAAAACCGCGTGATCGTCTCGCCGATGGCGCAGTACTCCGCCCATGACGGCGTGGCCGGCGACTATCACCTCATGCATCTGGGCGCGCGCGCCATGGGCGGCGCCGCGCTCGTGATGACCGAAATGACCTGCGTCTCCCCCGAGGCCCGCATCACGCCCGCGTGCCCCGGCATGTATGCGCCCGAGCATCTGCAGGCGTGGAAGCGCATCGTCGATTTCGTGCATGCGAACTCGGACGCGAAAATCGGCATGCAGCTCGGCCATTCCGGCGCCAAGGGCTCGACGCGCGTGGCATGGGAAGGCATCGACCAGCCGCTCGACGACGGCAACTGGCCGCTCGTCTCCGCTTCGCCGCAGCAATATCTGCGCGGTGTGAGCCAGTGGTCGCATGAAGCGAGCACCCAGGAACTGCGCGACATCGAGGCGCAATTCGTCCAAGCCACGCAAATGGCAGACGAAGCGGGCTTCGACTGGCTCGAATTGCACTGCGCGCACGGCTATCTGCTTTCCAGCTTCCTCTCGCCGCTCACGAACCAGCGCACCGACGAGTTCGGCGGATCGATCGAAAACCGGCTGCGTTATCCGCTCGAGGTTTTCAAGGCGATGCGCGCGGTCTGGCCGGAAAACAAGCCCATTTCAGTACGCGTCTCGGCACACGACTGGGTGGAAGGCGGCAACACGCCCGACGACGCCATCGAAATCGCGCGCGCGTTCAAGGCGGCAGGCGCGGACATGATCGACGTTTCGTCGGGCCAGGTGAGCAAGGAAGAAAAACCCGTCTTCGGCCGCATGTTCCAGACGCCTTTCGCCGACCGCATCCGCAACGAAGCGGGCATCGCGACGATCGCTGTCGGGGCGATTTCCGAAGCGGATCACGTGAACGGCATCATCGCTGCCGGTCGCGCCGACCTGTGCGCCGTGGCGCGGCCGCACCTGGCCAACCCCTCGTGGACGCTCACCGAAGCGGCGCGCATCGGCTATCTCGACATCAAGTGGCCGAACCAGTACATGGCGGCCAAGACCCAACTCGAACGCAACATCGAGCGCGAACGCGCCGCAGCGGCAGCCGCGGCCGGCCTGTCGCCGATCGAGCGTGCGCAACGCGCCGAAGGAACCGTGTGAGCATGAACCAGGCAATCCTGAACGATCGTCATGCCGTCGTGACCGGCGGCGGCAGCGGCATCGGCGCGGCGACTGCCGCCGCGCTCCTGCATGCCGGTGCGCGCGTCACACTGATGGGCCGTGACGCCACGCGGCTCGACGCCCAGCGTGCCGCGCTCGGCGGCGGCGAGAACGTGGCTTGCGTGAGCGTCGATATCACCGACGAAGACGCCGTAAACGCCGCGTTCGTGCATGCGGCGCAATCGCTCGGCGCCGTCGATATCCTCGTGAACAACGCGGGCCAGGCTCAGGCCGCGCCGTTCACGCAAACCGACCTCGCGCTGTGGAAGCGCATGCTCGACGTGAATCTCACGGGTGCGTTTCTGTGCACGCGCGCGGTGCTGGCCTGCATGCTCGCGCGCAAGGCCGGACGCATCGTCAATGTCGCGAGCACGGCGGGCCAGGTCGGCTATCCGTATGTCGCCGCCTATTGCGCCTCGAAACATGGCGTGATCGGCTTGACGCGCGCGCTTGCGCTCGAAGTGGCCACCCAGGGCGTAACCGTGAACGCCGTGTGCCCCGGCTACACGGAAACGGAATTGCTGCAGGCGTCGCTCGAACAGATCACGCGCAAGACTTCGCGCAGCGAAGCCGAGGCGCGCAGCATTCTCGTGCGCCACAACCCGCAGCAGCGTTTCGTCACGCCGGAAGAAGTCGCCAACGCCGTGCTGTGGCTTTGCGCGCCTGGATCGTCCGCGATCACGGGCCAGTCCCTATCCGTTTCCGGTGGAGAAATCACATGACATCGCCCGCATCCACGCGCAAGAACGCCACCGCGAAGGCCGCAACGAAAGCGCCGCGCAAGGGCGTCGAAAAGCCGGCGGAGAATGTCGTCGACATGGAAATGAGCACGGGCGCCGACAGCCACATGGGCCTGCGCCTGTGGCTGCGCCTGCTCACCACGACGAACCTCGTGCAGGCCGAATTGCGCCGCCGCCTGCGCGTCGAGTTCGACACGACGCTGCCGCGCTTCGACCTGATGGCGCAGCTCGAGCGCCACCCCGAAGGTCTGCGCATGACGGAACTCTCGCGCCGCCTGATGGTGACGGGCGGCAACGTCACGGGCATTACCGATCAGCTCGAAAAGGAACGCCTCGTCGTGCGCGACGTCGCCCCCGACGACCGGCGCGCCTTCGTGGTGCGCCTCACGCCCGAGGGCCGCGCCCTGTTCGACCGCATGGCGGCCGCGCACGAGCAATGGGTGGTGGAACTGTTCGGCGGCCTCTCGCTCGACGAGAAGTCGAAGATGCACGAGCGGCTCGGCAAGCTCAAACAGCATCTGCGCAACGGGCTCGAAAGCTGATCACACTGAAATTGCAAAGATCCGGGAGACATATCTTGACGACACGTTCCAGCGCCGAAGCGCTCTTCGCGGGCAACCGCGTCACGCTTGCCGGTTATGAGGCGCAACATTTCGGCTGGTCGGTTCAAGGCCGCGTCGCAAGCATCACGCTGAACCGCCCCGAACGCAAGAATCCGCTCACGTTCGAATCGTATGCGGAACTACGCGATCTGTTTCGCCAGCTCGCCTATGCGACGGACGTGAAGGCCATCGTGCTGCATGGCGCGGGCGAAAACTTCTGCTCGGGCGGCGACGTTCACGACATCATCGCGCCGCTCATCGATCTGCCGATGCCCGAACTGCTGATGTTCACGCGCATGACCGGCGACCTCGTGAAAGCCATGCGCCACTGCCCGCAGCCGATCATCGCCGCCGTGGACGGCGTCTGCGCCGGCGCGGGCGCGATTCTCGCCATGGCCTCCGACATGCGCTACGCCACCGCGCGCAGCAAGCTCGCGTTCCTTTTCACGCGCGTGGGGCTCGCGGGCTGCGACATGGGCGCGTGCGCGATCCTGCCACGCATCATCGGTCAGGGCCGCGCAGCCGAGCTGCTTTACACGGGCCGCTCCGCGAGCGGAGAAGAAGGCCACGCATGGGGCTTCTACAACCGCATCTGCGAGCCCGAAATGCTGCTCGCCGATGCACAGAAACTCGCCGCCGATCTCGCCTCCGGTCCGACCTTTGCGCACGGCATCACCAAGACGATGCTGCATCAGGAATGGACCATGAGCATCGACGAGGCCATCGAGTCCGAAGCGCAGGCGCAGGCGATCTGCATGGCCACGCGCGATTTCGGCCGCGCCTATGAGGCGTTCGCGGCCAAAACGCGCCCGGTTTTCGAAGGGGATTGAATTGAACGCTGCCGTTGAAACGAATCTCCACGACGCACTCGCGTGGCCGTTCTTCGAAGATCGCCATCGCGCGCTCGGCGCGGGAATCGAAGCATGGGCGCGTGAGCATCTCGTGCACGTGCCGCACGACGACGTCGATGCGACCTGCCGCGCGCTCGTGCGCAAGCTGGGCGAAGCCGGCTGGCTACGCTACGGCGTGGGCGGCACCGCTTATGGCGGCCATGGCGACACGATCGACACGCGCGCCGTCTGCCTGCTGCGCGAAACGCTCGCGAAACACTCGGGTCTCGCCGACTTCGCGCTCGCCATGCAGGGCCTCGGTTCCGGCGCGATCTCGCTGGCTGGCAACGAAGCGCAAAAGTCGCGCTATCTGCCGCGCGTCGCGCGCGGCGAGGCGATCGCCGCGTTTGCGCTCTCCGAGCCCGAAGCAGGCTCCGACGTCGCCGCGATGGCGCTCGCCGCACGCGCCGAGGGCGACGACTACGTGCTCGACGGCGAAAAAACGTGGATCTCGAACGGCGGCATCGCCGACTTCTACGTGGTATTCGCCCGCACCGGCGAGGCGCCGGGCTCGCGCGGCATCAGCGCGTTCGTGGTCGATGCCGACACACCGGGGCTCGAAATCGCCGAACGCATCGACGTGATCGCCCCGCATCCGCTCGCGCGCCTGCGCTTTACCGGCGCGCGCGTGAAGCGCAGCCAGATGCTCGGCGCGCCGGGGGAAGGCTTCAAGATCGCCATGCGCACACTCGATATTTTCCGCACCTCGGTCGCCGCGGCTTCGCTCGGCTTCGCACGCCGCGCGATGGCCGAAGGGCTCGCGCGCGCCGCTTCGCGCAAGATGTTCGGCCAGACGCTCGGCGATTTTCAGCTGACCCAGGCAAAACTCGCGCAGATGGCGCTCACCATCGACAGCAGCGCCCTGCTCGTCTATCGCGCGGCGTGGCTGCGCGACCAGGGCGAAAGCGTGACGCGCGAAGCCGCCATGGCGAAGTGGCATGCAAGCGAAGGCGCGCAGCAGGTGATCGATGCGGCCGTGCAGCTTTGGGGCGGCATGGGCGTGCAAAGCGGCAACATCGTCGAGTCGCTCTACCGCGAGATTCGCTCGCTGCGCATTTACGAAGGCGCGACCGAGGTGCAGCAGCTCATTGTCGGGCGTGACTTGCTCAAGGCATACAACGCCGCGTAAGCGCCTGCTGCGCGACGCTTCACTACGGAACCGGACGAAACATGAAACGAGCCCTTCTTCCCGCAGACTGGGTCAAGCCGCGCGGTTATGCCAACGGCGTCGCCGCTGCCGGCACGCAGGTCTATATCGCCGGCCAGATCGGCTGGGACGAGAACGCGCGCTTCACGAGCCGCGAATTCGGCGCCCAGGCCGTGCAGGCGCTACGCAATATCGTTGCCGTTCTCGAAACCGCGGGCGGCAAGCCCGAGCACCTCGTGCGCATGACCTGGTACGTCACCGACAAGAAGGAGTACCTGGCATCGCTGAAGGAAATTGGCACTGCGTTTCGCGAGCTGATCGGCGACTACGACATCGCCATGAGCGCGGTGCAGGTGGTGGCCCTCATGGAAGATGACGCCAAAGTGGAAATCGAAGCGACGGCCGTGATTCCCGACGACGCGCGTCTCTCGCGCCAGTAGACCGGCGCCCGCGCAACAGCACGATCAGCTCATACAGACAGCCGGAGACGCCATGCAACCCACCGCCCATGTCGATACGTTCGCACGCGATCATCTGCCGCCCGAGTCGCAGTGGCCCGACATGCTGCTCGACAATCCCGATGTTGCCTACCCTGCGCGCATGAATTGCGCGGTCGAGTTGCTTGACCGCGCGATCGAGGCGGGACACGGCGAACGCCCGGCCATCTGGTCGGATATCGATGGCAAGCCACAAGCCACCACGTACGCCGAACTGCTCGCGCTCGTCAATCGCAGCGCCCGCGTGCTGGTGGAAGACATGGGACTGAAGCCGGGCAACCGCGTCCTGTTACGCGGGCCGAACACATTGCAAATGGCGGTGGCGTTTCTCGCGTCGCTCAAGGCGGGGCTCGTGGTGATTCCCACCATGCCGCTCTTGCGTGCAAAGGAACTCAAGCAGATCGCAGACAAGGCGCAGGTTTGCGCGGCGCTGTGCGACGTGCGGCTCACTGAAGAGCTCGCGCGATGCATGGACCCCGCCGACGAGTTCTTTTGCGAAGGCATCAAGCAGGTCTGCTACTTTCACGACACCGCGCCGGGCACGATGGAAGCGCTCGCGGCAGACAAGCCCGCCGACTTCACGGCCTGCGACACGGCCAGCGACGACGTCTGCCTGATTGCCTTCACGAGCGGTACGACGGGCACGCCCAAGGGCTGCATGCACTTTCACCGCGACGTGATCGCCATGTGCGACCTGTTCCCGCGCCACATTCTGAAGCCCACGGCCGAGGACGTGTTCTGCGGCACGCCGCCGCTCGCGTTCACGTTCGGACTGGGCGGGCTGCTGTGTTTTCCGCTGCGCGTCGGCGCGTCGACGGTGCTGATCGAAAAGCTCACGCCGGCGCTGCTGCTCGACACGATCCAGCGTTTTCACGCGACGATCGTCTTCACCGCGCCCACGTTCTACCGGCAGATGGCGGCGCTCGTCACGCAGTACGACCTGGCCAGCCTGCGCAAGACGGTATCCGCCGGAGAAGCGCTGCCGCAGGCCACGCGCGATCTATGGCGCGACGCGACGGGCATCGAGATGATCGACGGGATTGGCGGCACGGAGCTGATTCATATTTTCGTGTCGTCCGCCGGCGCCGATGTGCGCCCCGGCTCGATCGGCCGCGCGGTGCCTGGCTACGTGGTGCAGGCGCTGGACAATGACCTGCAGCCGGTGGCGCCCGGCGTGACGGGCAATCTCGCCGTGCGCGGCCCGACCGGCTGCCGTTATCTCGCCGACGAACGCCAGGCCGTGTTCGTGCGCGGCGGCTGGAACCTGCCCGGCGACGCCGTATCCATCGACGCCGACGGCTATGTGTTCTACCAGGCCCGCTCCGACGACATGATCGTTTCGTCGGGCTACAACATCGCGGGTCCCGAAGTCGAGACGGTGCTCATGCAGCACCCCGCCGTGGCCGAGTGCGGCGTAACGGGCGTGCCCGACGAAGTGCGTGGCCAGGTGGTGAAGGCGTTCGTCGTCTTGCGCCCGGGCTTCAGCGCCGGCGACGCCCTGGTCGCCGAGTTGCAGAACTTCGTGAAGAACGCGGTGGCGGCGTACAAATATCCGCGCCTGATCGCCTTTATCGACGCATTGCCGCGCACCGAGACCGGCAAGCTCAAGCGCTCGGCGCTGCGGTCGATGTGAAGCGGCCCCTGGCGGGAAAATACGACGTAAACCGTTGAATCTTCAACGAACACGCATTGACCCCTGAAACGCCGATATGCGCACGATATTGCGCATATCGGCGTTTTATCCACCATCTTGCGCAAAATTGCGCGCATTTTCCGCCACGAATCCCGATTGATTGGGTGCGCAGAATTCTGCGCAAGCTGCTGGATAACGACCTATAATGCGCACTATGATGCGCAAAAAACCCGCGAACCTCTCGATCTCCAACGCCGAGCGCCTGGCAGAAGGCCTGCGCGCGACGCGCCGCGAGCGCAAGCTGACCCAGCAGGCCCTGGCGGAGCAGGCCGGCGTCGCCCGTCGCACCGTCACGAACGCCGAACACGCAGGCAACGTCGGCGTACGCGAACTCTGCCGGCTCGTGAACGCGCTCGGCTATGAAGTCGTGCTTCGCCCCATGGATACCGTCATCCTCGAGGACCTGAACGACATATTCAGGGACGACGAATGACTGCGAGCGCCTCATTCGACCTCGAGCGGCTCCTGCGCGAAATCCGCAACCTGGAAGTCCATACGCCGCAGGGACCGAGCGGTCTGCTGGCGCGCGAGAGCCGCTTCGTCTTCAATTACGGCGACGCGCCCGACATGGCCGCCGTATCACTCACCATGCCCGTGCGGCGCCAGAGTTACGCGAGCGGCGACCTGATGGGCATCTTCGCGATGAACCGGCCCGAGGGCTACCTGCGTTTCGTCATCGAGGAACGGCTCGCGCGTTACGGTGCGCCGAGCGACATGTTTCTGCTCTTTCTCGCCGGCACCAATCAAATCGGGCGGCTCACCTATTCCGTGCCGGGAGAGCGGGTGCCGCAGAGCGACGGCGAACGTCTGGACGAATTGCTTTCCTCGCCGTCGGGCCGGCTGTTCGAGCGCCTGATCGACCGCTATGCACTCGGCTCGGGCATCTCCGGCGTGCAGCCGAAGGCGGTCGTCCCGCTCGCCGCAGAAAACGCCCCGCGCCCCGCCGAACACACGGCGCTGCCCCTGCGCACGGTGATCGTGAAGGCCGAAGGCGACGACTTCCCCGGGCTCGCGCGCAACGAATACTTCTGCATGTCGGTGGCGAAAGAAGCCGCGCTCGAAGTCCCGGACTTCTGGCTCTCCGAAGACGGCAAACTCTTCGTCATGTCACGCTTCGACCGCGAGGCGGACGGCACGCCCATCGGATTCGAAGACATGAGCGTGCTCACCGGCAAGGCGAAATACGAGGGCAGCTACGAGATGATCGCCAAGGCCGTGGACATCTATACACGATCGGACCCGGCGCAGAAACGCCGCCTGTTCGAGCGCATCGCCCTCTCGTGCCTGTTGCGCGACGGCGACGCCCACATGAAGAACCTGGGAATCCTCTATATCGATCCGACCGGACCGCGCCGGCTCGCTCCGGTGTTCGACGTGGTCTGCACGGACATCTATCCGGATCTCGATGGGCGCATGGCGCTCGGCCTCAACCGGAGCAAGACGTTCCCGCTGCCGGCGGAACTCCATGCCTTCGCCCGGCGCCTCGGCCTGCGGCAGTCCGAAGGCGAGGAAATCATGAGCCGCCTGCACGGCGCCTATCTCACGGTCGCCGAGCGTTTTGCGCAGGACCGGCGATTCCACGAGGGCGACCTGCTCGCCAGGATCCGGCGGGCCGTCGAACGTCCGGGCGTCAAACCCGTCTCGCGCCCGAAGCTGGTGCGTTAGGCGCGCGAGCACGGGCAACGCCGCCCGGCCGCCTGCATCAGCTTGCGGCCGCCCCCTGCAACGCGAATGCCATGCGTTTGCCCGCCGCGTCGTAACGGCATACGACTTTGGCGCCCTCTTTCACGCCGCCCTTGAGCATTTCCTTCGCCAGCTCGTTCTCCACCGCCTGCTGCATCTTGCGCTTCAACTCGCGCGCGCCGAATTCCGGCCGATATCCCTCCGCCGCGAGGTAATCGATCACGCTGTCGTCGAACGTCAGGTCGATGTCCTGGCTGTGTGCCATCCGCCGGACCTGTTCGAGCTGCAGCCGCACGATCGAGCGCAGCTCGTCGCTCGTGAGCGGCTGGAACATGATGATCTCGTCGATGCGATTCAGGAACTCGGGCCGGAAATGCTGGCGCAGCTCGCCCATCACCGCGCCTTGCATCGACCCTTCTGCGCTCGACAGAAAACCCGGCCCCGAGCGCTTTTGCCCGGAGACCACGTCGGAGCCGAGATTGCTCGTCGCGATCACGACCGTATTGCTGAAGTCGACCACGCGCCCCTTGCCGTCGGTGAGCCGGCCGTCGTCGAACACCTGCAGCAGCACGTTGTAGACGTCGGCGTGTGCTTTCTCGATTTCGTCGAGCAGGATCACGCAATAGGGTCGGCGGCGCACCTTCTCGGTCAACTGGCCGCCTTCGTCATAGCCGACGTAACCCGGCGGCGAGCCGATCAGCCGCGACACCGCGTGGCGCTCCATGTACTCGCTCATGTCGATGCGCACGATGGCGTCTTCGTCGCCGAACACCACTTCGGCCAGCGCCTTCGCAAGCTCCGTCTTGCCCACGCCGGTCGGCCCGAGGAACAGGAAGACTGCCGTGGGCCGCCGGCCGCGCCGCAGCCCGGCGCGCGAACGGCGCACCGCGTCGCTGACCGCGACGATGGCCTGTTCCTGCCCGATCACACGCTCATGCAGCCGCGCTTCCATTTCGAGCAGCCGCGTGCGCTCCTCGGCGGTCAATTGCGTGACCGGCACGCCCGTGAGCTTCGAGACGATCTCCGCGACGTCTTCGCTCGTCACGTCCGAGGTCACGGTGCCGAGCTGACCTTTCCAGTCGTTGGTGGCCTGCGTGAGCGCCTTTTCCTTGTCGGCGATCGGCTCGTCCAGCGTATGGGCGCGCTCGAAATTTTTGCGCGTCGCCGCGTAGTCCTGCTCGCGCCGCAATTGCGCCAGCTCCGCCTCGAGTTCGAGGATCGCCGCAGGTCGCGAGGTGGCCGAAAGATGCACGCGTGCCGCCGCCTGGTCGACGAGATCGATCGCCTTGTCGGGCAGGAAGCGCCCCATCACGTAGCGGTCCGAGAGCTCGGCCGCCGAAACGAGCGCGTCGTCGCGAATGGTGACGTGGTGATGCACCTCGAGCTTGTCGCGCAAGCCGCGCAGGATGTTGATCGTCTGATCGACGCTCGGCTCGGAGACGAACACGGGCTGAAAGCGCCGCTCGAGCGCCGCGTCCTTCTCGATGTACTTCTGGTACTCGGAGAGCGTCGTGGCGCCGATCAGGTTCAGTTCGCCGCGCGCCATCGCGGGCTTGAAGACATTGGCGATGTCGAGCCCGCCCTCGCCGCCGCCCTGGCCCGCGCCGACGATCATGTGCACTTCGTCGATGAAGAGCACGAGGCTTTCGCGCTGCGCCGAGATTTCCTCCATCACGCCTTTCACGCGCTCTTCGAATTCGCCGCGATACTTCGCGCCCGCGATCAGCCCGTTGACGTTCAGCTCGACGAGGCGCCGCCCGCGCAGCGATTCGGGCACGTCGCCGTTGAGCATGCGTTGCGCGAGGCCTTCGGCGATCGCGGTCTTGCCCACCCCCGGTTCGCCGATCAGCACCGGATTGTTCTTGCGCCGGCGCGCGAGCACTTCCACCACGGTCTCGATCTCGCTCGAACGGCCGATCACGGGGTCGAGCTTGCCCTCGCTCGCGAGCGCGGTGAGATCGCGGCTGTATTGGTCGAGCTGCGGCGTCGCGCTCGGCCCCTTCGCGGCGGGTCGCTCGCGTTTGTCGCCCTGGGCCTCCACGAGCCGCTGCAACACCTTCTGGGGCGTGACGCCGTAGCGGCCCAGCAGATGGCCCGCAAAACTTTCCGGCACCTGCGTGAGCCCGAAGAGCAGATGCTCGGGCGCGACGTAGCTGTGACCCAGTTCGCGCGAGACGAGAAACGCACGGTCGAGCGCGCCCTTCAGGCGCGGGGAGACGCCGATACGGCCGTCCTCCCGCGCGGGCGCGCCTTCGCGCTTTTGCGCGTTGGCGTCGATGAACGCGCGCACATCGTCGGGCTGAATGCCGAGGCGCTTGAGGATCGCCGCGCCCGCGTCGTTGCCCGCGAGTTCGTAAAGCAGATGCTCGGTGTCGACTTCGCGCCGCCCGAACTGCACCGCCCGCTCCGCCGCGCGCTGGAGCAATTCACGCGCCACGTCGCTGAAATAGCGTTCGACGATGGCGCCGTCGCCCGCTTCCATGGCCTGTGGCGTAGGTTCAGCCGCCGGGCCGCCCGCATCGTCCGTGCCGTCACCCTGCTGCGAGGCGCGAAACAGCGCCTCCAGCGGGCTCAAGGTCCGTTGATGCCGCGTGAGTTGCGCGTAGTGATAGTCGCAGACATCGAGAAAGCGCCGCCTGCCGTCCTGCAACACGGCGACCCGCACCGTCGCGGGGCGCACGCCGCAGATATCGCAGTTGAACTGAGCCATTTCGTCTCCTTGGAAGCGATGCGCGGTGCGCGCGGTGCGCTGCCCGCGACCAGGAACGGCACGAGGCATGCCTACGCGAGCGCCGCATGAATGCTCTAACGAATGCCGAAGCGAAGTTCAGACGTCATCGTAACGTCGAATCGAACTGCGCGTCGGCAAGAGGAGACGTTTGCTAATCGATGGTGTTGGGTGCGCGGCGTCAAACGTCCTGATGGGCGGCCGAACTGGACGCCCCGTGGGCTTGCGCCGCCGGGTCGCGTATCCAGGCGCTCAGCAAGGTGGACGAAACGGCGAGGATCACCGGCCCGATGAAGAGCCCGACGATGCCGAAGGCGAACAGGCCGCCGAGCACGCCGGAGAGAATGAGCAGCATCGGCAGATTGACGCCGCGCCGGATCAGCACCGGACGCACGAGGTTGTCGAGCATGGCGACCATCACCGACCACACCGCGAGCAGGATCGCCGTGACATGCGCGTCGTGCACGAACAGCCAGATCGCGCCGCCGAGTAGCGGCAACGTCGGGCCGATCTGCGCGAGACACAGCATGAGCATCACGGCCGTGAGCACGCCCGCGCCCGGCACACCCGCCACCCACAGACCGATGCCGCCCAGCGCCGACTGCAGGACCGCCGTCACGACGATGCCGAGCGCCACCGCGCGGACAGAAGCGCCCGCGAGCTTGACGGCCTGCTCGCCATAAGCGGGAGCCACGCGAATGGCGAAGCGCGTGACATAGTCGGCGGCCTGCTCGCCGTTGCTGTACAGAATGCCCGTGATGATGACGGTGATGAACATGTGCATGACGAACACGCCCACCGAAGCGGCGTGGCCGATCAACCAGTGCGCCGCGATCGAAACGTACGGTTCGAGCTGCGCGAGCAGACCGCCGGGGCCGGCGTCCGAAAACTCCTGCCACTTGGCGGCAATGCGCGAGCCGACCACGGGAATGTCGCTGACCCACTGCGGCGGCGCGGTCAACGCATAGTCGGGCAATTTGCGGATCAGCTCCATGATCTCGCCGCCGTGCACCGCGAGCGTCGAGATGGCTTCATAGAGCGGCAGCACGATCACGACCAGAAGGATCAGCAGCATGATGAGCGTGGCGAGCCAGCGGCGGTTGCCGCAGCGCCTCTCGATGGCTTTCATGGCGGGCCAGGTCGCGACGACGATGGTCGTGGCCCAGATCAGCCCCGGGAGGAACGGGCGCATGACATAGAGGCTGCCGATCGTCAGCGCGCAGAGTATGGCAACAACGAACAGGATGCGGGCCAGGTCCGGCAGGGCTTGCGGCTTCACGTACTTCTCCTCGATGCAGGGCGCGCCTCATGGCGCCGACGCGCTAGTCTATATCGGATAGGCTACGAATCCGTTTCAAAAGTCCCGCACGGCAGCACGGAACGCACTCTGGAATAATGCCCCTTTCCCCCGACCTTGCCACGAAGAAGAGCCAGCCATGACCGCAACCGATACGAAACTGCCCTGCGTGCTCCTCACCAACGACGACGGCATCGACGCGCCCGGCCTCGCCGTGCTCGAAGCCGTGGCCGCCGAGCTCGCGCACGAAGTCTGGGTCGTCGCGCCCGAGCACGACCAGAGCGGCACCTCGCACTCGATCAGCCTGCATACGCCGCTGCGCGTGAGCCGGCGCGGCGCGCGGCGCTTCGGGGTGCTCGGCACGCCCGGCGATTGCGTGGTGATGGCGGTGCGCCAGCTGATGGGCGACGTGCGCCCTTCGCTCGTGCTCTCGGGCATCAACCGCGGCGGCAACCTCGGCGTGGAGACGATGTTCTCCGGCACGGTGGGCGCAGCCATGACGGGCCTGTTGCTCGGCCTGCCGTCCATCGCCTTGAGCCAGACCTTCCGCGACCGCGAGCGGGTGCGCTGGGACACCGCCCGCGCGCTCGCGCCGGACGTGATTCGCCGCCTCGCCGCCGTCGCGCATGACGCGCCGGTCTGCCTGAACGTGAATTTTCCCGATATCGACGCCAGCGCCGCAGGCCCGCTCACGGTCACCCGCCAGGGCGTCGGGCTCGTGCAGGGCATCGACGTCGTGCCGCAGATCGACCCGCGTGGCATGGACTACCACTGGCTGCGCTTCAATCGCGGCCCGCGCGAAAACGGGCCCGACAGCGAAACGGCCGTGGTGAACTCCGGCCGCGTTTCGGTCACGCCGCTGCATTTCGAACGCACCGACGAAAAAACGTTTGTCACGTTGCAAGCGGCACTCGGCGCTGCCGCCTGAACGTGGTCCAATGGTCAATCGCGCGCGGCGGCCGTCATCGCCCGCGCGATCGCATCGCGAATGTCATCAGGAATGCCAATCGACTTGTGAGTGTCGAGCGAGGTGGTCACGATGGTCTGGCGTGCCGCCATACGCAGCACGCCGTCCACGCCCGTGCAGGCCCACGCGAGCGTGAGCGACGCCCCGCCCAGGCGCTCGACGTCGAGCGAGAGCCAGACCTCGTCGCCCATCTTGCTGACCGCCTTGAAATCCACTTCGAGCCGCACGGTCGGCATGCCCACGCGGCGAGCGCCTATCACGCCGTGATAGCCCTCCTGCGGCAACAACTCGTCGATCCACGATTCGACGAGATCGTTGAAGAGGACGAAATACTGCGGATAGAACACGATCCCGGCGGGATCGCACTCCGAGAAGTGAATCTTGTGTTTGCGGCGGTACGTGAGCGTCGCCATGCGTGTGTCTCCTTTCATGCCAACTCGTCACTGCGCGCGGCAGCGTCAAATGACGAGCCGCGACACCTTCACGCCTTCCAGCGACACCCCGGCCATGAGGCCCGCGTTGGTCAGCACGAACGCTTCCACGGGGCTCGTCGCGGTCGAGGTATCGACATTGCCGTTCGCGCCCACCGTGACGAGCGCAACCGTGGCGTCCGCACCTGCCGACCACCCCTGGCTGCTCGTGAAATCGTTGAGCGCGACCGGGTTCATGAACGCGAAGATGATGGCTTTGGACTGCGCGCCGATCTGCAGGCCGAACGAGCCCGCAATGGTGCTGTAGTAGCCCGTCGTGCGGCCATCCACGCGCAGCGCGCCGGTGCCGTACTGACCGCCGATCCAGAAACCTGCCGAAAGCACCTGCGGAAAGACGAGCACGCCGCTCGCCTTCGAGACCAGCTCCTGCGACCCGCTCACCGTGCTGAAGAGGCGCGAGAGCGTGGCGTCGACGCCCGCGTCGATCGAATTGCGCTTCGCCGTGTTTTGCGAGGCGCTGTTCTGCGTGCCGAGCGGCGTGGTCGTGCAGCCGGCAAGCGCGAGGCCGCTGGCGGCCAGAGCGGCACTGGAGCTGAGAAGAAATTGACGTCGGCGCATTACGTGGTTTTCCTGTGCAAATGGGGCTTCGGGTGCCCGCGCCGGCCCGCTCGTGGACATCCGGGCCGTGCGCAAAGCGCTACAGGATAGCGCGCATGGCCGTCGCCGGGGCAAACCCGCAATCCGGCGCGTGGGCACCGGCCGCCCGCGGCGGCCATGACCGCTCATCCTTGGGGGTATAGGACCATGCAGCGGGCATCGAGTTCGCGCGAAGAGGTAAGGAAATCCCCAGCCGCGGGCGTTTCGATGCCACGCAACGGCGTCGACGGGCGCGACATCGCACCGCGCTTATTGCCATCCTCAGGGCCGCGGGCGCGCGTGCGCAAACGCGAAAGGCCGTGTTAGACTCCGCCGCGCAATCATTCTCATTCTCATGAATTCACGCAAGCATTCACTGCTGACCGCATGGCTTGGCCTCGTCGCCATGTGGCTCATCGTGCTTGCGCCGCTCGTGAGCCAGCTCGTCGCCGCGCAGCACGCGCATGAGCCGGACGCCACGCTCTGCTCGGCCGTGCAGCCGGTGCAGTCCGGTAGCGCGCCGCATCTTTCGCACGACGACGCATTCAGCGCCTGCGGCTACTGCCATCTGCTCGAGCATCATGTGGCGATGGCTTCGGTCGCCGCGCCCGCTCCGCTTGCCGCCCTCGTGCTCGCCCGCGAGACGATCGCGCCGCCCGTCACCCACGACCTCCCCTTAGGCGCCTTCCCTTCGGGCAGGCCGCGCGCCCCACCCGTCCTTTCCTGAGTTACGCCTTTACCAGCCGGTCGACCGCGATCTGATCGCGTGCCCAACGAGCACGCACGACACGCGCGACTGCTCGATTCCCGTTTCCAGGAAAGCATTTCATGTCCACGCTCACCACGCGTGGCGCTGGCGTTCGCTCGCGCGAACGCGCAACGCCGCGCGCGCTGCAGCATGCCGGGCGCCTCGCGCTCGCCATGCTGCCGCGCGTCTTGCCGCTGCCTCTCGTTGCACCCATCGTCTTTCATGCAGCCCATGCTGCCGAGGCGCAAGCCGCCGATGCCGCCTCGGCCACCACGCTGCCCACCGTCACGGTCAGCGCCGCCGCTGGCAGCGCCGCGGCGCCCGCCGTCGATCCCAACCTGCCCGCGACGGTGGAAACCGTCACGCCCGCGCAATTCGCGAACTGGAACGTCGTCAACACGGAGGACGTGCTCAAGTACCTGCCCAATCTCGCCGTACGCAAGCGCTACGTGGGCGATCTGAACTCGATCATCGCCGTGCGCGGCACGAGCAATACGCAAAGCGCGCGCGGTCTCGTCTATGCCGACGGCCTGCTGCTCTCGAACCTGCTCGGCAACAGTTACAGTTTTCCGCCACGCTGGTCGATGGTGTTCCCCGACCAGATCCAGCAAGTGGATGTGATCTACGGGCCGTATTCCGCGCTCTATCCCGGCAACTCGCTCGGCGCCACTGTGCTCATCACCACGCGCATGCCGAAGGCGTTCGAAGCGACCGCGGACGTAAAGGCGTTCACCCAGCATTTCAGCCTCTTCGGCGTAAACCAGAACTTCAACGGCAGCGAGATGAGCGCTTCGATCGGCGACCGCATCGGCAAGTTCTCGTATCTGCTTGGCGTGAACCACCTGGAGAACACGAGCCAGCCCCTGCAGTTCGCCACGCTTGCGCAGTCGACGAAGCCCGCGCAACCGGGCGACGTGCCCGTGCGTGGCGCGTACTTCTACAACAACCAGACCAACACGCCCACGGTCGTGCTCGGCGTGAACGGCGAAGGCATGCAGCACACGGTGCAGGACCAGTTCAAGCTGCGCATGCAGTACGACTTCACGCCCACCGTGCAAGGCGGCGTGACGCTCGGCTACTGGCACCAGACCTACAACAACGCCACCTCGACCTTCCTTTACGACGCGAACGGCAACCCCGTGTACAGCGGCAAGGTGTCGATCAACGGCTACGAGTACACCATTCCCGCGGCCGCGTTCGCACCGAGCCGCGGCTGGAGCGAAAACTGGCTGTATGGCGCGACGCTGCGCACCCATCAGGCGACCGGCTGGAACGCTGAAGCCATTGCTTCGTACTACGAGGTAAGCAACAGCGTGGCGCGCACGGCGAATGCGGGCGGACCCGGCAACGGTCCCGGCGTCATGACGCTGGGCGACGGCACCGGCTGGAAGACGCTCGACCTCAAGACGACGTGGACGCCGGCCACACCCGACGCCGGACTCGCCGCCCACTGGCTCACCTTCGGCTATCACTACGACGATTACGCGCTCGACAACCGCACGTACAACACGCTCGCGTGGCGCGACGGCGGTGCGAACAGTTTCGCCAACGCCTTCGCGGGCAAGACCGAAACCCAGGCGCTCTATGCACAGGACGCCTGGCGCTTCCTGCCACGCTGGAAGCTCGTGTACGGCGTGCGCTACGAGAACTGGCGCGCCTTCGACGGCTATCAGGCGCTCGGCAGTGTGAACGTGCCTTATGCGAACGTGGGCGACCATCACTTGTCGCCGAAAGCTTCGCTCTCGTTCGACGTGACCGACGACCTCACGCTGCGTGCATCGATTGCGCGCGCCTACCGCTTCCCGACTGTGAGCGAGTTGTTCCAGGGGCAGGTGAACGGCTCGTCCATCGTCAACAACAATCCGAACCTGCGCCCCGAGGACGATCTCTCGAAGGAACTGAGCGCCGAATGGGCGCACTGGAACGGCCTGTTCCGCCTGACGCTCTTTCAGGACGACGTAAAGAACACGATCTTTAGCCAGACCGATACGACGGTCATTCCGAACGTCACGAACTTCCAGAACATTGGCAAGGTGCGCTCGCGCGGCGTGGAAACGAGCTATCAGGGAGAAGACGTCATCGTGCGCGGGCTCGATCTCGCGGCGAGCGTGGCCTATACGCAGTCGAAGATCCTGGAGAACGCGCAGAATCCGGCGAGCGTCGGCAAGTACTTCTATCGCATTCCGCTGTGGCGCGCGAATCTCGTCGCGACCTACCGGTTCGACGCGCGCTCCGCGCTCACGCTCGCCGCGCGCTACTCGGGGCGCCAGTACAACACGCTCACGAACACGGACACGAACCCGAACGTATTCGGCGGCACGAGCACCTACACGGTCGCCGACGTGAAGTACACCTTCCGGCCGACGAAGAAGAGCGAGATAGGCGTGGGCATCGACAACCTGTTCGACGCGCGCTACTTCGTCTATCACCCGTATCCCGGCCGTACCTACTACCTCGAAGCGAAGCTCGGCATTTGAGCGGCTCGTTTTCGTTTGAATCATCCATGCATTCGAGCCGTGCCGGCTCGACAGGGAGTCCCCGATGTCCACGATATCCGACCCGGTCAGCGCACCGCCTGCCCACGCGGCGCAGTCCGGCTACCGCACGCTGTGGCGCTGGCATTTTTACGCCGGCCTCTTCGTCATGCCCTTGCTGCTCGTGCTCGCCATTACGGGCACGATCTACTGTTTCCAGCCGCAGATCGAACCGCTGCTTTACCCGCATCGGCTGGTGGTCGCGCCGGCGGCGACACCGCGCCTGCCCGTGGATACGCTGCTGGCCCGCGCGCGAGCCGCGCTGCCGCCCGACGCGCGGGCGCTGCGCGCGCACGTCGAGTCGAATCCCGCACGCAGCGCCGAATTCGTTTTCGCGCTGCCCGGCGGGACCAAAGAGAGCGTCTACGTGAATCCCTATGATGGCGCGGTGCTCGGCACGCTCGACGTCGATCGCCGCTTCATGCAGGTCGACCGCATGCTGCATCGCAAGCTCTTGCTCGGCAAGCCCGGCGAGCTGCTGATGGAACTGGCCGCCTGCTGGACGCTGGTGATGATCGCCACCGGCATTGCGCTCTGGTGGCCGCGCGCGGGTGCGTCGTGGCGCGCCGCGCTGCTGCCTCGCTTCGCCGCGCGCGGGCGGCCGTTCTGGAAGAGCGTGCACGCGAGCGTCGGCATCTGGCTCGCCGTGGGCGCGCTCGCGTTCGTGTTGAGCGGCTTGCCGTGGACCGGCTCGTGGGGCAAGCAGTTCAAGGCGCTCGCCACGCGCGCGAGCCTCGGCGCGCCGCGCGGCGCGTGGGGCGGCGGTCTCGCGCTGAAGTCGGCCTTGCCGGGTGCGCCGGCAGCAGCAGCTAGCGGCGCAGCGGCGAATCCTCCCGCAAGCCACGCCGATCGACAAGAACACAGCGGAGAGCACGCGGGGCACGATATGGCGTCGATGCCAGGCATGGTGATGGACGACATGCCGCTGCCGCTCGTGCCCTGGGCCGTCGGCGCGGCTCCCGTGCCGCACTCGCCCGACGCGTCCGGCGCATCGCGACACTGGACGCTCGCCCAGGTCGTCGCCCAGATGCGCGATCTCGGCTTGCGCGACGGTTACGACATCGTGCTGCCCGCCACGCCCGATGGCGTCTACACGGTCTCGTATTTTCCGCCCGATCCGAAAGCGGAACGCACCGTGTATATCGACCAATACAGCGGCGCCGTGCTCAAGGACATTCGCTATGACGATTACGGCGCAGTTTCGAAGGCCATTACATATGGCACATCGCTGCACATGGGCCGCTACTTTGGCCTCGCCAACCAGTTGATCTGCGCGGCGATTTCGCTGGGCCTCGGCGCGCTCGCGGTGACGGGCTTCGTGATGTGGTGGCTACGCCGCCCCGCCCGCGCGAAGGGCGCATCGATGTTGGCGGCGCCCTCACGCGAGCGCGCCGCGCCCCCGCTGCGCGCCTGGAAGACCGGTCTCGTGCTGCTCGGCATCGTGTTTCCGCTGATGGGCGCGACGCTCGTGGCGGTCTGGCTGTTCGACCGCGCAGCCTTCCGACGCGCCTAGAAGCTGCCGTCGTGCCGGCGTCGGCGGCAGCGGCGGCCCTGCGGTAATCTGCGGACACAAATACGTCTGAACCTGGCTGCGCCAAATGGTTTCAAACGTAGATATGCGGAGATTATCGTGTTGCGGCGAATTTCAGCGCTCGGCGCGGCCGCGGTGCTTGCGGGCTGCGCGGTCGCGCCCTATCCCGGTTACCCCGGGTACTACGGCTATGACTACGGCTACCCGTACGACTCGGGCTATCCGTACGCCTACGGTTACGACTACTACCCCGGCTATTTCGGCGGCGGCTATGGCGGCATCGCAATTTGGGGCGGTGGCGGCGGATGCTGCTATCACCACGGCTGGCACGGCGGTGGCCATGGCGGCGGCTGGCACGGTGGCGGTGGACACGGCGGCGGCTGGCATGGAGGCGGTGGCGGCACGTGGCAAGGCGGCGGCGGTGGCAGGGGGGCCGGCGGCGGCCACGGCCACTAACCCGTCACAGCGCGACCACAGCGGGACCACTCTGTTGAAGCGGTCCGTATACCGTGCGTGTCAGCGCGGCGCCGCGCTTATACGCGCCCGTTCACCGGAATCAGCGCTCCCGTAATCGCCTGCGCGTCCTCGCTCAGCAAGAACGCGATCACCGTAGCGATCTCGCGCGGCTGCAGCCAGCGCGTGAAATCGGCGTCCGGCATGTCGGCGCGGTTTTGCGGCGTGTCGATGATGCTCGGCAAGATCGCGTTCACCGTCACACCCTTGTCCTTCAGCTCTTCCGCGAGCGCTTCCGTCAAACGCGCCACGCCCGCCTTCGACGCCGAATACGCGCCCATGCCGGGCCCCGCCTTGAGTCCCGCGCCTGCGCCGATGTTGACCACACGCCCCGCGCCGCTCTTCACGAGATGAGGCAGCGCGGCCTTCGAGGCATTGAGCGCCGTCTTCACGTTCAAATCGAACATCAAATCCCACGTGCGCGCGTCGCCGTCGCCGATAGTCTCCCACCGGAACGCGCCCGCCACGTTGACGACCGCGTCGAGCCCGCCGAGTCTCTCCTGCAATGCGCCGAAGGCAGTCTGGGCCGACTTCGCGTCGACGAGATCGACGCCGCCCATGCGCAGCGCGTTCGCGAGCGCGGCGGGCAGCGCCGCCACTTCGGGGGCCGCGCCGCGGCCGATCAGCGCCACGCGGGCGCCGCGTTCGGCCAGCAATTGCGCCGTCGCCAGACCCAGGCTGCCGAAGCCGCCCGTCACCGCGACCACTTTGCCGTTCAAACCATTTTCCATGCTCTTATTCCTTTGCTAACCTGAATTCGATGCGGCCCGCGATCGATGCGGGCGCCGCTGGCGCCACGTTACGCGAGCCGCGGCCTTCCATCAACCGGCGCGCGGGCGTCCGCGTGAAACCTCCGCGCGTACCGTGGCGAGCGCGTGCTGCTTGCGCAGGTTCTCCGTGGTGTCGCCGCCGCCGTCCGCGCGCCAGCCCGGCGGCAGGAAAACATAGCGCACGGCAGTCCAGATGTCCTTCGCCATCACGACGTCGCGTGCGAGCGTCTCCCAGTGTTCCAGTTCGACGACGAACGGATTGCGCGAGCGCACGGGCGTCACGAGCCCGTAGCGGCAAGGCTCTTCGGCACGTTCCGGCACGTAGGTACCGAACAGGCGGTCGAAAATGATCAGGACTCCGCCATAGTTGGCATCGAGATAGTCGACGTTCGAAGCGTGGTGCACGCGGTGGTTGGACGGCGTGTTGAACACGTACTCGAGCCAGCCGAGTTTCGGAATCCACGTGTTGTGCAGCCAGAACTGATAGAGCAGGTTGAGCGAGAGGATGGCGAGCACGACTTCGGGCCGCACGCCGAGCCACACGAGCGGACCGAAGAACATGGCCGGGCCGGTCAGCTTGCCGGTCCAGCCCAGCCGGTAGGCAGACGAAAGCGTCAACTGGTTCGGCGAATGGTGCACGGCATGCGTGGCCCAGAAGAAGCGGATGCGGTGCGAAGCGCGGTGATACCAGTAATAGCAGAACTCCTGACCGATGAAGACCAGCAGCACGAGCGCAACCGTGTCGATATTCAGTGTGAAGAGCCGATGCTCCCACGCGAAATCCAGGATCGGCGCGGCGAGAGAAAGCGGCAGGAACGCGAGGAGCTTGCGGCCCGCGAGGTCGGCGAGCGAAAGCCCAACCTCAGACCAATCGAATGCGGCCTCGCCCGCCGCTTCGCGGCGCTTCCTGAACGTGAGCACGCACGCCTCGATCAGCGAGACGGCAACGACGAACAGCGTGACATAGAACGCGAGTTTTCCTGTAGTGAGCATGATGGATCGTGTGCATTGAGCGCGTCTTGCGCGGTGAAGAAAGACGCGTGTTGCACGCAGGAGTCGCGGCGTTGCGTCGGATGAAGGGCACTGTAGTGGCGCCCAACGGGAAAAACCACGCGCAAAGTATGTCGGGATATGTCACGCGCCACACGCGCGAAATACGTCGATACGCCCGCCGCGCCGCGTGCGCGGGGAGGTCGCGCCAGCGGCCTCGCGACGTGTAACACCGTGACATGGTTTATGACGCGACTTGCGCCGGGCCCAGCCCTATAGTTCGTTCCGCTGACACGCCGCAGCGTGCCTCCCGAAACGAACCGCAAGGACCTCTGATGAAAACGCTCCCCCTCGTCGTCGCCGCGCTTATCGGCTTCGCCAGCGCCCCCGCTTTCGCCGGCTGGTCCGGCCACGGCACGGCATACACGCCGCACGGCACGTACAACGGCGCGCACTACGGTTCCTGCAGCGGCGGCACCTGCTCGCATGCGGGCGGCGTGGCCGGTCCCTGGGGCGGCGTCGCCACCAACAGCGGCTCCGTCACCCGCACCGCGCCGGGCCAGTTCAGCAACAGCGGCATGGCCTACGGCCCGAACGGCCGCTCGGTCCAGCATTCAGGCGATACGAACTGCGCGGGCGGCACCTGCTCGCACACCGGCTCGCTCAACGGCTCGGATGGCCGCAGCGCGAGCACCGCGGGCAGCGTGACGCGCACGGCGCCGGGCCAGTACTCGTCGACGGGCACGGTCACGACGGGCAACGGCAACACCTACGGGCACTCGGCGTCCACGAGCTGCGCGGGCAACACGTGCAATCGCGCGGGCACCGTCACCGGCACGCAGGGCGGCAGCGTCTACCACTCGGGCAGCGCCACGGGCGTCGGAACCGGCGTGTTGACCACGGGCGGCGGCACGACCGTTGTCCATGGCGGCACCGTGACCACCGGCACGGTAACGACCTCGGGCACGACGGTCGCCGTCGTCGGCGCCCCGGTCCCCGTGCCCGCGCCGGTCGTCGTCACGCCGCCGCCGCCCAGCACCACGGTGTATGTCGCCCCGCCGCCGCCCGCCCCCAAGACGGTCGTCGTCGCGCCCGCACCTGCACCTGCACCGCAGACGGTTTATGTCGCGACTCCTGCACCGAAGACCGTCTATGTCGCGCCTCCCGCACCGAAGGTCGTCTACGTGGCGCCGCCGGCACCCAAGGTCGTCTATGTGGGCCAGCCGCTGCCGCGCGCCGTGTACATCGCCCCGCGCCCCGCCGTGTGGATTCCCGGCCACTGGGTCGGCCGCGTGTGGGTCCCTGCTCACTGGGCCTGAACCATCACCGGCGGCTGTGGATTCGCATGACCCGCAGCCGCCCGCCTCATTCGCTTGATCAACCGGCCGGCGAGCTTCGTCGGCCACCTCACGGAGAACACCATGAAGAAGATGATCGCTGCCCTCGTTTTGTGTATCGTTTCAGCAGCGGTTTGCGTGCCGGCATCGGCTCAGGCCTTGCCGGACGGCTCAGGCGACAGCGCGCGCGTCGAACGCATGATGGCGCAGCTGCAAGGGCGTTTCGCCGCCGCGAACACGACGCACGACGGCAAGCTCACGCGCGAGCAGGCGCAGGCGGGTATGCCGAAGGTCGCGCAGCACTTCGACGAAATCGACACGCAAAAAGCCGGCTTCGTCACCCTCGCGCAGATCGAGGACTTCATGCGAGCGCGCGCAGCAGCCCGATGAACGCCGGAGGCGTCACATGGAGCAGGCAAACAGGATCATCGTGCTCGACGACGAAGCCGAACTGCGCAACATGCTGCAGCGCTTTCTCACGAGCCAGGGTTTCGAGGTACGCGCCGTCGCCGACGGCAAGCGCCTCGACCGCCTGCTCCAGCGTGAGCCCTACGACCTGCTGGTGCTCGATCTCATGATGGAGCCCGAAGACGGCCTCACCGTATGCCGACGCCTGCGCGCCGAAGGCCAGACGCTGCCGATCCTCATGCTCACCGCGAAAGGCGATGCCGCCGACAAGGTGATCGGCCTCGAAACCGGCGCCGACGACTATCTCGCCAAGCCGTTTCTCCCAGACGAACTGGTCGCGCGCATTCGCGCCCTGTTGCGTCGCCAGAAGATGGCCTCGGGCGAGCCCACGGTCACCTCGCAAATGCTGCGCTTCGGCGACTTTCAGTTCGACGTTGGCAAACAAACGCTCTACCGCGACGGCACGCCCATCGAAGTCCACTCGGCGCAGATGCTGCTGCTTCACGCGCTCGGCTCGTCGCCGAATCGCGCTGTGAGCCGCGAGAACCTGCTCGCCCGCGCGCGCGGACGCGACCACAGCGCGCTCGACCGCAGCGTGGACGTGCAGATCCTGCGCCTGCGCCAGATCGTCGAGGACGATCCCGCCAAGCCGCGCTTCATCAAGACCGTCTGGGGCATCGGCTACATGCTGGTGGCCGGCGTCGAATCGTAATGCGCTTGCGGCTGCCGCGCTCGCTGCTCTCGCGCAACATCGCGCTGCTGGTGGCGCTCGTCGCGCTCTCGCAGATCTGCTCGCTCGTCGTCCTGCTGCACTTCGTGCAGCGCCCACGCATCGAACGCGCCTCGATCATCTTCGCCGATTACGTCAAGCTGCTCGACACCACGCTCGCGTCCATGCCACCCGACGAAGGGCGCGCGGCGGCCGCGCGGTTCGATGCGCGCCGTGCGGCGCCGCCACAAGCGTCGAGCGAGGCGCAGCCGAGTCTCGTCGACTTTTTCCGCACCTGGCAGCGCGACGTGTTCGTCGAAGCGCTGCAAAGCCATCTGCCACCCGAGTTGCTGGTGCGCTGGGACGCGAGTCACGACGAGATCGCACCCGCCGAGGCTGGCGAAGCCGCGCAGGAGCGCCTGTGGATCCGCCTTCACGCAGCGGGCGAACCGGTCTGGATCGCCCTGCCGGTGACCGCCGACGCGCGAGCGAGCGGCATCACTACGGCGTTGATCCTCTCCGCCGCGCTCGCGCTGCTCGCCGCGCTCACCGGCTACCTGTTGCAGCGCCACATCAACCGCCCGCTGCGCAAACTCGCGCGCGCGGCGCGGCGCGTGAGCGCAGGCGAAACGCCGCCGCCACTGCCGACCAACGGCCCGACCGAAATCGCCCAGGTGAGCCGCGCCTTCAACCAGATGACCGAAGCGCTGAAGCAGGCTGAGGCCACGCGCGCGCTGATGCTGGCCGGCGTCTCGCACGACATCCGCACGCCACTCACGAAACTGCGCCTCGCGATCGCGATGGCCCTGCCGCGCGGCAGCAACGATGCGCTCGTGGCCTCGTCCGAGAGCTATCTGGACCAGATCGACACGATCCTCCAGCAGTTCATGGACTACGCAGGCAGCGGCGAGCGCGAAGCGCCGCAACCAGGCGACCTCAACGCGCTCGCAGGCCAACTCGTTGCCGACTTCGCGGGGCTCGGGCATGAATTCGATTTCGACGAGGGTGAATTGCCGGTTTTCGCGTTCCGGCCCATCGCGGTTATGCGTCTGCTGATGAATCTCATGCAGAACGCCGTGAACTATGGCCGCACAGGTCTGACGATTCGCACGTGGCGCGACGACGACACCGCCTGCGTGATCGTTGCCGACCGTGGCAACGGCATCCGCGCCGAGGAGCTGGAGCGCCTCAAATCGCCCTTCAGCCGCGGCGCGAACGCCCGTACTCATTCGGGCGGATCGGGCCTCGGGCTTGCCATCGTCGAGCGGATCGCGCGGCTGCACGGCGGCTCGCTCACCTTCCGCGACCGCGAAGGCGGCGGCCTCGAAGCCGTCGTGCGCCTGCCGCTGAACCGTCCCTCGTCGAGTCGGAACGGCGCGCCGCCGGCCGTGCGCCCATGACATGACTCGACATAATTTGCGCGTGGATTTCGTGCGCCCTTCCCCCCATACTTGCGCCTGAGCCTGAGCAACGGAGCAGAACAAACCGAAGCCCAGACGCCGAAGCACCCTGGTCGATAGTTCGCCATCCTGAATAAATTGCGAGTATCGGCAGAAACGAGACACTCTTTCAGGTAAAAGGACATCGACATGCAAACGATCATCAACTTCCTCGTCAACAAGGCCAAGCGCATCGCGGGCACCACGTTCCTCGCCGGCGCGCTGTTCGCGAGCGGCTGCGCGTCGGCCGCGCCGGTCGTGCAGACGAACGGCCCGCTCCCGCAACTGCACGCCGACGTCGTCTACGTCTATACGTTCGACGCCGCCGCCGACCAGGTGAAGCTCGACAGCACCGGCATGCTGCACAAGCTCAAGACGATGACGAGCGGCGAGTCGTCGGCGCAGCAGCAACAGCAGGCCGCGCTGCAAACGCGCGAGCATCTCGCCGATCAGCTCGTGAGCGAACTTCAGAAAATGGGCCTGCCCGCCGTGCGCATGGACGGTCCCGCACCCGCTGGCCACAACGCGTTGATCGTGGAAGGCCGCATCGACACGATGGACGCGGGCAGCAGCCGCCGCCGCATGCTGATTGGTCTCGGCGCGGGCAAGAGCGAAGTGGGCGCGACGATCGCGGTGCTGTTCCAGCCCGCCAACGGCGGAGAACCGCAACCGCTCCTGAGCTTCCAGACGGAGGCGGATAGCGGCCATATGCCTGGCATGGCCGAGACGGCGGGCGTGGGCGCGGCGGCTGGCCATGTGGCGACGGCCGCGGTGGTGGGCGGCGGTCTGCACGGCGCCTCGGAGGCGAAGCGCGACACGCTCTCGTCGGATGCCGGCAAGCTGGCCCGCTCGATTGCGAAGGAAATCACGCAGATCAGCATGCAGAACGGCTGGATGGCAACGACGACGAAGAGCTGATACGGAGGAAGCGCGCTGCGCAGCGCGAGGGTACGTGCCCTTTACGGCGACGGTTCGATACCGCCGCCGTCTTTTTGTTTAATGCGCCTGCGGTTCGCGCTGCGCCTGCGGCTCATGATATCGCGCGAACTTCGATGTATGGCCGATGCCGGGATTGAAGCAGTTGCATGGATCGAGCGTTTCGTAAAACGACTTCAGCGCAGGCTTCGCATCGCAGAGACGGCCGACGTTGTGCTCAGCGGGCTATTCGGCGCCGCGCGCGTCGAACCTCGACGGCAGGACGCGCGCGCAACCGGTGTGCGTCAAGACGGCGCCGGCCGAACAATCAGCCTAGACCCATGCGTGTCTCGTCGACGAACTTCTCCGTGGCGTCGTCGATCTTGCGGCCCTTGCGGCCGGAGGGGCCGTGAATGTAGACGGTCTTCATATCGACCTGCGGCGCGCCGCTCGTGCCGGGGGGCGGCGTCATCTCGTAGTGGACTTCGCGCGCGTGGTCGGCCATTTGCAGGCGCGGATCGAACACCGAGTTGAAACGCCACAGCATGCGCACGAAATTGGTCTGGCCGTGCAATAGCAGATGCGTGGCCTGCCCCGCCGCGCCGCGCAGCGCGGTCCAGCCCATGTGCTTGCGATTGAGCACCTGCTGCGTGCTCACGAGTTCCGCGTAGAACTCGGGCAGCGGAAGCTGCGTCGGCACGACGGCGTGCTGGATGTCATAAAGGCGATAGTCGAGGCTCGTGAGGCGCCGCGCCTCGCGCTGCCAGTTCTCCGTGCCCGGATATGGCGTATTCACGCTGATATTGACGATCTCGGGAATCTCCAGGCACCACTGGCGGATCGTCTCGAAGCGTTCGCGGTCCCAGTCCGGATCGGCAATCAGGTTGATCGCGACGGTAATCCCCAACGAACGCGCGAATTCGAGCGCCTCGAAATTCTTGTCAAGGCTGATCCGTTTGCGAAACGCCTTGAGCCCCGCCTCGTCGATCGCCTCCAGACCGAGGAACATGTACTTCAGGCCAATGGACTGCCACAGACGGAACACGTCCTTGTTGCGCAGAAGCACGTCGCCACGCGTTTCCAGGTAGTAGCGCTTGTCGATGCCGCGCCGCTTGATCGCCTCGCCGATCGCCATGCCGTGTTCGGCATGCACGAACGCCACGTCGTCGACGATGAATACGCCCGGCTCGCGCAACGCCGCCAGTTCGTCCACGACGACTTCGGGGCTGCGCGTGCGGTAGCTGCGTCCGTAGAACGTCCATGCGCTGCAGAACGTGCAGTCCCACGGGCAGCCACGCGCGAACTCGATGGAGGCGCAAGGATCGAGCGTACCGATGAAATACTTGCGGCGATGGCGTAGCAGGTCGCGCGCGGGCCGCACCGGATCGAGATTCTCGACGAAGCCTGGCGGCGGACCCGATCCGTGGCTCGTGAGGACGCCGGGCACCGCGAGCAGGTCGGTGCGGCGTGACACTGCTGCGAGCAGTTCGTTCACCGAAGCTTCACCCTCGCCGCGCAGCACGCAATCGATCGCGCCTTCGGCATGGCGCAGCAGATCGTGTGCGGTGAACGACACGCTGTGGCCCCCGACGAAGACGAAACACGAGGGAAGCGCGGCCTTCACGGCCTTCGAGAGATCGATGATCTCGGGAATGTTGGCCAGATAGTTGCCCGAGAAGCAGAGCGCCTCGGGCTGCCAGTCACGCACCATGCGCATGAGGTCACGGTGTGTCTCGACCTGCAGATCGAGCAGGCGCACGTCATGGCCCGCATCGCGCGCCGTACCGGCTACGGATTCGAGACCCAGCGGCTCGAGCCGCAGGAATACGCGCGTGTACATCAGTCCGCTCGGGTGGACAGCAAGCAATTTCATGAAGCCTCCTTGCGAAGGGCCGCCGCTTCGCGAGAGTCTACGCGCGTTGGCGGATCGCTGCCCCGCGGCGTGTTTCGCGCAGGAACGCCAGTCAGAAACTGCCGAACAGCGAACCGAGCACGATCACGACGGCGAGCGCGATCAGCGCACCGACGATGCTCACCACCACGAGGTCGCGGTAGCTTTCGCGATGCGTCGAGCCGCACACGGCCAGCAGCGTGACGACGGCGCCGTTGTGCGGCAGGCTGTCGAGCGTGCCCGACGACATCACGGCGACGCGGTGCAGCAAAGCGGGATCGATGCCATGCTGGGCAGCGAGCTCCATGTAGGTGCCACCGAGCGCGTCGAGCGCGATGGTCAACCCGCCCGAGGCCGAGCCCGTGAGCCCGGCGAGCAGGTTCGTGGCCACGGCGAGCGAGACGAGCGGGCCGCCGCCGATGCCGAGCACCCAGTCGCGCACGGCCTCGAACGCGGGCAATGCGGCAATCACGGCGCCGTAGCCCACGAGGCTGCCCACGCTCAGCACCGGCAACACCGACGCGTTGGCGCCCGCATCGACGCTCTCGCGTAGCGCGCCGAGCCGCCCGCGATTGAGCGCCACCAGCACGATGATGCCGAGTGCGAGCGCAACCGAGACACCCCACACGCCCGCCACCGCCGAAAGCGTGGTCGAACCCCAGCGCGGTTCGGCGAGATACGACGCGTCGATGCGCGGGAACACCACGACGTTCATCACGAAGTTCATCGCCACGACGACCACGAGCGGCGCGAGCGCGACGAAGGGCGACGGCGGCCCCGCATGGTCCGGTACAGCCGCGCCGCCGATCTCGGCGGGATCGAAGGCTTGGGCGAGACTCGCGCGCTCGCGCACGAGCGAGGACTTGCCGCGCTCTTCGTCATCGGCGCCGCCGTTGACGGGCTCGACAAAGCCCTCGCCGTTGCGCCGCGCCGCCGCCGCCGCGCGCCCGAGCCACCAGAGGCCGAAGCCCGCCATCACGAGGCTCGCGATCACGCCAAGGCCCGGCGCCGCGAACGGCGTCGTGCCGAAGAACGGCATCGGAATGGCGTTTTGCAGCGCGGGCGTGCCGGGCAGCGCCGACATCGTGAAGGTCGCCGTGCCGAGCATGATCGCAGCGGGCATCAGGCGGCGCGGGATATCGGCAGAGCGAAACAGCGCCTGCGCCATGGGGGCGAGCACGAAGAACGCGACGAACAGGCTCACGCCGCCATAGGTGACGAGCGCGCCGCCCAGCACCACGGCCACGAGTGCGTGACGCGTGCCTAACTTGTCGATCATGAGGCGCGCCACGGCGTCCACCGAGCCGCTGTCTTCCATCAGCTTGCCGAACAGCGAGCCGAGCAGGAAGAGCGGAAAGAACTGGGCGAGAAATCGGCCCGTGCTCGACATGAATGTTTGCGTCCAATGCGCGAGCACCGGCTCGCCGGAAATGAGCGCGGCCAGCATGGCGCACAGCGGCGCGAGCAGCAGCACGCTCCAGCCGCGATACGCGAGCCAGATCAGCAGCGCGAGACTCGCGAGCATGCCCCCGAGGCCGATAACGAGCGTGCCCGCGCTCATTGCAGCACCCCTTCGAGCAGCGCTTCGAAATTGAACGTGGATGCCACGCCGAGCTGCGCACCGTGTTGCGCCAGGAATTCATCGGCGGTGTGGCGGCCTTCGTCGCGCAGCATCGTGATGAACGACCACTCTGCGTTGAGCTTCGACGACGCGCCCAGCGTGACGAGCTTCGCGCTATGCACGCGATGCAGGCGCATATGCGCCCAGCGGCGGCCCTCCTCGCTGCCTGCGTCGGCGACCTTGTGCAGCAGCGCCATCATGCGCAGCTCCTTGATTAGCGGCGAGTTGAACGCGATCTCGTTCACGCGGTTGATGATGTCGCGCGCCGAGCGCGGCGTGCCCGCGCGTTCCACGGGGTTCACCTGCACGAGGATCGTGTCGATCGAATCGGTCTCGCGAATCAGCGGCGTAATCGTCGGATTGCCCGCATAACCGCCGTCCCAGTAGGCCTCACCGTCTATCTCGACGGCCTGAAAGAGCGTAGGCAGACAGGCCGAGGCGAGCAGCGCGTCGGGCGTGACATCGGCATTGCGGAACACGCGCGCCTGCCCGTTGGAAACGCGCGTGGCCGTGACGAAGAGCTTGATGCGCGAGCGGCGCAACGCGTCGAAGTCGATGGTGTCGGCGAGGATCGTGCGCAACGGGTTCACGCGCCCCGGATTCAGGTCATACGGAGAGACGACGCGCGCCATCATGTCGAGCGCGACGAACACGGGTGAATGATCGAGCGTCCAGCGCCCGAGCAGGATGTCGACGGGGCCGCGCCGGAACGGGCTGAAGCGCGCGGCGTCGGCCACGCGGCGCCAGAAGCGTTCGAGCGCCTCGCGCGCGCCGGCCGCGCCGCCCAACGCATGGCCGCTCGCGAGCACGGCGGCGTTCATCGCGCCCGCCGAGGTGCCCGAAATGCCTTCGATCTGCAGCCACGACTCTTCGAGCAGGCGGTCCAGCACACCCCATGTGTATGCGCCATGGGAGCCGCCGCCTTGCAGTGCGAGATCGACGAGCAAGGGCTCGGTGCGGGTCGTGCGGGTTGACGTCTCGGCTTCGGCAGGCATTGCGGCTCCGTTCCAGACAGACCACGGGCGAGATTACAGGAAAAGCGCAAATGGCCGCACGAGAATGACGCAGCGCGCAATCTGGCTCGAACGCGCTGGAGTCGCGCTGCGATCAGCGCGCGGCGGGCCGGTCGCAGCGGCGCACCAGGGCGTTTGGTAGACTGGATCTCCCGCCACGCCTTCCTGCCTTGCCGTGTCGAATGCCCATCCGCTTCGCGGGCCGGATTCGCTATCGGGCCCGCTTCCCGCGCTGCTCGCTGAAATCCGCGCCTGCCATGCCTGCGCCGACGCGCTGCCGCTCGGGCCGCGCCCTGTGCTGCAGGCAAGCGATACGGCAAGCCTGCTGATCGTCGGCCAGGCGCCGGGCGCGAAGGTCCACGCCTCGGGCGTGCCGTGGGACGACGCGAGCGGTAAACGGCTGCGCGCGTGGCTCGGCATCGACAGCGAAACGTTCTACGACGCCGCCCAGGTCGCGCTCGTGCCGATGGGCTTTTGTTACCCCGGCCGCGGCGGCGGCGGAGACAACCCGCCGCGCCCGGAATGCGCCCCACTGTGGCACGCGCGGCTCATCGAGCAGTTGCGCGGCGTGCGCCTGACCCTGCTCGTCGGCCAGTATGCCCAGCGCTATTTTCTCGGCAGCGAGCGCCGCGGCTCGCTCACCGAGACGGTGGCGGCCTGGCGCGACTATGCACCCAATTTCGTGCCGCTGCCGCATCCGTCGCCACGCAATCAGGCGTGGTTCAAGCGCCACCCGTGGTTCGAACTCGACGTCCTGCCCGCGCTGCAGGCGCGCGTAAAAGCATTGCTGGCACCTGAAGGCCGCCACGCGCACACCACTAAAAAGGAGCCGACGATGACGAACCCGGCAATCGATATCCAGCGTGTCTACGAACCGCTGCCCGAGCAGGGACACCACTGCTATCTGGTGGATCGGCTGTGGCCGCGCGGCCTGAGCAAGGAAAAGCTCGCGAACGTGGAGTGGCTCAAGGAGGTGGCGCCGAGCACCGAACTGCGCCAATGGTTCCACAAGGACCCGGAGCAGTGGACCGAATTCAGGAAGCGCTATCTGGCCGAGCTGAACGCCAATCCGGACGCCTGGCGGCCGCTCGCCGAAGCGGCCGGGAACGGGCACATCACCCTGCTCTATGGCTCCCACGATACGCAGCGCAATCACGCAATCGTGCTGCGCGACTATCTGGCGAAGCACGTGAAGCACAAATGACCGGACGGTGCTCGCGCCCAGCCCGTTTCACGCTCAGAAGAGATACATCCCCGCGACGAATACGACGCCCGAGAACAGCAACGTGGTCACGCAGTAACCCATGATGTCACGCACGCCGAGGCCGGCGATCGCGAGCGCGGGCAGCGCCCAGAACGGCTGCGCCATGTTGGTCCATGCCTCGCCGTAAGCGATCGCCATCGCCGACTTGCCGAGGTCCGCGCCCAGCGCCTGCGCCGCCGGCATCACGAACGGCCCCTGCACGACCCAGTGGCCGCCGCCCGAAGGCACCGCGAAGTTGATCACCGCCGAGCTGAGAAACACGAGCAGCGGAAACGTGTGCACGTTCGCGATATCGACGAACCACTTCGTAATGACGCCCGCGAGACCCGAGTGGTCCATGAGCGCCTGAATGCCCGCGTAGAACGGGAACTGGATCATGATGCCCGAGGCGCCCTTTGCGGCGCCGGCCACGGCGCGCGCGTAGGCCATCGGCGTTTTGTGCAGCACGAGGCCCGCCGCGAGAAACACGAGGTTCACGGTGTCGATGTCGAGCGCAAAGCCCTTCGTGTGAAAGCGGAAGCCGAGGAACACGAAGCACAGTGCCGCCATCAGCAGCGCGAGCGCGCGGCTTTCCTCGATGCGCTCGGCGAAAGTCGCATCCGGGCCGAGCTTGCGCTCGACGCTCGGCGGGTCTTCGAGCAGCGCGGGGTCGACCGAGACGACATCTTCGGGCTTCGGCATCATGAGACGCACGAGAATCGGCAGCAGCACGATCAGTCCGATCGTGATGAACGCGTTATAGCCCGTGAAGATGGTCTGCGAGACCGGGATCAGGCCGACGGCCTTTTCCATCGGATTGCCCTTCGTGGCCGCGACGAGCGGCACCGAGCCGGAAAGGCCGCCGTGCCACGTGAGAAAGCCCATGTACGCGGCGGCAACGAGCAACCGATAATCCGCGCCGCGCACTCGCCGGGCCACTTCGCGCGAGAACATCGCGCCGAGCACGAGCCCGAAGCCCCAGTTGATCGCGCAGGCAATTGCGCCCACGAATGCCACCAGCATCACGCCCTGGCCCGGCGTGCGCGCGCAACTCGCCAGCGCGACCAGCATGCGCTTGACCGGGCCGGAGCTGGCAAGCGCGTGGCCGGTGACGAGAATCAGGACCATCTGCATCGCGAACGCGAGCAGGTTCCAGAAGCCCGAACCCCACATCAAGACGAGCGCTTCAGGCGGCTGCGGCGTGAGCGCGAACGCCAGCACGAAGGTCACGACGGTGAGGAGAATGGCGAAGATGAGCGGGTCCGGCAGGATCCGATGCACTACGCCGGTAAAGAAGTGGGAAATACGCTGAATCACGGTGGGTCTGCTCCTCGTCTGCTGATACGGAATCGGCCGCCTGTTTTCTTCTTTGCGAACCGAGGCCGCGATTTTTGCACAGCGCGGCATACTGCGTGCGCCACGCCGGCAATTGTCCGGATGCGTGCTGAACGCTGCGCCTGACCGGTGCGCGCGCACCCGCACGAAATAAGCCGTTACATGCCTCGGCGCGCCCTAAAAGCCTTATCTGCTACCGTTATGGTTGCTATCTCAATAAATGTCCGGGTGATTCCACCCAGCGGGAGGCAGCAATGCGCAAGCAGTTTCTCGGTGTCGTGCTCGCCGCGCTAGCCGGCTTATTCGTGGCTACTCCGCCCGCGCACGCCCAGTCGCAGGCATTCACGAATCAGACCGTCAACATCTACGCAGGACCCGCAGCCGACTTTCCTATCGTCGCGCAGATTCCGGGTGGCGTGGCAGTGACGGTATGGGGCTGCATCGCGGGCTTTAGCTGGTGCGACATCGGTTTTCCGGGCCTGCGAGGCTGGGTCTACGGCACCTTCATCAGCTATCCGTGGCAAGGACAACGCGTGCCGGTGATGAACTATGGCCCGCGCATCGGTCTGCCTATCGTGACGTTCTCGCTCGGCGCGTACTGGGGCATGCACTACCGCGACCGGCCGTGGTACTCCAATCAATCGCGCTGGGCGCGCCATCCAGGGCCACGACCTCTGCCGCCGCCGCCCGTGCGGCCGCGTCCGCCCGTCGGTCGTCCGCCGGGCGGCACACGGCCGCCCAACCAGGGCGGCGGGAATCGGCCGCCCAACAACAACGCGGGACAGGGAAACCGGCCACCCGGCGCGGGCCCCGGCAATAACAACGCGCGGCCGCCCGGACAAGGGCACGCGCGGCCGCCGGGACAAGGAAATGCCCGTCCGCCTGGTCAAGGGAATGCCCGTCCGCCCGGCCAGGGCGGCGGCCGGCCTCAGGGGCAAGGCGGTGGGCGGCCGTCCGGCGGCGGGAATAATCGACCGCAGGGAGGTGGCGGTGGTGGCGGGACTGGTGGCGGCGGTGGTGGTGGCGGACCGGGAGGCGGTGGCGGACCTGGCGGCGGCGGTGGCCGTCCGCCTCAGGGTAGCTAACGTCGCGACTAGCGGGCAAAAGTCCATGCCGACGCAAGGCGTGCCCGCGCTGGCTACTTCACCATCGCTCAGAACCGGTAGCCGATACCGCCCAGGATCACGTCCGTATCGCGGCTATAGCGCGTGACCACGCGGTTCCAGGTGACGCGCGCCGCCCAGTGCTGCGTCAAGCGATAGGAAGCCGAAACGGAGACGAGCCCCGAGAGAATCCCGTCGCCGGTATCACGCTCGTCGGGATGCTCGCCGTGATGGATCGCCGCGTAGAGGCCAGCGCCGAACCCGAGCGTGAGACGCTCGTCGAAGAACGCGCGCGTGAGCCAGATTTGCGCCGTCGCGCCATCGCGCCGCGCCGAGATGCCATTGCCCTCGTGCAGATATCCCACTGTGGCGTCGAGAAAGGAACTAATGCCGCGCCGGTACTCGATTGCCTCGGCCGCAGATGTCTGCGATTCGAGGCTGTTGAGGATCGTCTCGCCCGCCATCAGCGTGATCTCGTTGTTCGTCACTTTCTGCGTGCGCGGCAGCGCGAAATCGCGCGGCCCTGGCGTGCCGGGCGCGTCGAGCTGATAGCCCACGCCCAGCATGAGCGATGTCGTCGATGGCCCGCGCGACACTTGCACGCGGTTGAGCTGCAGGTTCGCTGTCCAGCGATGCGTGGAGTACCACGTGGCGCGCGCACTGTAGAGCACGCCCCAGCCGTGCGTATCGGACCAGCCCTGACCCTGTGACGCGGCCTCGGTATCGAAATAGCGATACGGCCCGACACCCAGTGCGAATACGAAGCGGCGCTGCGCGAGCGGCAAACGCGCCCACGCCTGGATGGCCTGGCCGTCGCGGTGATGATCCGGAATATGGCCTTCGTTGAGCCAGGCAATGCTGCCGGCAAAATACTGGCCGAAACCCTCCGTGTAATCCATTTGCCACGAATAGGTATGATCGGCGCCGCTTTTGAGCGGCCCTGTGTAGAGCGTGAATTCCTGCGCGCAAACTGACCCCGAAGCCAAGGCGAGCGCGCTGCCGACAACACCGGCTGCGGCTAGCGACGTGATGTTTTTCATTGCGTGCGTTTGGCCTTGCGGTTGGGATAACGTGACTCGCTGCAAGGAAAACGTATGCAACGGAACGCGGAGCATACCGCGACGCGACATTTTTTGTGCAAACCCACTCTTTCAATTAATTACGACATGACGTAGCACAAATTTGTGCTATTTATTTTGCCATCCTAATTACATGAATAAAAAAGAAACGCCGCACAAAAAGCGCGGCGTCTTCCTGCATTCAGCTTTGCAAGCGGTGCAATATCAGCGCACGTGATGACAGACGCGCTCAGCGTGATGGTGGACGTGCTCGACGTGACACACCTCGTGGTGATACGGTTGGGCGACAGCAGCGAGCGGCGCGAAAAGCGCGGCGCAGGAAATCAGGGCAAACAGGCGGACAGCGGGCTTGGTAACGGCGTTCATGACTCGGCTCTTGCGTATGAAAACAGCGTGGTGGGAATCAAAAGCCAGCACTGTATCCCAGAGCGTTCCGCGACGTATTACACGGTTGTAACGGGCGTAGCGCTCGATGAAACGCTCTTGACACGCCTTGCTACGCAAGAGCGGCTCGCGGCGGCCGCTCAAATAGTGGGCTCGCCGCCCTCGTCGTGGGTGAGTCGCCGCAGCAGTTCGCGACCGCGGGTGGTGAGGCGCAGCGTGGGGTCGCCGCCCGCCTCGTCCATTTCGACGAGACGATAGCGCTGCAGCGCAAGGAAATCGGAATCGATCATTTGAATCGGCGCGTCCGCATCACGGATCAGCAGCAGGGTCGCTAGTTCGTGGTGACTGAGCATCAGGTCTCTCCAGTTGTTGGCCGGAGTCGAGGCGCAAGCGCCGATTCCAGCCACATGCCCGAAAAAGCAATCGACCGAAGGGCCGTGGGCTTGAGTCACCCCAGCATAGCGAGTCAATCGTACAGTTTCGCTACAGCCATGTTTCGCTGTGTTACGCGCCGGTGTCTGAAGCAAGAAAGCGGCGCGCAGCTGCACGATATGCAGTCTGCGCGCCGCCCGCTTACAGCCTCTCGCCCTTAGTTGATTTCGAGGCGCTTACTGGCGCTTGCGGCCCGCTTCGGTAGCGTCAGCGTCAGCACGCCATCCTTGTATTGCGCGGCCGCCTTTGCATCGTCGATTTCCGCGGCGAGCGTGAACGCGCGGCTCACGCTGCCCGCATAACGCTCGCGACGCACCACGCGCTCACCTTCCTTCAGTTCGCTGCCGCGCTCGACTTTCGCGGCAATCGAAACGAGATTGCCATCGATCTTCACGTCGATGTCTTTCCGGTCGACGCCGGGCATTTCAGCCTTCACCGTGAAACCGGCCTCGTCTTCCGTCACGTCGATCCGGATACTGGCCGCTTGCCCTTCCGCGCCGCTCGTAGCACGCAACGGCCGGAACAGCCCGTGAAACAGATCGGGCACACCTTCCATCGAAAACGGATCGTAACGCGAGATAGTGCTCATTGATGCCTCCATGGGCAGAACGTTTTTCGTGTCCACACAACGACGGCGTTGCGTCGGATTCCTAAGTTCCCCCATCAACTCGCACAGGCGCATGACACCTCTGCGGCCGACGTCCGGGAATCGCCTGCAACGAAGCGCGCCGCTCGCGCGGCGCGGTCGCCGCCGCTTACCGTTCCAACATGAAGGCGCCTCGCGCGTTTGCAAGACCCGTTTTTTGCCGCGCGCGAAATTTTTGTGTCGCCGCGCGGCGCGTCATTGCATGTGCATGCCGCCGTTGATCGCGATATCGGCGCCGGTGATGAACGCCGCATCGTCCGAACAGAGGAATGCCACGAGTGCCGCGACCTCGTTCGGTTGCCCGAGACGGCCTACTGGAATCTGCGGGAGGATGCGCGCATCCAGCACATCTTTCGGTACGGCTTCCACCATTTGCGTGGCGAGGTAGCCCGGCGACACGGTGTTCACCGTCACGCCTTTCTTCGCCACTTCCAGTGCGAGCGCCTTCGTGAAGCCATGCATGCCCGCTTTCGCCGCCGAATAGTTGGTCTGCCCGAAAGCGCCGCGCGAGCCGTTGACCGAGCCGATATTGATGATGCGCCCGAAGCCGCGCTCGATCATGCCGGGCAGGAACGGCTTCGTCACGTTGAAGAGCGCGTCGAGATCGGTGCGCAGCACGGAGTCCCAATCGGATTTCGACATCTTCACGAAGCTGCGGTCGCACGTAATGCCCGCATTGTTGATGAGCACGTCCACCTGGCCGAGATCGTCGAGCGCTTGCTGCGCCGCGCGCTCGCAGGCCTCGTAGTCGGCGACGTTCATCTGGTGGCAGCCGAATTCACGGCCCGCCGCGCGTTCGGCGGCAATCCAGGCATCGGCGCGCGTGTTCGCCGCCGAGCAAGAGACGGCGACGGTCATGCCCGCATCGTGCAGGCGCCGGCTGATCGCCTCGCCGAGTCCGCCCATGCCGCCCGTGACGAAAGCAACGCGCTTAGTGGCCATGCTGGCCTCCGCCCGCGCTGGCGCCCTGCGCACGGCCTGCGCCCGCCGCCTTGCCCGGATGCACTGCACCATTGGCGGCACTGCTCATTGCGCGCTCGAAGGCGTTCATCCACTCGCGCATCGGCAGCGCACCCGGCACCTTGGCTGCGCTGGCTTGCGCGCCCGCACAGGCCTCCTGCCACTGCTGCGTGAAGTCGCGCGCACTGTCGGACCACGTGCTCGCGCTCTGCATCGCCGCCGCGACGCCCTCTTGCCAGAGCATGGTGCTCGCGCCGAGATAGTCGCGCCAGACCGATTGCGTGGCGACCGCGAAATCGGTCCAGTCGCGCGCGGTGCTCAGCGATTCGAGCAGGCCCTCGACCGCCTCGCGGTCGCGCGCGATGCGGCGCTGCTCCAGCTTCAGCAACTGCTCGCGCCATTGCTGCTGCCCGACGAGCAGGCGCAACGCGGCCGACGTGTTGGCACGGTACGTGTCGAATGAGACGCCCATCGCGTTGCCGGGCGAGGCGGCGTCGAATGAAGGATGGGAAGCGGTTGCCATGGTCAATCTCCTCCTTATGTAGCTTTCGCCCGGCGCGGCCGGATGCGTTTGCTGCCAAAGAGACCGCGGTGGACCGCGACGGGACGCGGGCTGCGGCGAGCGAAATGAAAGCGCTTCACGCGCGACGATGGGGAACGGGATGCTTCGGAGTGCCGTATGTTCGCAAGACGGCCGACTCAAGCCAACATCATAGGCAGGAAGACGGCGTCCCGCGCGACGAATGGGCGATTTGTCGCTTGATCGACGTCACATTTCGAGATACCTGATGCGCAGCGAGTCAACACCAGGCTTGTCATCGCGGGTATTTCGCGACGGACTGTAAGGGCGGGAACGCTGCCCGGCCGATCGCGCCCTCGACCCGAACCGGCCGGTGGAACCGGGCACACCGGTCAGTTGGCCGGCACCTCTTCGTCGCGCACCAGCATCACCGGCCGGTCCGCCATGCGCAGGAACGACTCGGCCACGCTGCCGAGCAACAGGCGCTTCATGCCCGACAAGCCACGCGTACCCATCACGACGAGGTCCGCGCCGTCCTCGGCGGCGATGCGCGAGATCACTGCGGCGATCTCCTCGCCGCTTGCGTCGGCCGCGCGCGTGGAGCCCGGCACCTGAGCCTGCGCGAACACCAGTTTCGCCTCTTCGAGCGCCGCCGTTGCCGCGTCGTTTTCCGCCGAGTGGCGCGCCTGTTCCTCGGCGAAGCCCGTACTGACGTCCACGAGCCGCGCCGGATGCCGCACGACATACAGCGCCTGAACGGCGGCGCCAGTCGCTTTTGCGACCTTCACGGCCTCCTCGAGCGCGCGCCGGCCGCTGCGGCTGCCATCGACCGCTACCAGAATCTGCTTGTACATCATGGACCTCCCGGGCGTCGCCCATGTTGCGCACCGGCTCCCGGCGCGCGCTATCTAGATAAAGATCGTTGTAGCGCATTCAGGTACGGATGCGCGCCCCGGCCAGTGCGACCCGTTGTCTCTACTGCGTCACCATCGTGATCCACCTGACCGGCTCAGCGCATCGTCAACACCGCCGCGCCCGTGAGCCGTCCCTCGCGCAAATCGGCCAGCGCCTCGTTCGCGCGCGCGAGCGGGTACGGCGTGATTTCGATTTCGAGCTTGTGCCGCGCAGCGATCGCCATGAACGTCGCACCGTCCTCGCGCGTGAGATTCGCCACCGAAACGATGCGCCGCTCTTCCCACAGCCATGCGTAAGGAAACGAGGGAATGTCGCTCATGTGGATGCCGCCGCACACGACCGTGCCGCCCTTCGTCAGCGCCCGCAGCGCAGCGGGCACGAGCGCGCCGACCGGTGCGAACAGCAGTGCCGCGTCGAGTTCCTCGGGCGCGCGCTCGTCGCTGCCGCCGGCCCACGTCGCTCCGAGGCGCCGCGCGAACTGCTGCGCCGCGACATCGCCCGGACGCGTGAACGCGTAGACGGTGCGCCCCTGGTGGCGCGCGACCTGCGCGACGATATGCGCCGCCGCGCCGAAGCCGTAGATGCCGATGCGCCGTGCATCGCCCGCCATCGCGAGCGAGCGATAGCCGATGAGTCCCGCGCAGAGGAGCGGCGCGGCCTCGAGGTCGCTGTACTGGCGCGGCAGATGAAAGCAATAGCGGGCGTCGGCGACGGTGCGCGTGGCGTAGCCGCCGTCGATCGTGTAGCCCGTGAAGCCGGGTGCGTCGCAGAGGTTCTCGCGCCCGTCGGCGCAGAAACGGCAATGGCCGCAGGTATGGCCGAGCCACGGCACGCCCACGCGGTCGCCGGGCGCGAAACCCGTCACGCCGGCCCCGAGCGCCGCGACCGTGCCGACGATCTCGTGACCGGGAATGAGCGGTCTTTTCGGGTGAGCGAGATCGCCGTCCACGACGTGCAGGTCGGTGCGGCATACGCCGCACGCACGCACGTCGATCAGCAGTTCGCCCGCGCCCGGTGCCGGGTCGGGTAGATCGGCTTCGCGCAGCCGCGGATTCTCGCCGTCGAACAGCATCGCCCGCATCGCTATCCTCCTCGCCAGAACGCGGCAGACGCGCCGCATCGATCACCATAAAACCATGTTATGCAATCGGACCGCGCGCTGTCGTGCATTGCGCGCTGCGGCGCAGCTACCCCGATGCGACTCGCCGCCACAGGACATCCACGCGTGGCGCGCCGCGCGATCGTGGCACCATACGACGAATCCCACAGGACCACGAGGGCCGCAGCCCGGCCTGGCGCGCGGAGTCCGTCCGCCGTGCGGGCCACCGGCTCGCGCCACGCACGCCGCCGCGCCGCGCACGCAGTCCGCCTCGGTCCGCCTTCCGCCGCCGCGCAACCGGAGCCCCGCATGAACGCCACCGACACCCCTGCCTACCCGCCGCTCTCCGACGACCTGCTGCGCCGCATGGACGCCTGGTGGCGCGCGGCCAACTACCTCTCGGTTGGCCAGATCTATCTGCTCGCCAATCCGCTCTTGCGCGAGCCGCTGCAACTCGCGCACGTGAAGCCGCGCCTGCTCGGCCACTGGGGCACGACGCCGGGCCTGAACTTCCTCTACACGCACCTGAATCGCATCATCAACGCGCGCGATCTCGACGTGCTGTTTCTCGCGGGGCCGGGCCACGGCGGCCCCGCCGTCGTCGCGAACACCTGGCTCGAAGGCACCTACAGCGAGACCTGGCCGAACGTGCCGCTGGATGTCGAAGGCATGGCCGTGCTCTTCAAGCAGTTCAGCTTTCCGGGCGGCATTCCGAGCCATGTCGCGCCGCAAACGCCGGGATCGATCCACGAAGGCGGCGAACTCGGCTACGCGCTCTCGCACGCCTACGGCGCGGTGTTCGACAACCCGGATCTGGTCGTCGCCTGCGTGGTGGGCGACGGCGAAGCCGAAACGGGCCCGCTCGCCACCGCCTGGCACTCGAACAAGTTTCTCAATCCCGCCACCGACGGCGCGGTGCTGCCCATCCTCCATCTGAACGGCTACAAGATCGCGGGACCGACCGTGCTCGCGCGCATAGGCGACGACGAACTCGCCTCGCTGATGAAGGGTTATGGCCACGAGCCGATCTTCGTGGAGGCCGAGGAACCGGACGTGGCGCATCGCTTGATGGCCGCCGCGCTCGACACGGCATTCGACGAAATCGCCCGCATCCAGAAGACTGCGCGCGAACTCGCGGACGAACACGGCAACCTGCCGTCCGGCTATGTGCGCCCGCGCTGGCCGATGATCGTCATGCGCACGCCCAAAGGCTGGACGGGCCCGAAGACCGTGGATGGCCAGAAAACCGAAGGCTCGTGGCGCTCGCACCAGGTGCCGCTCGCCAACATTTCGAAGCCGGGGCACCTCGCGCTGCTGGAAGGCTGGATGCGCAGCTACAAGCCCGAGGAACTGTTCGACGCGCAAGGCCGCCTCGTGCCCGACATCGCCGCGCTCGCGCCGCAAGGCGAAAAGCGCATGAGCGCGAACCCGCGTTCGAACGGCGGCGGCCGCGTGCGCGAACTGCGCGTGCCACCCTTCGAGCACCACGCCGTGGCTGTGCCCGCACCGGGCCAGGTGGACGCCGAAGCCACGCGCGTGATGGGCGCGTTCCTGCGCGAAGTGATGCGCGTGAACGACGCCACGCGCAACTTCCGCATCTTCGGGCCCGACGAAACTGCGTCGAACCGCTGGGGCGATGTATTTGACGTGACGTCGCGCACCTGGCTCGCGGAGGTCACGCCCGACGACGTCCAGCTCGCCACCAACGGCCGCGTGATGGAAATCCTCTCCGAGCACACCTGCCAGGGCTGGCTGGAAGGCTATCTGCTCACGGGCCGCCACGGTTTCATGTCGTGCTACGAGGCGTTCATCCACATCATCGATTCGATGTTCAACCAGCATGCGAAGTGGCTGCAGGTGATCCGCGAGATTCCGTGGCGGCGGCCACTGCCCTCGCTCAACTATCTGCTCACCTCGCACGTGTGGCGCCAGGACCATAACGGATTCAGCCATCAGGACCCGGGCTTCATCGATTATGCGGTGAACAAGAAGGCGGACACGGTGCGCGTGTATCTGCCGCCCGACGCCAATACGCTGCTCGCCGTGACGGACCATGTGCTGCGCACCTGGAACCGTATCAATATCATCGTGGCGGGCAAGCAGCCGCAGGCGCAATGGCTCGACATGGACGCAGCCATTCGCCACTGCGCGGACGGCATTGGCATCTGGCAATGGGCAAGCAACGACGACGACGGCGAGCCCGACGTCGTGATGGCCTGCGCCGGCGACGTGCCGACCATGGAGACGCTAGCCGCCGTGGATCTGCTGCGCACCTGCCTGCCCGACCTGAAGATCCGCGTGGTGAACGTGGTGGACCTGATGACACTCCAACCCGCCGACCGTCACCCGCACGGTCTGCCCGACGCCGATTTCAACGCGCTGTTCACGACCGACAAGCCCGTGATCTTCGCGCACCATAGCTATCCGACGCTGATCCACAAGCTCACGTACCGGCGCGCCAATCACGCGAACATTCACGTGCACGGCTTCATCGAGGAAGGCACGACGACCACGCCATTCGACATGACGGTGCTCAACCGGCTCGACCGCTACCACCTGTGCGAAGCCGTGATCGACCGCGTGGACGGCCTCGCGCAACGCGCGGCGCATCTGCGCCAGACCCTGCATGACAAGCTGGCCGCGCACCGCCGCTACGTGGACGAGTACGGCGACGACATGCCCGAAATCCGCGACTGGCGCTGGCCGGCGGCGCGCGCCGCGCAGGGCTCAGGTGACACGGCTTAGTTGCGCCTTGCGCCGCTCAGGCCGAAGCCGGCTTCGTGCGCCCGAACACGCGCGCGAACGCGGTGACGAAGGCGTCGAGCCGGTTCGATTCGAGACAATCGATGCCCGCCGCGCCGACCCGGCCGTTTCCGCCGGGGAACGCGCGGCAGAGTTCATCCGCGCCGCGCGGTTCCGTGAGCGGCGCGCGCACGCTCACCGCATAGTTGCCGTCCGCGTTCACGCTCAGCACCGCGTGCGCGCGCGAGGGCTCCTCGTTCGCGAGCACGTTGGCGAACACGCCGCGCACGCGGCGCGCCCACGGCTCGTCGGGCAACACGCAAACGCTGCCGTACTGGAGCGCGACGAGCGGCGCGATGGCCTGGGCCAATTCGAGATCGCCGTGACGGCAACGGGCGAGCTGTCCGACGATGGGCTCCGAGGCGATGAAATCGAACGGATCGGCATAAGGCTTCAGCGCCGCGTACAGATCGAGCGGCGCGATCATGAGATCTTCGACGCAGTCGCCGTAAGCGTTGTAGTTGATCGACTCGCCAAGCTCGCGCAGCTGCACGGCCTGCCCGACATCGAGCCCGGCCTGCTGGGCAAGCGCCTGCGCCGTGTCGGGCAGGTTGTCGCCCCAGGCCGCCGCGATCGCCCACGGCCGGTAGCGGCCGGCGAGATGGCGGTCCACGAGCACGCTCGTGCAGACCTGCGCCGTCGTGTCGATATGCGCGACGAGATTCCTGTTCACAGGCAGGTCGCCCGCGTGGTGATGATCGAAATATTCGATCACGACGTCTTTCGCAAGTAGCGCGGTGAGCGCCTTGCGATTCACATCGAACGAAATGTCGAGAACCGTTAGCGAGTCGCCCGGCTTGGCGGGCACGCGCTCGACGAGTGCGATGTCGCGCTTCGCGCCGGTGATGAGCGTCGCCTCGCGCGGCCTTGCGAGCCGCAGTTGATGCAGCGCGCAGATGCCGTCTGCGTCGCCGTTGAATACGTCGAAATGCGCCATGTATCCGGAATTCCGTTGGGTTGAACTAGACAGTATCGCGCAGCCTCCCCCGATTGCACAAAAGGTACAAGACGCCGATGCCCATGCAGACCGTTTCGACCAAGGCATTGACATGCCGCGCAACGGCCTTCCCGAGCTGGCTCGCGCTATGCTGGTTCCGACGCTTGTCGCCCCGTTGCCCTCTTTTCCCACGACAGCCACGCCGATGTCCGACACGCCTATCTCACGCCATGTCCCCAATCGCCAGCGCGTAGCGCGGCGCCACAGCCGCCTCGTGGACGCCGCGCTCTCGCGCGCCTCCACGTATGCGCACCCGGCCGGGCGCATCGTGCGCATCGAAACGCATATTTCCGTGGTGTATCTCGCCGGGCGGTACGCGTACAAGATCATGAAGCCCGTCGATTTCGGCTTCGTCAATTTTGTGCGGCTCGATGCCCGGCTCCGCTGCTGCGAAGCTGAGATTCGTCTGAATGCGCCCTTCGCCGGACCGATTTATCGCGACACAGGCGAGCTATTTCTCGACGGTCGGCGTTGCAGGCTCAGGTCCAGACGCGGCGTGCGCGGCAACGTAAAAGTCATCGACTATGCGGTACGTATGCGCCGCTTCGATCAGCGTCTGCTGTTTTCGAACCTGCTCGCGCACGGTGAACTGGGCACGGACGATATCGATGCAGCCGCAACCAGCCTCGCCGCGAGCCATCGGCATGCGCACCGGGCCGGACGCGGGCCGATGGCGCCCGCAGCGCGCCTCGGCTCGGCAGCACTGCTGCGCGAACAGGTGCTCGCGGCGCTCGCGCCCCTCGAAGCGGATCCGCGCACCGCGCATGCAGTGACACGCGCCGGGTTGCGCGAGACGTGCGAAAGCGAACTCGCACGTCTCGCGCAGCACCTGGACGGCCGCCGCACGAACGGATTCGTGCGCGCCTGCCACGGCGATCTGCATCTCGACAACATCGTGCGGTACGGGCGGCACGCGCTGATGTTCGATTGCATCGAGTTCAGCGACGAACTGCGCTGGATCGACGTGACCTGCGATCTTGCGTTCCTGCTGATGGATCTGCGCGCGCATGGCCGCTCCGCCTATGCCCACCGTCTGCTCAATCGCTACCTCGAAGCGACAGGCGATTTCGCGGGGCTCGCGGCGTTGCGGCTGCATATCGTTTATCGCGCGCTGGTACGGGCATTGGTAGCGACGCTCAAGGCGGGATCGCCCGCGCGGTCCGATGCGCGAGCGCGCGCAGGCGTCGCCTCGCGCTACCTGGCGCTCGCGGCCAGCGAAGCGCGCGCCATGCGCGAGCCCGCGCCCTGGCTTTTGCTCTGCCACGGCTTTTCGGGGTCGGGAAAGTCGGTCGCGAGCCGCGCGCTCGCCGAATTGAGCGGGGCGATCCGTGTGTCGAGCGATCTCGAACGCAAGCGGCTCGAACCCTTCGCCCCGCCCTCGCTCGAGGCGCTGCCGGCAAGCGCCTACACGCATGCCGCGCTCGATGCGCTTTACGAGCGCCTCGTCGCCCATGTGCGCGACGTGCTCAACGCGGGCTACACGGCGCTAGTCGATGCAACGTTTCTCAAGGCAACGCATCGCGCACGTTTTGCGGCGCTCGCGCGTGAGCTGAACCGGCCAATGCTGATCCTGAACTTCCACGCGCCGCAAGCGCGGCTCGCCGAGCGTGTGAACGCACGCGCGCATGGGCCGCGCGACGCTTCCGACGCCGGCGCCGAGGTGCTCGCCGCACAATTGGCGCAAGCGGACCCACTCGATGCGCGCGAACGGGAGCGCACCGTTGATCTCAATACCGACGTGGAAATCGCGGCATTCTCGCGCGAGCCCTGGTGGGCGCCGCTGTTCGCACGCATGCGAGCGGAGGATGGGGGAAATTGATGCTGCGGCGGACTGATGATCCGCCGCAGAAGACCTGCGCGCTGCCCGCTCATCGCTCCACGAAAGGCCGCGAGAGTGGCCAGCGCAGCGAGGACGCCACCGGAAAGCGCGGCTTGCGGCCGGCCGGCGAGCGCCACGGCTGCATGCGTGCGGCCATGGCCGCGCACAGGGCGAGGCCTTCCTCGCCGTGCAGACGCTCCATGGCGTGATGCACGAGACCGGCGTCGAACCACAGCTTGAAGCGGCGATGGCAGGTGCGGAAATCGGGATACTGCTCGGGCAGCTTCGACCAGACCGAGCCGGTGGCCAGTACCCAAAGGATGCCCGCGAAAACGCGACGAGGATTGTGCGCCGGGCGCCCGCGGCGGCGACCTTCAACACGGATTTCGTGAAACATGGGCGCGATGCTGCGCCACTGCACATCGGTAAGTTCCGGAGATATACGGGAAGACATCTGATGGCCCCTGTGAAGTTATCTGACACAACTGGACTAAAGTAGCCTCACAGCGGACAGGAAAATATCGGACTATGCCTAAAAATCGGGATGAACTCGGCGGTTCAGATCGGCACGCTAACCAGCGGCCGCGGCCAGTGCTGCGCTACACTGCGCCATCCCGGCTTCGCTGACGGATTTCCAATGGCGCCTTCATCCACTTCAAAAGCCCGGCACGGCCGGATTCGCGTCGGCGTGGGCGGCTGGATCTATGCCCCGTGGCGTGGCACGTTCTATCCCGACGGCCTTGCGCAGCGCCGCGAGCTGGAATATGCGAGCCGTCATCTCTCGACGCTGGAAATCAACAGCACGTATTACGGCGCGCAGCGCCCCGAAAGCTTCACGCGCTGGCACGATGAAACTCCGGAAGACTTCGTGTTTTCGCTGAAAGCCCCGCGCTTCGCGATGAATCGCCGTGTGCTGGCCGAAGCCGGGGCCACGATCGAGCGCTTCCTGAGCGGCGGCGTGCTGAACCTGCGCGACAAACTCGGGCCGATCAACTGGCAGATCACGCCGGGCAAGCGCTTCGATCCCGAGGACTACGCACGATTTCTCGAACTGCTGCCGGACGAGGCCGAAGGCCGCCCGCTGCGCCACGCGCTCGAAGTGCGTGACGAGAGTTTTTGCACGCCGGAATTCGTCGCACTCGCGCGCAAACACAAGGCGGCGATCGTCATCAGCGGCGATTCGGACTATCCGCTGATCGGCGATACGAGCGCGCCGTTCGTCTATGCCCGCATCATGGGAACCGCGCAGGATCACCCGCAGGGCTATGCTCCCGCCGATCTCGACCTCTGGGCGAAGCGCGCGCTCGCCTGGTCGCGCGGCGAAACACCCGACGACCTCGCCACCTACGCGAAGCCGCTCGCCGCGAAGGCCGGCCGCGACGTGTATCTATACGTCATCAGCGGCTTCAAGGAGCGCAACCCGGCGGCAGCGGTGGCGCTGATCGAGCGCGTCGGTGCGAGCTAGCCGCGCACGGCGAATCTCATCTGACACGTAAAAGACCGTAATGCCGCCGTCATGACCTGGTCAGCAGCGAGTTGATATGGGTCAACATGCAAAGTTGCAACGCAGCGAGATACTGAATCGATGCGTTGCGGGCACTGCCGCTCCCGGCGCCCAACCGCACCACGGAGTGTCCTGCCTTTGCAAACTGCAATCGAATTCACCATCCGCGCCGGTATCCTGCTACTCATCATTGCGCTCTGCCACGCCGCTGCACAGCGTTTTCGTCTCTCCGATTCGTTCGGCCTGACCAGCGCCGGCGTGCTGCTCGGCGCGGGCTACCTCGCCTTGCAACAGTTCGCCCCAGACTTCACCGCTTCGACTGTCGTACCCTTGCTCACGACATCGCTTCCGCCCGAGGCGTATCTCTGGATATTTCTGCCGCCCATCCTCTTCGAAGCGGCGTTGCAGGTCGATACGCGCGGTCTTTTCGCCGATCTCGCGCCCATTCTTCTGCTCGCGATCGGCGCGGTGGTGGCCGCTGCGGCAGGCGTTGGCCTCGCCACGTGGATCAGTAGCGGCGAGAGCCTGATCGTCTGCCTGCTGCTCGGCGCAATCGTCAGCACGACGGATCCTTCCACCGTGATCGCGCTCTTTCGCAATAGCGGCGCGCCCGAACGCCTGATCCGGCTGATTGAGGGCGAAAGCCTGCTCAACGATGCCGCCGCTATCACCATCTCCACGCTCCTCACGAGTGCACTGGTGCTGGCGCCGACCGCTGCGCACAACCACGGCTATCCGCTCGCATCGTTCCTCGTTTCGCTCGTCGGCGGCTGCACGTTTGGGGCGCTCGCGGGAGCGCTTTTCGTGGCGACGTCGAGCGCGCTGCGCCGCCTGCCTTTTTCCGAGTACGCGCTGTCGCTCGCGCTGCCCACGCTGCTCTATCCGACCGCGGAACACGGGCTTCACGTTTCCGGCGTGGCCGCAGTGGTGTGCGCGGGTCTCGCGGCCAGCCAGCTCATGCGGACACGCCCGCGCGCCGCGAGCCAGGGGCTGTTTCGCCAGCTTTGGGCGTACCAGGCTGGCATCGCCTCCGCCGCTGTCTTTCTGCTCGCTTCAGCGCACGTGCCCGGTCTGGTGCACACGCTGCATCTGCGCGACGCCCTCCCGCTCGGGCTGGCGCTGGTGGCCGCCACCCTGAGCCGATTCGGCATCCTCACGATCTTCGTGCCGCTGCTGAGCCGCTTTGGCATCTGCAAGCCGTTGCCGCGCGCGCATCAATGGCTGATCGCATGGGGCGGCGTGCGCGGGCCCGTCACGCTCACGCTCGCGATTTGCGTCGCGCGCAACGACGCGCTTTCGCCCGACACGCGCGCGTTCGCGGCCGCGATGGCCGCTGCCTTCGTCCTGCTGAATCTGCTCTGCAACGGCCTCACGCTAGGACGTGTGGCGCGATGGCTCGGCATTGCGCCACGCACTTCCGGCTGACGCGCGGCGCTTCGCCCTGCGCTGGGTGCGCCACAAATAGCCGATCGCGGCGCGCGTAACGTCACATGCGGTCCACGCGCTACCACACGTGTCGTTACGCCGGTCACGCGCCGCTGACCTCCCCCCGTCTTCCGGCACGCAGAAGAAACCGCATGCCTCAAATCTGCCGGCGCATCTCGGCCGCTGGCAGCTTCATCATCTGCCGATACTTCGTGACCGTGCGGCGCGCCACCTGCACGCCCTGCTTTTCGAGTTCCTGCGTGAGGATGACGTCGGAAAGCGGGTCGCGCGGATCTTCGGCGTCGATCATTTCCTTGATGAGCGCGCGCACCGCAGCCGCCGAGCACGTGCCACCCGTGCGCGTCTCCAGCTCGCGCGGGAAGAAGCGCTTGAACTCGAAGATGCCGCGCGGCGTGGCCATGTACTTGTTGCCCGTGGCGCGCGAGACGGTCGACTCGTGCAGACCTAATTCGTCGGCGACGTCGCGCAGCAGCATAGGCCGCAGCGCGATTTCGCCGTACTGGAAGAACGCCTTCTGACGCGCGACGATGCACTCGCCCACGCGCAGGATCGTCTCGCAGCGCTTGTGCGCGTTGCGGATCAGCCAGCGCGCTTCCTGCAGCTGCTGAGCGAGCGGCGAGCGGCTCGTCTGATCCGAGCGCGCGAACATTTCCGCATAGAGCTTGTGGATGCGCGCCCGCGGCTCGATGGCCGGGTTCACGCTCACCACCCACTTGCCGCGCACCTGGCGCACGATCACGTCAGGAATGACGTAGCCGCCGTCCGCGCGGCCATAGTGGTTGCCCGGTTTCGGATCGAGGCGGCGCACGAGCGCACTCGCGGCCTGCAGCGAGGCGGCGTCGCAGCCGAGCTGGCGCTGCAGCTCCCCGTGCTCGCGGCGCGCGAGGCGTTCGAGATGCTGCGAGACGATCTGCAAGGCCAGTTCGCGATGCGGGGTGTCGTGCGGCATCGCCTCGAGCTGAAGCACGAGGCATTCGGAGAGCGAGCGCGCACCGATGCCGGGGCGATCGAGCGTCTGCACCACCCGCAGCGCCACGCGCAGACGGTCCTCGTCGAGCGCGTCGCCAGCGCCCTCCACATCGGCGAGATCGGCGAGGTCCTGACGCAGGTAGCCGTCGTCGTCGAGTGCCTCGATCACGATCTGCGTTGCGATCCGGTCAAGGTCGTCGAGCGGCGAGAGGCGCAGCGCCTCGTGCAACTGCTCGCGCAGCGTAACCGGCACGCGCACCCAGTCGGAGGCCTCGGAATCGCCATCCTCGCCGCCGCGATAGCTCGACGTGCGCAACGCGCCGGGCGTTGGCATCTCGGCGGTGTAGCCCGAGCCTTCGTCGCCGTAGCTGGCCTCGGCGTACGAGGTCTCGGCGTAGGGGGACGCTTCCTGCGCCATGCCGGCGTCGAGGCCGGACTCGCCGGCGCCTTCGGTCGCCATGGCGGGAACTTCGGCCGCGGGCGCCGCCGCGGAGCCGATGCCCGCTGCGCCGTCGGCCGCTTCGGCAGCCTCGCCGGTCTCCGAGGCGGGCGGGACATATTCGAGGAACGGATTGGTGTCGAGCGCCTCGCGCAGCTCCTGCTGGAATTCGAGCGATGACAGTTGCAGCAGCCTCACCGCCTGCTGAAGACGCGGCGTGAGCGCCAGATGCTGGCGCGCGTGTAACGCGATGGAAGGCATGGCAATCCCGTTTTGTTGAATTGAGTGGTAACACCGCTCATGCAACAGCCATGCCAGTTTTTACAACGCACTGTTTTGAAACGGGATCGGCACTTGCAACGCCTACGACGCGAGCCTTTTTCCGACCCCACCGTGGAGATTTTTACAACGGTGCGGAAAAATTTGTGCGCGCGCCGGTCGGGGAAACCGGGCAGCGTGAATCGGCCGCAATCCCGCATAGTGGGCTGCGCAGACGGCTTCCAGCAGGCTTTCAACGGCGTGCGCAGCGAGCACCGGCGCGGCGAGGCACGCACCTTGCGGAGGGAAGCTGCGACCACAACCAGAAAGGGAGTAGCCATGAAGCGCATCCTGATCCTCAAGACCGCGGCTGGCGCCGCTTGCATGACGTTCGCACTTCTCGCCGGTGCGCAGACCACGACGAACAGCTCCGCGCCCGCGGCCAGTTCGGAGTCCATGGGCCAGCACGTCGACGATGCAACCATCACGACCAAGGTCAAGGCCGAACTGCTCGGCGCGAAGAACGTGAAGTCCGAGCACATCCATGTGAAGACGCGTAAGGGTGTGGTGTCGCTCACCGGCACCGTGCCGAGCGCCGAGGACCGCGATAACGCCAGGCAGGTCGTGGAAGGCGTCTCGGGCGTGACCTCGGTGAAGAACCATCTGAAGGTCTCGGCGGCGAGCTGACGGATCGGCCGGGCAACCGGATCGACCCAGTTTCAGGCCAGACCGCGCCGGCGGCTTCCACCGCCGGCGCTTTTCATTCCAGCTTCGTTCCCGCGTCATTCCCGCGTCATTCCTCTTCCTGCCGCGATTGCCGCAGCTGCGCGCGCCGCTGCTCGCCCTGACGCGCGAGCATCCAGCCCGGATACTCGGCGGGCAGTCCGCTCGCCTCGCCCAGCACGCCTAGCTCCTCGACACTGAGCTTCACTTTCGTGGCCGCGATGTTGTCGTCGAGCTGGTCCACGCGTTTCGCGCCGATGATCACCGATGTCACCACCTTCTGATGCAGCAGCCACGCAAGCGCGATCTGCGCGACCGACACGCCTTTGGCCTGCGCGATAGGCCGCATCGCGTCCACGCAGTCCCATGCGCGCTCGCGGTTCACCGGCGGAAAATCGAAGGTCGTGCGGCGGCTGCCCGCCTCGCCTTGCTGGTCGCGCCCGTACTTGCCGCTCAGGAGCCCGCCCGCGAGCGGACTCCAGACCATCAGTCCGAGCCCCTCGCTTTCCAGCATCGGCACGAGTTCGCGTTCGAGATCGCGCCCTGCGATCGTGTAGTAAGCCTGCAGCGACTCGAAGCGCGCGAGCCCTTCGCGCTGCGCAATGCCGAGCGCCTTCACGATCTGCCAGGCGGCCCAGTTCGAAACGCCGGCGTAGCGCACGTGCCCCTGCTGCACGAGCGTATCGAGCGCGCGCACCGTTTCCTCGATCGGGGTGACGGGGTCGAAGGCGTGAATCTGATACAGGTCGATGTGGTCGAGCTGCAGTCGCTTCAGGCTCGCCTTCACGCCGTCCATGATGTGATAGCGCGTGGCGCCGCGCTCGTTCGGCGACGAGCCCATTTCGCCGAACACCTTGGTCGCGATCACCACCTGCTCGCGCGGGATCTTGAGGTTCTTGAGCGCCTGGCCGGTGATCTGCTCGGAAACGCCTTGCGAGTAGACGTCGGCGGTATCGATGAAATTGACGCCCGCGTCCAGCGCGCGGCCAACGAGCCGTTCGGCGTCGGACTGCTGGAGATCGCCGATCTGGTTCCAGATGCCGGTGCCACCGCCGAAGGTCATCGTGCCGAGGCAGAGTTCCGAAACGAACAGGCCGGTGCGGCCCAGGGGGTTGTAACGCATGGTGTGACTCCGTCGTGGGTTCGAGGGAAAGTCCAACGCGGCGAGGATACTGCGTTCGGGCCGCGCCTGCCGGATGGCCGTCACGGCTTGAAACGCAGCAAGGCGGCCGTACATTCCTGCCTGCACCCTGCAACGCCAGCAGCCGCATCGCCCCGCGCCAGGCAGACGCGCACGAAAGCTGCGAGACTGGCAGACGTGCAATGCCGCCACCTCTGCCGCTTTTCTTGCCGCACACCGCCCGCATGACTACGCCTTCGCCCGTATCCGATCCGCACGCCCCGGCAGCCGCCGCCAGTCAAGACGGCGAGCAAAGCGACGTGCTCGCGCGCTTTCATCCGGCTGTGGCCGGCTGGTTCCGGCGCAGCTTCGACGCGCCCACTGCCGCGCAACGCGCCGCATGGCCGTTAATTGCGAGCCAGCGCGCGACGCTGGTGGCCGCCCCGACCGGCTCGGGCAAGACGCTCACCGCCTTTCTCGCCGCGCTCGACGAACTCGTGCGCGATGGCCTCGCGAACGGTGGCGCACTGCCCGACACGACGCTTGTCGTCTACGTCTCGCCGCTCAAGGCGCTCTCCAACGACATCCGGCTCAATCTGGAACGGCCGCTCGAAGGTATCGGCGAGGAACTCGCGCGGCTTGGCTTGCCCCCGGTCGACATCCGTACCGCGGTACGCACCGGCGATACGCCGCAGCCCGAGCGTGCGGCGCTGCGCAAACGCGCGCCGCACATCCTCGTCACGACGCCCGAATCGCTCTACGTGCTGCTCGGCTCCGAATCGGGCCGCCGCATGCTGGCGAGCACGCGCAGCGTGATCGTCGACGAGATTCACGCGCTCGCGGGCAACAAGCGCGGCTGCCATCTCGCGCTGAGCCTCGAGCGGCTCGATGCGTTGTGCGGCGCGCGTCTGCTGCGCATCGGGCTGTCGGCCACGCAAAAGCCGATCGAAACCGTCGCGCGCTTTCTGGTGGGCATGGGCGACGCGGCGCAAGATCCGAATGCAAACCCGCCCGCGTGCGAGATCGTCGATGTGGGCCATACGCGCAAACGCGATCTTGCGATAGAAATGCCACCCGTGCCGCTCGAAGCCGTGATGGCAAACGACGTGTGGGAGCGCGTGTACGACCGCATGGCCGAACTCGTCGCCATGCACCGCACGACGCTCGTGTTCGTCAACACGCGCCGCATGGCCGAGCGCGTGGCGCGCCATCTCACCGACCGTCTGGGCGCCGAAGCCGTGGCCGCGCACCACGGCAGCCTCGCGCGCGAGCATCGGTTTCTCGCCGAGCAGCGGCTCAAGAGCGGCGATCTGCGCGTGCTTGTGGCGACGGCGTCGCTCGAACTGGGCATCGATATCGGCGACGTCGATCTCGTGTGCCAGATCGGCTCGCCGCGCTCGATCGCGGGCTTCCTGCAGCGCGTCGGGCGCTCGGGCCACCAGGTCGGCGGCGTGCCGAAGGGACGGATCTTCCCCACGTCGCGCGACGACCTGATCGAATGTGCGGCGCTGCTGGATAGCGTGAGGCGCGGCGAACTCGACCGCCTCGCGCTGCCGCAAGCGCCGCTCGATGTGCTCGCGCAGCAGATCGTCGCCGAAGTGGCCTGCGAGGCCTGGGAAGAAGACGCGCTCTATGCGCTCGTGCGGCGCGCCACGCCATGGGCGGCGCTCGAGCGCGCGCAGTTCGACGCCGTGCTGCGCATGCTCGCCGAAGGTTACACGAGCCGCCACGGGCCGCGCGCCGCCTACCTGCATCGCGACGTGGTGAGCCACACACTGCGTGCGCGGCGCGGTGCGCGGCTCGTCGCGCTCACGTCGGGCGGCACGATTCCCGACAACGCCGACTACTCGGTGCTGCTCGAACCGCAGGGCGTGCAGATCGGCACCGTCAACGAGGACTTCGCCGTCGAAAGCCTCGCGGGCGACGTGTTCCAGCTCGGCAACGCGTCGTACCGGATCCTGCGCATCGAGGCGGGCCGCGTGCGCGTGGAAGACGCCCAGGGGCAGCCGCCCAGCATTCCGTTCTGGCTAGGCGAGGCGCCAGGACGCAGCGACGAGCTTTCGTTCGCGATTTCGCGGCTGCGCAAGCAGGTGGAAGTCGCGCTGATCGATGCGAGCGCGAGCGCTGGCGCGACGGACGACGCCGCGTCGCCCGCCGTGGTCGATCGCGCCACGGCGGCGCTCGCCACATCGCTCGAGATCGACGATGCCGCCGCGCGCCAGATCGTCGAATATCTCGCGCGCGCCCGCGCCGCGCTCACGGTGTTGCCCACCCAGGACACGCTCGTCATGGAGCGCTTCTTCGACGAGGCGGGCGGCACGCAGCTCGTGATTCATACCCCGTTCGGCAGCCGCCTGAACCGCGCGTGGGGTCTCGCGCTGCGCAAGCGTTTTTGCCGCCAGTTCAACTTCGAGCTGCAGGCCGCCGCGACCGAGGACGCCATCATCCTCTCGCTCACCGGTGCGCACAGCTTCGCGCTGGACGAGGTATGGCGCTATCTCCATTCGAATTCCGCAGAACATCTGCTCGTGCAGGCGCTGCTCGAGGCGCCGCTGTTCGGCGTGCGCTGGCGCTGGAATGCGACCACGTCGCTCGCGCTGCCGCGTCAGACCAGCGGACGCAAGACGCCGCCGCAGATCCAGCGCATGCGCAGCGAAGACTTGCTCGCGGCCGTGTTTCCCGACCAGGTGGCGTGCGTCGAAAACATCGCAGGCGAGCGTGAAGTGCCGCGCCATCCGCTCGTCGACCAGACGCTCGACGACTGCCTCCATGACGCTATGGATACTGAAGCATGGATCGCGCTGCTGCGGCGCATCGAGGCGGGCGACCTGAAGCTCGTGGTGCGCGAACTGCCCGCGCCCTCTGCGCTCGCGGCCGAAATCCTCACCGCGCGCCCCTATGCGTTCCTCGACGACGCCCCGATCGAAGAGCGGCGTACTCAGGCCGTGCTGTCGCGCCGGTGGAGCGACCCAGAATCCACCGACGATCTCGGCGCGCTCGACCCCGAAGCGATTGCGAGCGTGCGCGAAGAAGCCTGGCCGCAAGTGCGAGACGCCGACGAAATGCACGACGCTCTCACGAGCCTCGGCGTTCTCGCCGAAAGCGAGGCGCAGCAGGCGCCGCAGTGGCTCGCATGGCTCGCCGATCTGGCGGCGGCGGGCCGCGCAACGCGGCTACCGGTCTCGGATCACGACGCGCTGTGGGTGGGCATCGAGCGGCTTGCGTGTGTGCAGGCCATCTATCCCCAGGCGCAGTGCGAGCCGCCGCTCACGCCGCCGCCTGAATACGCGGATACGTGGACCGAGGACGCGGCGCTGGTCGAGATCATTCGCGCCCGACTGTCGGGCTTCGGACCGCTCACGATCGCGCACGTGGCGCGGCCGCTCGCGCTGGAGGCGAGCGTGGCGGCGCTCGCGCTCACGCGCCTCGAAACCGAAGGCACCGTGATGCGCGGACGCTTCACGCCGCAAGCGATGGGCGGCGGCCAGGAGGAATGGTGCGAACGCCATCTGCTCGCGCGTATCCACCGCTACACGGTGCGCAAGCTGCGGCGCGAAATCGAGCCGGTCGAGCGTCACGACTTCATGCGCTTCCTGTTCGAATGGCAACGCGTGGCCCCCGGCTCGCGCGGCTCTGGCCGCGACGCGCTGGCCGCCGTACTCGACCAGCTCGAAGGCTGGGAAGCCTCGGCGCTCGCGTGGGAGGACGATATCCTGCCGGCGCGTATCGACGATTACACGCCCATGCTGCTCGACGAGCTGTGCCGCTCAGGTCGGCTTGCCTGGGCGCGGCTGCCCGCGCGTGCGGCGGCCGCTTCGACGGTACGCAGCACGCCGGTGGTGCTGCTTACGCGCCGTGAGCTGGCGCGCTGGATGGCGCTCGTCGAAACGACCGACACCGCGGGACTATCGGCGCGCGCGCAGCGCGTCTACGAGGCGCTGATACGGCACGGCGCGATGTTCTTCGACGAACTGGCCGCCGATGCGCACCTGCTCGGCGTCGAACTGGAGAACGCGCTCGGCGAACT